>NZ_JAENRY010000193.1 GCF_016612545.1 Streptomyces sp. MBT65 | reverse complement strand
GGGGCCAGGGGGGCCGTCAAACCCCAGTGGCGGTACGGCTGTTCGCGGGTCGGGCCGTGCGGGTGGACGCGTTGGGCGGCCTTCTTGCCGAGCCGTTCGATGGGGTCGACGGACTGGGCGCAACCGGCGAGGAGGGTGGCCGCCAGGACGACGGCCACCGGTACCCGAACCCTCACAGGTAGTCCTCCAGGCGGGCCACCGCGTACCCCTCGGCGGTGACCTTGCCCAGGAAGCGGCGCATGTCGTCGACCATCGTGCCCTTCCACTCGTCACGGCCCCGGAAGTGCGTCAGGACGATGTCACCGGGGTGCAGGTCCTGGTCCCACTCTCGGTACTCCCAGTGGTCGACGAACACCTCCTCGTCCCAGATCGGGGCGTACTTGATGCCGCAGGACTTCGCGGCGACGAGGGTGTCGTGGTTGTAGTTGCCGTACGGCGGGCGGAAGACCGTCGGGGCCTTGCCGAACTGCTTCTTCATGATGTCCTGCATGCCGCAGATCTCACGCTTCTGCTCGGCGTACGACAGGCCCGGCAGGTACGGGTGCGTGAGGGTGTGGTTGTTGAGCGTGTGGCCCTGGGCCTGCATCTTCTTGAAGTAGCCGTAGTCGTCCTTCACCAGGTAGTTGCTGAGGAAGGCGGTGTACGGGATCTTCAGGTCGTTCATCATCCGCAGGAACGCGGGGTCCTTGTTCTCGCCGTCGTCGATCGTGAGGAACACGATCTTCTGCTTGGTGGGGATCGTGGTGAAGACCGGCGGGAGGTTCAACTCCTCCTGGTCGTCCACCTCGAAGCCCTTGCGCGCGGTGATCTCCGGCTTGTGCGCGGGGGCCGGGGGCGCCTGGAGGGGCACCTTCGGCAGCCCCCAGCGCTTCGCGGCGGCCACCCGGGCGGCGTACGCGGCGCGCAACCTGGTCGCATAGGAGTCCAGCGCGCGGGCCGGGGGCGCGTGCAGCGGCTGCGCGCCGCCGGCCGGGTGGACGGGCGCGCCGGAGCCGGACCCGCCGCACCCGGAGACGAGGGCGGCCAGCGCGAGGGCGGCGAGCACGCCACGGGCGACGCCCGTCGTCCGACCCCGAGTGCCCCGACCACCCCGGTTGCCGCCGGTTCCCCGGTCCTGAACCGACCGATTGATGTCATTTTGTACGACTACTCGCATGGGGTCGGATCTTTTCAGGCACCGGCCCCGATCCCCGTGCCGACACCGCCAACACACCGCCACCGGAGGCACACCGTCCACCGACTGGCCCACAATGACCCGGTGAACGACCCCGTACTCGCCTTCGCCGCCCTGCTCACTCCCGAGGGCCGCGCCCTCCTCGACGAGGTCCGCGGCACCGACCCGGCCAAGGAACTCGCCGTCGCGACCCGGCTGCGCCGCGAGCACCCCGCCGACCTCGTCTCGGCGGCCCTCGGCCAGGCGCGGCTGCGGCAACGGGCGGCAGCGGCGAAGTTCGCCCCCGAGGACGCCGACCGCATGTTCTTCACCCCGAACGGCTTCGAACAGTCGACTCGCGCGAGCGTCGCCACCTACCGCGCCCGCCGGCTGCTGGACCTGGGCGCGACCTCCGTCGCCGACCTCTGCTGCGGAATCGGCGGCGACGCGATCGCGCTCGCACGGGCGGGGGTGCGGGTGCTCGCCGTCGACCGCGACCCGCTGACCGTCGCGGTGGCCCGCGCGAACGCGGAGGCGCTGGGCCTCGCCGACCTCATCGAGGTGCGCGAGGCGGATGTCACGGATGTGGACACGTCCGCGTACGACGCCGTGTTCGTCGACCCCGCGCGACGGGGTGGACGCGGCCGCATCTTCGACCCGGAGGCGTACTCGCCCCCGCTGTCCTGGGCCATCGGCGCGGCTACGGCGGCCCCGCTCGCCGCGCTGAAGATCGCACCCGGGGTTCCGCACGAGGCGATCCCGGCGACGGCCGAGGCGGAGTGGGTCTCCGACGGGGGTGATGTGAAGGAGGCGGTGCTGTGGTTCGGGACGGGGGTGCGGCCGGGGGCCGTCCGGGCAACTCTGCTGCCGGGCCCGCGCGTTCTTCACGGGCGCGGGTTGCCTGATCCCGAAGCCCGTTCCGTGGGGCGGTACTTGTACGAGCCCGACGGTGCGGTCATTCGCGCGCATCTCGTCGCCGAGGTCGCGGAGGAGGTGGGGGGCGGGCTCATCGACGAGACGATCGCGTATGTGACGGCCGATGAGCTACGGCCGACCGCGTACGCCTCCGCCTATGAGATCACCGATCAACTGCCGTTCGGGGTGAAGAAGTTGAAGGCGGTGCTGCGGGAGCGGGGGGTGGGGGTGCTGACGGTGAAGAAGCGGGGGTCCGCTGTCGAGCCGGAGGAGTTGCGGAAGAAGGTGAAGCCTCAGGGGCCCAACTCGGCGACGGTGTTTCTCACTCGGGTGGCGGGGGCGCCGACCATGTTGATCGGGCGCCCTGTCTGACGGTTGGTCAGGGGAGGGGTTCGATGGTGTGGCCGCGGAGGACTCGGGCGCGGCGGCTTGCCGCGTGGGCGAGGTCGCAGACGTAGCGCCTCGTCCCGTGACCCGGCACGCGAAGGTGCCACGGCAACATGCCGACCGACGCTCCGTCCAGCGCGAGGATCTGGCCGTCGACAGCCTCCAGCACGTCTTGATCCCCCGAGTACCCCGAGTCCCCGACCATGTGACGGTCCGTCGAATTCCGGCACCGGGGGACGCCCCGTGTACCCCCTTTGTCCTACGACTGAGCTACGACTCCTTCTCTGCCCGGCGCAGCAGGAGTTGGCGTTCGCGTTCGTTTCGGGCGAGGGCGGCGGCTCGGGTGAACTCCGCCCTCGCCTCCGTCGTACGGCCGAGGCGCAGCAGCAGGTCGCCGCGGACGCTCGGGAGCAAGTGGTAGTCGCGCAGGGCGGGTTCGGCCGCGAGGGTGTCGACGATCTCCAGGGCCGGGGCCGGGCCCTCCGCCATCGAGACGGCCACCGCGCGGTTCAACTCCACGACGGGGGAAGGGGATCGGGCGGCGAGGAGGCCGTACAGGGTGGCGATCGTCGGCCAGTCGGTCTCGTCGTAGGTGTACGCGTGGGCGTGGCAGGCGGCGATGGTGGCCTGGAGGGCGTAGGGGCCGGGGGCGCCGGTGGCAACCGCGTCCGCGCGGCCGAGGGCGGTGATGCCGCGGGCGATGAGCAGGCGGTTCCAGCGGCGGCGGTTCTGGTCCTTGAGGAGGACGGGGTCGCCGTTCAGGGCGGTGCGGGCGGCCGAGCGGGAGGCCTGGAACTCCAACAGGGAGGCCAGGGCGTGCACTTCGGGTTCCTTCGGCATCAGGGCGGCGAGGAGGCGGGCGAGTCGGAGCGCGTCCTCGCAGAGGCCGGGGCGGAGCCAGTCGTCGCCCGCCGTCGCCGCGTAACCCTCGTTGAAGATCAGGTAGATGACGTCCAGGACGGAGCCGAGGCGGGCCTCGCGGTCGGGGCCGTAGGGGACCTCGAAGGCCACGTTCTTCGTCGCCAGGGTGCGTTTGGCGCGGACGATGCGCTGGGCGATCGTCGGTTCGGGGGCGAGGAAGGCGCGGGCGATCTCGGGGGTGGTCAGGCCGCCGAGGAGGCGCAGGGTAAGGGCGGTGCGGGCCTCGGGGGACAGCACCGGGTGGCAGGTGGTGAAGACCAGGCGCAGGAGGTCGTCGTCGATGTCGTCGGGGGCGGCGGGTTCCTCGGGCGGGGCCGTGGTCTCCAGGGTGCGGCCGATCTCCTGGAGCTTGCGGGCGTAGTTCTCGCGGCGCCGGATCAGGTCGACGGCGCGGTGCCTGGCGGTGGCCATCAGCCAGGCGCCCGGGTTGTCGGGCACGCCGTCCCTCGGCCACTGTTCGAGGGCGGCAACGAGGGCGTCCTGGGCCAGTTCCTCGGCGATGCCGACGTCGCGGACCGTGCGGGCGACGGCGGCGATGATGCGGGGGGACTCGATGCGGAAGACGGTCTCGATGGTGGTGTGCGGGTCCGTACCGGTGCGGTGCGGGGCTGCGGTGGGCTGTGATTCCGGAGTCACAACCCACCATGCAACACCCCCGGCGACCTCAGGCCAAGGAAGACCGGGACCGGCCACGGACGTACGAGGAAGAACGGGGACCGCTCAGCCCTCCGCGATCTCCCGCACCTCGCACGTCACCGTCCAGAACTCCTCGTGCACCTTCAGGAACCGCTTCGTCCACTCGATCGCCTCGGCCATGTCCTTGCACTGCATGAGCGCGTAGCCGCCGACGACCTCCTTGGACTCGGTGAAGGGGCCGTCGGTCACGGAGATCTTGCCGCCCTCCCAGTGCACACGGGCGCCCTGCGCGGTCGGGGTGAGGCCGGCGGTGTCGAGCATCACGCCGGCCTTGGTGATCTCCTCGATCAGCTCGCCCATGCGCTGCATCAGTTCGGGGCTGGGGCCCTCGGCGGGGGCGGTCTTCTCGTCGATCTGCACGAGGGAGAGATAGCGGGGCATGGTGACTCCTCGGGTCGTTCTCTGCTGTTCTCCGGCCGGGTTCCTCCCGGCCTTTCAACCATGCGTCGAACGAGGGGCCGGCGGATCGACACACTCGCCGGAATTCCCCGGAGATTTTTTCCGGGTTCCGGTTTCCGCAGGTCACGTGTCTTTCGGAGGCGCGCGGAAGCTAGTCCAGCTCGTCCCCGAACCTCGCCTTCGCGTACGCCGCGCCGACCGCCTTCCCGCCGAAGACGAGCGCCGCGTCCGTCACCAGCCCCGTCGGCCGGCCCCGCAGCTCCCACACGGCACCGTCCCCCGCGTTCTCATGGACCGTCGCGGCCGCCAGGTCGGCGTAGCCGTTGCCGTTGATGTCGAGGAGCTGGACGGAGCTGCCGAAGTCGTCGCCCTTTTCCGCGGTGCCGGGGATTCCGGGGGTGTTCTGGGTGAAGCCCTGGGCGCCCGCGCCGGTCAGGCCGGTGCGGCTGCCGCGGAGGATGTTTACCATCCCGGCCCGCAGGCTGCCGAGGCCCTCGGACGCGACGCCCACGGCCACGTCGTCGATACCGTCGCCCGTGATGTCGCCGACGGCCACCGACCACCCGAAGTTGTCGCCCGACTCCTTCGCGCCCGGCACGCCGGGGGTGTTCTGCGAGAAGAACTTCCAGGTGGCGGGCGGGGTCAGGCCGCTCTTCGAGCCGTACGCCACCATGATCCGCTCATTGAGGGAGTCCCCGGTGACCAGGTCGTCGTAGCCGTCGCCGTTGACGTCGCCCAGCGCGGTGGCCGAGCCGTAGAACGGTTCGTCGGTGCGGACCAGGCCCGAGGGCGAGCTGAGGTACAGCTGGGCGCAGTAGTAGCCCTCGCCGCAGTACGCCTCCAGGGCCAGGTCGTCGCGGCCGTCGCCGTTGACGTCCCCGGCGCCGCCGTCCCAGATGTCGATGACCTTGAGGTAGCCGTCGGGGTCGATGGCGGTGGTCCCGGACGGTGTGCCGGTGCGGGTGACCGGGCCCTTCCAGATCGTGCCCGTCGTACCGGACGGGTCGTCCATCTGGCTGTATCCGGTGCGGAACAGGGCCAGGTCCGGCTTGCCGTCGCCGTCGAAGTCACCGGTCTGCGTGTTGGAGGCGGGGATCGACGTGCCGGTGCCGGACAGGCCCCCGGGGCCGCCCCAGACGATCACCGAGTCGGTCGCGCCCACTCCCACGCCGATCACCAGGTCCGCGTAGCCGTCGCCGTCCAGATCGCCCTTGGACACCTGCTGCCCGAACTTCTGGTCCTTCACGGGACTGCCCGGAATCCCGTTGCCGGCCCGGCTGATGACGGTCCGTCGGGCGGTCGAGAGGCCGTGCGGGCCGCCGTACATCACCGTCACCTCGCCCGCCCTGCTCTGTCCACCGACGGTGGCCCAGGGGGCACCCACGACGAGGTCCTGATAGCCGTCGCCGTTGAAGTCGTCGTGGACGGGGGCCGCCGTCGCGTGCGCCGTGGACGGCACAACTCCCAGCACTGCCAGGCCCATTGCGAGCGGCCCCGCCCAACGGACGTACGAACGCGCGGAGAACACCGGGCTACCCCCTCGTGACGGTGACACTTCACCGCACGAGACCGCTCAGCCCCCTCATAGGTTGTAGTGGCCCGGGTGGTGGTGGCCCGGGTGGTGGTGGCCCGTCACTTCAGCGACTCCCACAGCTCGCTCGCCGCCGGCTCCTTCGCGACCACCCGGTTCGGATCGGACGGTGCCGTGACGTTCGGCATCGTCACCGTCGTCACCGCGTCCGCCGACAGGCCCTTCAAACTCTCGCCGAGGCTGATGAGTTCGCTCAGGGAGTCGAGGCCGGTGTCGGTGGTGAGGCTGTCGGTGACCGCGTCGGTGACCTCGTAGAGCTTGGTCGGATCGGTCAGCAGGTCGTGGGCGGAGATCTGGCTCAACAGGGCCTTCACCAGGGTCTGTTGGAGGCCTATTCGGCCGAGGTCGCTGCCGTCGCCGATGCCGTGCCGGGTACGGGCGAACGCGAGGGCCTGCGTGCCGTCGAGGTGGTGGGTGCCCTTCTTGAGGTGCAGATGGCTGTCGTCGTCGTCGATGTCCTGGGTGGTGGTGACCGTGACCCCGCCGAGCGCGTTGACGAGCTTCGCGAAGCCCGCGAAGTCGATCTCTATGTAGTGGTCCATGCGGACACCCGTGATCGACTCGACCGTCTTGACCGCGCAGACCGGACCGCCCACCGAATAGGCGGTGTTGAACATCGCGTTGTACGCCACCGACGTGGAACCCCCCGACGACAGCGGGCAGGACGGGCGGGTGACGAGGGTGTCGCGCGGGATGCTGACGATCGTGGCCTTCGTACGGCCCGCGTCGAGGTGGACGACCATCGCGGTGTCGGAGCGGGCGCCGGTGCTGCTGCCGCCGCCGAGCGCCTTGTTCTCCTTGCCGCTGCGCGAGTCGGAGCCGAGGACCAGGATGTTCAGGGAGCCGGTCGGCACGGGGGAGGCGGACGCGGACGCGGCGGCGAAGGGGGTGGTCACCGCCTTCGCGGGGCGGTCGGCGCCGAGCGCGCTGTCGATGTCGACGCTCTTGATGTTGCTGTTGAGATGCCAGTAGGCCCAGCCAGCCGTGGCCACGCCCAGGACGAGGGCGCCGGCCAGAGTGAGGCCGGCGATCTTCAGCACGCGTGATCGCCGGCCCACTCGTCTGTCGTAATCGGCGTTCTCTTTGTCCGTCACGGGGAGGAACGTAAGTCCGAATTATTAGGAGAAAGTTAGGGGAGGCGTCCCAGGACGGTTTTCTACGGAAAATCTCACGGTTCTCAGCCCCGCTTCACGCCCCGCCCCGCCCTCTCGTCCCCTTCACCCCAGGGTCACCACCGGTACCGGATTGCTCCCGGTCCAGGACGCGTTGAACCCGAACGTCACCGAACCCCCGTCCGGTACCGACCCGTTGTAGCTCGCGTTCGCACAACTCACGGCAGACCCGGACTGGGCGCAGGTCGCGTTCCAGGCCTGCGTGATCTGCTGGCCCGCGCCGTACGTCCAGGTCGCCTTCCAGGACGACAGCGAGGCCCCGGAGCAGGAGATCGTCACCTGCCCGGTGAACCCGGTGTTCCACTGACTGCTCACGCCGTACGTCGCCGAGCACGCCCCGGTCGGCGGGGTCGTCGTCGTACCGCCGAGCGCTTCCGCGATGCCGTAGTACGCCGGTTTCGGCGCGTAGTTCTCGTCGTACGGCGTCGCCGCGCCGTAGCCCGGGAAGGTGCCCGGCACCCAGGAGTCGGAGTCGGTGAAGCCCCACGCGGTGACGTTGACGCAGCGCGCGACGGCGACACAGGCGGCGACGACGCTCTTGAAGTCGGCCTTCTGCTGGGCGAGTTTGGTGGCATCCGCCGGGAGTGCCATCCGTACGTCGAGCTCGGTGATCGCCACGTCCACGCCCAGGTCGGCGAAGCGCTGGATGTTCTGCTGGAGGGTGGCCGGTACCTGGCCGAGGACGAGGTGGGCCTGGAGGCCGACGCCGTCGATCGGAACGCCTTGCGCCTTCAGGGACTTGACCAGGTTGTAGAGGGCGGTGGACTTCGCGTTGACGCCCTCGACGTTGTAGTCGTTGATGTACAGCTTGGCCGCCGGGTCGGCCGCGTGGGCCCAAGTCAGCGCCTGGGCCATGTAGTTGGCGCCGAGGCCGTTGTACCAGAGCGTCGAGCGGTAGGTGCCGTCCTCGTTGAAGGGTTCGTTCACCACGTCCCAGGCGGTGATCTCGCCCTTGTAGCGGCCGACTTCGGTACTGATGTGGTTCTGGAGCAGGCTGCTCAACTGGGCCGAGGTCCAGGTGCCGTTCGTCAGCCAGCTCGGGTTCTGGCTGTGCCAGACCAGGGTGTGGCCGCGCACCTGCTGGTTGTAGGCCTGCGCGAAGGCGACGATCTGGTCCGCCTCCGACCAGTTGAAGCTGCCCTGGGTGGGCTCGACCGTCTCCCACTTCATGGCGTTGCCGGGAGTGAGCGAGCTGAACTGGGCGCCGGCGATGTCGCCGTACGTGCCGGTGAGCTTGGAGCCGGTGACCGCGGTGCCGATGACTTTGCCCTTCGCGGCGGCGAGGTCGCGCAGCGGGGTGTCGGCGGCGTGCGCGGCGGGGCTCGCGAAGAGCATCACGGCGCCGGTGAACAGGGCCGCGAGGGACAAGCCGGTTCTCAGAGATCTCATGCGGGTGCCTCCGAAAGTTTCGGTTGTGCAACCGATTGGCTTCGGAGGAGTGTGGGGCGGCTCACCCCACTCGTCAATACGTCACCTTCCGGCCACCCGCGTCACCGCGACCGGCAACCGGCAACCGGCAACCGGCGTCACGCCGCGGGCGCCGCCGTACTGCTCCGCACCACCAGGCTCGTCGCCAGCTCCACCCGCCGCGCCGTCGAGGACTCCGGCTCGCGCGCGAGGTCGAGCACCAGCTTCGCCGCCGCCTCGGCCATCTCGGTCAGGGGCTGTCGTACGGTCGTCAGCGGCGGGCCCACCCAGCGCGCGACCGGCAGATCGTCGAAGCCGACCACGCTGAGGTCCTCCGGGATGCGCAGGCCCAGTTCGCGCGCGGCCTCGTACAGGCCGAGCGCCTGGAGGTCGTTGCCGGCGAAGACGGCGGTGGGCCGGTCCGGGCGGCGCAGCAGTTCGAGACCGAGCCGGTAGCCGGCCTCGTGGTGGAAGTCGCCGGTGCTGATCAGCGAGGTGTCGACCGGCAGCCCGGCGGTCTCCAGGGCGGCCCGGTATCCGTCGACGCGGGCGCGGCTGCACATCATCCGCGAGGGCCCGCTGATCGCGCCGATCCGGGTGTGCCCGAGTTCGACCAGGTGCCGGGTGGCGGCCAGCCCGCCCTGCCAGTTCGTGGCGCCGATCGACGGCACGTCCGCGCCCGGGTCGCCGGCCGGGTCCATCACCACGAACGGGATGGACCGGCTGGTGAGCAGCGCCCGCTGGGACTCGTCGAGCCCGGACAGGACCAGGATCACGCCGTGCGGGCGGCGGGCCGCGACCTGGTCGGCCCAGGTCCGGCCCGGGGTCAGCCGGCCCGCGCTCTCGCTCAGCACCACGCTCAGCCCGGCGTCCCGCGCCACGTTCTCCACACCCCGGATGACCTCCATCGCCCAGGCGCTCTCCAGCTCGTGGAAGACCAGGTCGATCAGCGGGGAGCGGGTCGCCTCGGCGCGCCGGCGCCGGTAGCCGTAGACGCGGAGCAGCTCCTCGACGCGGGTGCGGGTCGCCGGGGCGACATCGGCGCGGCCGTTGAGGACCTTCGAAACAGTCGGAGCCGACACTCCGGCCTCGCGGGCGATCTCGGCGAGCGTGGCGGTCTGGGTCGGCCGACCCGCTGTCTGGGTTTCGGCGGAATCCGGGGCTGTCATGGCGGCGATCGTATCCCTGCGCGACCTCTTGACGAACCCCCCGGCGCGCCTTACGTTCCCGGAACATTCGTAGAACGGCTCGAAACATTCGCACGAGAGGTGCTGTCCATGGAGCCCAACACGTCCAACGGCGGACGTACGTTCAGCAGGCGCTGGGTGCTCGGCGCCGGTGCCACCACCCTGCTCACCACCGGCCTCACGGCCTGCGGCTCCAGCGACAGCACCGGCGGCAGCAGCACGGTCACCGCCTTCACCTACGGCGACGACGCGGCGAAGGTGCAGGTCAAGGCCGTCACCCGGTTCAACGCGTCGGCGGCGGCGAAGAAGGCCAAGGGCAAGATCAAGCTGGAGAAGGTGCCCGGCACCGACTACCCGGCCAAGCTGCGCACCGCGATGGGCTCGCCGAACGCGCCGGACGTCTTCTTCAACTGGGGCGGCGGCTCGATCAAGGCGTACCAGGAGGCGAACCAGCTGGTCGACCTCACCGACACCATCAAGTCCGACCCGGTCCTCAAGGACGGCTTCCTGCCCTCGGTGCTCGCGGCGGGCGCGCTGAAGGGCAAGAACTACGGCATACCGATGCGCGGTATGCAGCCCGTGATCCTCTTCTACAACAAGTCGGTCTTCGCCGCGCACAAGCTCCAACCACCCACCACCTGGACCGAGTTGCTCGACATCAACAAGAAGCTCAAGGCGGCGGACATCACGCCGTTCGCGCTCGGCGGGGCCGACATCTGGCCCGAGCTGATGTGGCTGGAATACCTGGTGGACCGGATCGGCGGGCCCGACGTCTTCGACCGGATCAAGAACGGCGACGCGTCCGGCTGGGGCGACCCGGCCGTCCTCAAGGCCGCCGAGACGGTCAAGCAGCTCATCGACGACGGCGCGTTCGGCAAGGGCTTCAGCTCCGTGTCGTACGTCAACGGGGGCGCGCCCGCTGTCTTCGCCAAGGGCAAGGCGGCGATGCATCTGATGGGGTCGTGGGAGTACTCGACGCAGCTCGGCAAGTTCCCGGACTTCGCCAAGACGAACCTGGGGTGGTCCGCCTTCCCGAAGTACGAGGGCGGTGCCGGTGACATCCGCAATGTGGTCGGCAACCCCACCAACTACTGGTCGGTGAACTCCCGTACGGGCAACAAGGACGCGGCGATCGCGTTCCTCCGCGACTGCGCGTCGGAGGCGTACGCGAAGGACCTGGTCGCCAACGGGGACATCCCGACGACCTCCAACGCGGAGAAGCTGCTGGACTCCTCGCCCAACCCCGAGTTCGCCAAGTTCCAGTACCAACTCGTGCAGCAGGCACCGGCGTTCACGCTGAGCTGGGACCAGGCGGTGGACCCGGACGTGTCGACGCCGATGCTCACCGAGATCAACAAGCTGTTCGTGGGGAAGAGTTCGCCGGAGCAGTTCGTGTCCGCGCTCAAGGGGCTCAAGTGACCCAGAGTGCGGCGGCGAAGGCCGGTCGCCCGCACGCGGTGTGGGCGATCCCGGGGGTGCTGTTCTTCGCCTTCTTCGCGGTGGCCCCCATGCTCCTCGCCGTCTATCTCTCCTTCACCACCTGGAACGGGCTCGGCGACCCGAAGCCGGTCGGTCTGGCCAACTGGCAGAAGCTGGTGCACGACGACCGGCTGACCCAATCCCTCACCGTCACCGTCCTGTTGACGGTGACGAGCTGGGCGTTCCAGACGGTGGTGTCGTTGCTGCTCGGGGTCTGGGCGGCAGGCCGGCAGCGCAACCGGGCGATCCTCTCCGCGATCTTCTTCGTGCCGTTCCTGCTCTCCTCGACGGCGATCGCGCTGCTCTTCTACGCGCTGCTGGACCCCAACTTCGGCGTCATCCACCAGGACACACTCGGCTCGACGAGCGGGGCGTTCCTCGCGATCGTGTTCGTCGGGGGCTGGCAGTTCATCCCCTTCCACACCCTCATCTACCAGGGCGGGGCCCGCCAGATCCCCGAAGTCCTCTATCAGGCGGCGGCCATTGACGGCGCGGGCCGCTACCGCCAGTTCTTCTCGATCACACTGCCCCAGCTCCGCAACACGGCCACGACCTCCAGCGTGCTGATGATCGTCGGCTCGCTCACCTACTTCGAGACCGTCCTGATCCTCACCCAGGGCGGCCCCGGCACGGACACGGCGATCCTGCCGTACCTGATGTACGAAGCCGGCTTCAAGAGCTACGACTTCGGCTACGCGAGCGCGATCGCGACCTTCCTGGTCGTCACCGCCACCGCGCTCTCCCTCGTCCTGGTCAGGCTCACCGGTTTCGGCGCCATGCGCAGTACCCGCGAAGGGATGTGACGGAGTGTCACACGACACCTTGCCGCGTCCGGTGAAGGCGACGGAGGAGCCGGTGGAACCCCCGCGCACCCGAAGGCGCCGCCACTGGACCCGACGCCCCAATCCCGTCGCCGGTCTCGGTTCCCTGCTCTGGCTGGCCGTCGTCATCGTCCCGATCTACGCGATGATCTCGGCCTCCCTCACCCGCCAGGACCAGGCCCTGGGCAACAACGCCCTGAAGCCGCCCACCGATCCGACCTTCGCCAACTACAACACCGTCCTGCACAACGGCTTCGGCCACTTCCTCGCGAACACGGCACTGGTCGCGGCGGCGGTCGTAGGCATCGTCCTGGTCCTCTGCGTGCCGCTGGCCTACGTGGCCGTACGCACGAGGACGGTCTGGTCGGGCGCGGCCTTCCGCCTGTTCCTGCTGGGAGTTGCCATCCCGGCCCAGGCGGTCGTGGTCCCCCTCTACCTGATGATCGCCAAACTCGACCTCTACGACAGCCTGTTGGCGGTGATCCTCCCCACCGCGGCCTTCGCGATGCCGGTCTCCGTGCTGGTCCTGACCGGCACACTGCGGGACATCTCGGAGGACCTGTACGAGGCGATGGCGCTCGACGGGGCCTCGGCGACCCGGATGCTGTTCCAGTTGGTCATCCCGATGACCAAGGGCGGTATCAGCACGGTCGTCATCTACGCGGCGCTCCAGGCCTGGAACGGCTTCCTCTTCCCGCTGATCTTCACCCAGTCCGACGGCCCCCGGGTCCTCACGCTCGGACTCTTCAACTACGTCAGCCAGTTCGGCGTGAACATCCCGGCCCTGCTCGCCTCGGTCGTCCTCTCCGGCATCCCGATCTTCGCCGTGTACCTGGTGGCCCGGCGCGCCCTGGTCGGCGGCCTGATGGGCGTGGGCGGCAAATGAGCTGCCCCGACTCACCTTTCCCGAACGGAGTTTCATGACCACCGCCCCCTGGCGCGACCCCGCCCTGCCCGCCGCCGCCCGCGTCGACGACCTGCTCGCCCGGATGACCCTGGAGGAGAAGACCGCCCAGCTCTACGGCGTGTGGGTGGGCGCCGCCACGGACGGCGACGGAGTCGCCCCGCTCCAGCGGGAGATGACCTCGGAGTACGACTGGGACGAACTGATCACCCAGGGTCTTGGCCAGCTCACCCGTTCCTTCGGTACGGCGCCGGTGGACCCGGAGTTGGGCGCGCAGGCCCTGGCCCGCGCGCAACGGCGGATCGCCGCCGCCGGCCGCTTCGGCATCCCGGCGGTCGCCCACGAGGAGTGCCTGGCGGGGTTCACGGCGTGGGGTGCGACGGCGTACCCGGTGCCGTTGGCGTGGGGCGCGAGCTTCGATCCGGGGCTGGTCGAGGAGATGGCCCGGCGGATCGGCGCGGACCTGCGGGCGGTCGGCGTCCACCAGGGGCTCGCCCCGGTGCTGGACGTCGTACGGGATCCGCGGTGGGGGCGGGTGGAGGAGACGATCGGCGAGGATCCGTATCTGGTGGGGACCATCGGTGCCGCGTATGTGCGGGGTCTCGAGTCGGCCGGGGTCGTCGCGACGCTGAAGCACTTCGCCGGGTACGCGGCCTCGGTGGGGGCGCGGAATCTGGCGCCGGTGCGGGCGGGGGTGCGGGAGTTCGCGGACGTGGTGCTGCCGCCGTTCGAGATGGCGTTGCGGGAGGGCGGGGCGCGGTCGGTGATGGCGGCGTACAACGAGACGGACGGTGTACCGGCGTCGGCGGATCCCCGGCTGCTGACCGAACTCCTGCGTGACGACTGGGGGTTCACCGGCACCGTGGTCGCCGACTACTTCGGCATCGGCTTCCTGGAGACACTGCACCGGGTGGCGGGCAGCCCGGCGCAGGCGGCGCACGCGGCGCTGGCGGCGGGGATCGATGTGGAGCTGCCGACGTTGAGGTGCTACGGGAAGCCGTTGGTGGAGGCGGTGCGGGCGGGGGTGGTCCCGGAGGCGTTGGTGGACCGGGCGGCGCGTCGAGTGCTGGTGCAGAAAGCCGAGTTGGGACTCCTGGACGAGGACTGGTCGCCGGAGCCGACCGAACGGATCGACCTCGACTCGGCGGCGAACCGCGCGCTGGCCCGCCGACTGGCCGAGGAGTCGGTGGTGTTGCTGGACAACCCGGACGGGTTGCTGCCGTTGCCGGCGGAGGCACGGATCGCGGTGGTGGGCCCGAGGGCGGCGGACGCGCTCGCGATGCTCGGCTGCTATTCGTTCCCGTCCCACGTGGGTACGCACCACCCCGAGGTACCGATGGGCATCGACATCCCCACGGTGCTGGAGTCGTTGCGCGCCGAACTCCCGGACGCCAAGGTGACGTTCGCGGAGGGGTGTGACGTCTCCGGCCCGGACACGAGCGGTTTCGAGGAGGCGGTCGCGCGGGCGTCCGAGGCGGATGTGTGCGTGGCGGTACTGGGCGACCGCGCGGGCCTGTTCGGACGCGGCACGTCGGGCGAGGGCTGCGATGTGGCGGACCTCCGACTCCCGGGCGTCCAGGCGGATTTGCTGGACACGCTGCTGTCGACGGGCGTCCCGGTGATCCTGGTCCTGCTGACCGGCCGCCCGTACGCTCTGGGCCGTTGGCACGGCCGACTGGGCGCGGTGGTCCAGGCGTTCTTCCCGGGGGAGGAGGGCGGCCCGGCGGTGGCGGGAGCACTGTCGGGCCGCGTCAACCCGTCGGGCCGCCTCCCGGTGAGCGTCCCGCACGCGCCGGGCGGCCAGCCGTGGACCTACCTCCAACCCCCACTGGGCCTGGCCGGCGAGGTCAGCAACCTCGACCCGACCCCGCTGTACCCCTTCGGCCACGGCCGCTCGTACACGAGCTTCGCGTGGGAGGTGGCAGAGGCGGCGGAACCCGTGATCGACACGGACGGCTCCTACGACCTGACACTCACCGTCCGCAACACGGGCGACCGGGCGGGTACGGAGGTCGTCCAGCTCTATCTCCACGACCCGGTGGCCTCGGTGACCCGCCCCGATGTCCGCCTGATCGGTTACCGGCGACTGGAGTTGGACCCGGGCGAGGTGTCCCGGGTGACCTTCCACTTCCACACCGACCTGTCGGCGTTCACGGACCGTACGGGCCGACGGGTGGTCGAACCGGGCGTACTGGAGCTGAGGTTGGGGGTTTCCAGCGCGGACGTACGACACACGGCGCGGTTGAATGTCACCGGACCGGTGCGGGTGGTCGGTACGGATCGACGGCTGTCGTGCGAGACGGAGGTACGAGCCCAGGGATGACAGCCATGACCCTATGCCGACAGAACCCTGACTACTCGCCCACCGACTCGAACCGCCACCGATGCACCGCCCGCATGACCAACTCCCCCTCCGGCTCAGGGAGTTCGGGCAGTTCGGTGTCGTAGTCCGCGTCCCACCACGTGATGACGAGGACGCGGTCCTGGGGGGCGCGGAGGAACTCCCGGCGCAGGGGCTCGGGCGACAGCTTCTGGGTCCGGGCCCAGGCGAGGAGTTCCTCGCCCCGGCCGGTGGCCGCCCGTGCCTCCCACATCAACGCGACCGTCGTCACGAGTACAGGTTCTCCTTGCCGGCCTCGTGGACGTGGTCGTGGGAGTGGCCGGGGACGTGCGGGTCCGTGACCGGGAGGGACGAGTCCGCCGAGAGGTCCCAGTCCGACGGGGTGCGGTTGCGGGCCACCATTTCCGCGCCCAGGGCGGCGACCATCGCGCCGTTGTCCGTGCACAGTTTCGGGCGCGGGACGCGGAGGCGGATGCCCGCCGCCTCGCAGCGTTCCGCCGCCAGCGCCCGCAGCCGCGAGTTCGCGGCGACTCCGCCGCCGATCATCAGGTGGTCGACGCCCTCGTCCTTGCAGGCCCGTACGGCCTTGCGGGTGAGGACGTCGACGACCGCCTCCTGGAAGGACGCCGACACATCGCGCACCGGCACGTCCTCCCCCGCCGCCCGCTTCGCCTCGATCCAGCGGGCCACGGACGTCTTCAGCCCGGAGAAGGAGAAGTCGTACGCCGGGTCGCGCGGCCCGGTGAGTCCGCGCGGGAACGTGATCGCCGTGGGGTCGCCCTCCTTCGCGTACCGGTCGATGACCGGGCCGCCCGGGAAACCGAGGTTCAGGACGCGCGCGATCTTGTCGAAGGCCTCGCCCGCCGCGTCGTCGATCGTCGCGCCCAGCGGCCGTACGTCCGAGGTGATGTCGGAGGAGAGGAGGAGGGAGGAGTGGCCGCCGGACACCAGCAACGCCATCGTCGGTTCCGGCAGCGCGCCGTGTTCGAGCTGGTCGACGCAGATGTGGGAGGCGAGGTGGTTCACGCCGTAGAGCGGCTTGCCCAGCGCGTACGCGTACGCCTTCGCCGCCGAGACGCCGACCAGGAGCGCGCCCGCGAGTCCCGGGCCCGCCGTGACCGCGATGCCGTCGAGGTCGCTCGCGCTCACGCCCGCGTCCTTCAGCGCGCGCCGGATCGTCGGGACCATCGCCTCCAGGTGGGCGCGGGAGGCCACTTCCGGTACGACCCCGCCGAAGCGGGCGTGCTCGTCGACGCTGGACGCGACCGCGTCCGCGAGCAGGGTGTGGCCGCGGACGATGCCGACGCCGGTCTCGTCGCAGGAGGTCTCGATGCCGAGGACGAGTGGTTCGTCAGCCATTGATCTGGGTTCCTTGTACGGAAGTGGAAGGGTCGGTCAGGCGCATCACCAGGGCGTCGACGTTGCCCGGCTGGTAGTAGCCGCGCCGGAACCCGATGGGCGCGAAGCCGAAGCGCTCGTACAGCTTCTGTGCCCGGACGTTGTCGACCCGGCATTCGAGCATGACCTCGGCGCACTCGAACTCGCTTGCCGCGGTGAGGAGTTCGGCGAGGAGGGTGGAGCCCAGGCCGGTGCCCCAGTGGTCGCGGGCGACGGCGATGGTCTGGATGTCGGCCTGCTCTCCGGTGGTGGCGAGGCCCGCGTAGCCGATGACCCGGACACCGCTCTCGGTCTCCTCGTCGGTGACCTCCGCGACCAGGTACCGCCGGGTCGCCTCCGCCCCCCGCGCATGCGCCAGTTCGGACCAGAACATGCCCCGGGACCAGGCGTCCTCGGGGAAGAGGTCCTTCTCCAGTTCGAGCACGGGGTCGATGTCCCACCAGCGCATCTCGCGCAGTCGAGGGCTCGTGGATTCGGTCACTTGGGGGTGACCACCTTGTAGTTCTTGGGCACCTGCGCGTCGGGACGGCGCAGGTACAGCGGCCGGGGCTCGGGAAGTTCGACGCCCGCCGCCAGTCTCTCGGCGGCCAGGGCGGCGAGCGCGGCGGCGGACACGTGCTGCGGCTCGTGGGCGGAGGGGAAGGTGTCCGGGTAGAGCAGCGCACCGGCGCCGACGGCGGGCAGCCCCGCGACCTGCTCGGCGATCTCGGCGGGCCGGTCCACGGCCGGGTCGGTGACCCGGGTGCGGGAGTCGGCGTAGCGCGCCCAGTAGACCTCCTTGCGCCGCGCGTCGGTGGCCACCACGAAGGGGCCGTCGAGGTCGGCGGCGTAGGCGAGGCCGTCCAGCGTGCACACACCGTGCACGGGTACGCCGAGCGCGAGCCCGAAGGTGTCGGCGGTCATCAGCCCGACGCGCAGCCCGGTGTAGGGGCCGGGGCCGATGCCCACGACGATTCCCGTGACGGCGTCGAGCGTGAGCCCCGCGTCGGCGAGCACATGGTCGACGGCCGGGAGCAGCAGCTCACCGTGGCGGCGCGCGTCCACCTGACTCGACGAGGCGATGACGGCCTCGCCGTCGTGCAGGGCGACGGTGACGGCTGGGGTGGCGGTATCCAGAGCGAGCAAGAGCACGCAAACAGCCTACGGCTCCGACGCCGTGCGCACGGCCGCCCCGGTCGGCCCGGTCCCGGCTGCTACGGTCACCTGGGGTCACCGGACTTACAGGACGTACGGGACACCGTGACAGCACGTACGGGACACCGACACAGGACGTATGAGACGCGGAGGTGGGCGCCGATGGCCGGCAGCAGCTCGGGAATCGTGGCCGGGCTCACCGTGGCGGCCGTCGCCACGGTCGGCTTCCTCGCCTATCAGGCGTCGGCGACCGTCCCGGCGGGACTGGAGAACACGGCCCGGGCGAGCGCCTCACCCGCGGTGGCCTCCTCGAAGGTGCCGCGCGACAAGAAGAACCCCGTCGCGCTGCCGGCCGGCTCGGGCAGGGGCGAGCGGGTCGTGTACTCGGTGGACGACGACCGGGTGTGGCTGGTCGCCGAGAACGACAAGGTCAACCGCACGTTCAAGGTCACCCCCGGCACGGTGGACCCGCCCACGGGCACCTATCCGGTCACCTCCCGCTCGAACGCGATCACCGGCACCGACGGCACCCCCATCCAGCATGTGGTCCGCTTCACGAACGCGGACAATGTCGCGATCGGCTTCAGCGTGGCGATCAGCGGGGCGACCGACGAACCCGACCCCATGACCAAGTCGGGCGGCATCCGCGAGTCGCCGGAGGACGGCAAGGCGATGTGGGAGTTCGCGACGATCGGCCAGAACGTCGTCGTCATCCGCTGAGCACCATCACGTCCCAGGGGGCGCGGAGCGCGGGGCCGTATCGACATGCGGCTCCGCCACGTGGGTACGACCGGCCCCCACCGGCCCGCGGCCGAACGACTACGCGGCTTTACGAGGCTCGACCGGCGGAGCCACAGGAGCCCGCGGCGGTGTGGAGACAGCCCTCGCGGCCTCGCCCGCAGCCAACAACTCCCGCATGGACACCCCGGCGAACGCATACGGCCGCGGCTGCTGGTGCTGGTTCTCTGAAGCCGACATGGACGCCTCCTGGAAGCCGGGGGCAGACGTGGTTAGGTAGACCTAACTACGCACCGGATACCATGTGACCACGCCCGGGACCCCGAACGCAACATCTTGCCGACACCTTGTCGGAACCAACACGGGTCAGCCGCCGAGCACACCCAGTTCGACGGAGGCCCATCGCGCACCGAGCCCGGTGACGGTGACATGCCGTACCTCGTCCACGGTGTCGCCGACGGCGCGGTGGATGACGAGGGACAGCCGGTCGTCCGTCAACTCCTCGACCTTCCCCTCACCCCACTCCACGACGATCACGGACTCGGGCAGCGAGACATCGAGGTCCAGGTCCTCCATGTCGTCGAGCCCGCCGCTCAGCCGATACGCGTCGACATGGACGAGCGGCGGCCCCTCGCCCAGCGAAGGGTGCACCCGGGCGATCACGAACGTCGGTGAGGTCACCGCGCCCCGGACGCCGAGCCCCTCGCCCAGTCCCCGGGTGAGTGTCGTCTTGCCGGCGCCCAGCTCGCCCGTGAGCATCACGAGGTCGCCCGCGCGCAGCAGTTTGGCGAGTCGGCGCCCCAACTCCCGCATCTGTTCGGGGGAGTTGACGGTGATCGATACGGACAGGGGCTCAGCCGCGTTGTGCGGTGCTGCTGGTGCTTCCATAGCCGCTTACGGTAGCCCCTGCCGGCACGGCACCCGCGCGGGTGAGCAGGTCGGCGAGGCGGTCGGTGACCACCTCCGGGTGCTCCAGCATGACCAGGTGCCCGGCGTCCGGCACGAGCACCAGCTCGGCGTCCGGCAGCAGGTCGGCGATGGCCTCGCTGTGCTCACTGGGCGTGACGAGATCGCCGATCCCGGCGAGCACGAGCACCGGCATGTCCTTGAAGTGGGTGAGCGCGGCGGTCTTGTCGTGGTCGGTGAACGCCGGGTAGAACTCGGCGACGACGTCGATGGGCGTGCCCTCGATCATCCGCTCGGCGAAGCGCGCGACCGCCGGATCGACGTCCCGCGAGGCGAACGAGTACCGCTTGATGATCCCCGCGAACAGATCGGCGGTGGCCCGCCGCCCCCGCTCCACCAGCGCGGCCTGCTGCCCGAGCGCCTTCAGCACACCGGGCAGCACCCGCCGTACCGCGTTGACGCCGACGACCGGCAGCCCGAAGTTGACCTCGCCGAGCCGCCCGGAGGACGTACCGACGAAGGCGGTGGCGACGACCCGGTCGCGGATCAGCTCGGGGTACTGGTCGGCGAGGGCCATCACCGTCATGCCGCCCATGGAGTGCCCGACGAGCACGATCGGCCCCTCGGGCACGGCCGCGTCGATCACGGCTTTCAGGTCGCGCCCCAACTGGTCGATGGTGAGCGGCATGTCGTCTTCCAGCTGCGCCACTCCGCGCGCGGAACGCCCATGGCTGCGCTGGTCCCAGTGCACGGTCCGCACGACCCCGCGCAGGGCCGCCCGCTGGAAGTGCCAGGAGTCCTGGTTGAGGCAGTAGCCGTGGCTGAAGACGACGGTGACGGGGGCGGGCGCCTTGCGGCCGAAGAGCCGACGGCGCTTCGGGGTCACGGCGGCGGCCGGCTCGATGTCGTCGACCTCGTAGTACAGCTCGGTGCCGTCGTCGGCGCGGGCCGTGCCGGGGGTGCCGCGCAGCGAGCCGTACGGTCCCGTGGAGTCGAGCGCCAGCCGGGCCCGCTCGCGCATCCCACGCCCGACGGTCATCCGCTCTATGGCGACACCGGCGGCGGCCCCGGCGGCGATCACCCCTATCGCGGCGCCGGCGATACCGGTGGCCTTGCGCCAGTTCCCGGTCGCCCCCGCGGCGGCGGAGGCGACCGCGGCGACCGCCTCCGCACTGCTCTCGCTCACGTGCCGCTCCTCTTCACGTCAGGACCCTGCGCTACGTCGTCTCCCTCATACCCGGGGAGGACCTCGGGAACGACCTCGGAAACGATCTCGGGGACGACGACCTCATTGACGTAGACGCGGGGAACGCGTGTTCCGATGCGGGTCACGATCTCGTAGGCGATGGTGCCCGCGGCCTGCGCCCAGTCCTCGGCGGTGGGCTCGCCGTGGTCACCGGCCCCGAAGAGGACCGCCTCCGTGCCGGCCGCCGGCTCGTCCCCTCCCAGGTCCACGACGAACTGGTCCATGGCGACCCGGCCCGCGACGGTCCGCCACTTCCCGCCGACCAGTACCGGACCGGTGCCGGAGGCGTGCCGCGGGATGCCGTCGGCGTACCCGACGGGGATGAGCCCGAGGGTCGTCGTGCCCGGAGTGACGTAGTGGTGCCCGTAACTGACGCCGTGCCCGCCGGCCACCTGCTTCACCAGCGCGACGGACGCCTTCAGGGTCATCACCGGCCGCAGCCCGAGGTCGGCGGGCGAACCCACCTCCGGGCTGGGCGAGATGCCGTAGACGGCGATGCCGGTGCGGACGAGGTCGAAGTGCGCGTCTGGACGGGTGAGCGTGGCGGGCGAGTTGGCGATGTGCCGTACTTCGGGGCGCACGCCCTGCCCCTCCGCGTAGGCGACCATCTCGCGGAACAGGGCGAGTTGGGCGTCGATGGAGGGATGCCCGGGTTCGTCGGCGCAGGCGAAGTGCGACCAGAGCCCGGTGATCCGCAGCAGCCCGTCCGCCTCCGCGCGCAGGGCGGCTCCGACGAGTTCGGCCCAGTCGTCGCCGGGCTGGCATCCGTTGCGCCCGAGCCCGGTGTCGGCCTTGAGCTGCACGCGCGCGGGGAGCCCGACGGCACGGGCGGCCTCGGTGACCTCGTCCAGAGCCCACATCCCGCTCACCGACACATCGAGATCGGCCTCGATGGCCTGCCGCCAGGGCCCGCCCGGGGTCCACAGCCAGCACATGATCCGCACCCCGGCGGGCAGCCCGGCGCGGGCCCGCAGGTCGAGGGCCTCTTCGGGCGTGGCCGTACCGAGCCAGGTCGCCCCGGCCTGTACGGCCGCACGCGCGCAGGGCACCGCGCCGTGGCCGTACGCGTCGGACTTCACGACGGCCATGAGGGCCGCGCCCGGCGCGAGGGCGCGCAGGGCCCGCACATTGGCCCGCAGGGCGCCCAGATCGATCTCGGCGCGGGCGCGCAGCGGTGCGGTGGGCTGAGTGGCTGTCTCATTCATGGCACCCCCAGTGTCTCAGAGGCGACTGACACCCCTTCTGAGCCCTCCTTGTTCCCTGGCTGGTCCCTAGTTCCCGGGCCTGTGCCCCCACACGTACACCCGGTCGCCCTTCTTGAGGACGCCCCAGAGCTTGCGGGCGTCGGCGAGCCGCAGGTTGACGCAGCCCCAGGAGCCGACGGTGGTGTAGATGCTGCCGTAGACGGCGTGGAAGGCGATGCCCCCGTCGAAGAACTGGGCATACGGCATGGGGCTGTTGTAGAGCGTCGACCAGTGGTTCTTGTGCTTCCAGTAGATCTTGTGCCAGCCGCCCCGGGTCACATGCCCACTGCGCCCACTGCGCATCGGCACGGGCCCGAAGACGACCTTCTTCCCCTTCTGCACCCAGGTCAGCTGCCGATCCAGATCGACACAGGCGACGCGATACGACCGCACCGGACACTTCCGGGCGGCATTGGGATTCTTCCTGGCCGCGATCAACTGCATCCGCGCCCAGGTGACGGGCCCCGCGAACCCGATGGCCGGCTTGATCCCCTGCTTCTTCTGAAAGGCCTGGATCGCCTTGCAGTCGGCGGCCGACTGCAAGGCGATCCAGGCC
>NZ_JAENRY010000192.1 GCF_016612545.1 Streptomyces sp. MBT65 | reverse complement strand
CCGCCCGCTGGGTGGACGTCCAGGCCCCCGAACGCATGATCCCCTCCCGCCCCTCCGAGGACCTGGAGAACCGTCCCGGCTTCGGCGCGACCCTCTCCACCATCCTGCTGCCGGTCGTGCTGATGCTGTCCAAGGCGCTGGTCGACATCATCGTGGACGACCCCGAGCACACCGTTCAGCGCGTGTTCGACGTCATCGGCTCGCCGCTGATCGCGCTGCTCGCGGCCGTGATCGTCGGGATGTTCACGCTGGGGCGCCCGGCCGGCTTCACCAAGGAGCGGCTGTCCTCGACCGTCGAGAAGGGGCTGATGCCGATCGCGGGCATCCTGCTCATCGTCGGCGCGGGCGGCGGCTTCAAGCAGACGCTGATCGACTCCGGTGTCGGCCAGATGATCCTGGACATCTCCAAGGACTGGTCGATCCCCGCGCTGCTGCTGGCCTGGCTGATCGCGGTGGCGATCCGGCTGGCGACCGGTTCGGCGACGGTGGCCACCATCTCGGCGGCCGGTCTGGTCGCCCCGCTGGCCGCCGACATGTCGAGCGCCCACACCGCTCTCCTCGTCCTGGCGATCGGCGCGGGCTCGCTCTTCTTCAGCCATGTAAACGACGCCGGCTTCTGGCTGGTGAAGGAGTACTTCGGCCTGAGCGTCGGCCAGACCCTCAAGACCTGGTCCGTCATGGAGACGATCATCTCAGTGGTCGCCGGCGGACTGGTCCTCCTCCTCTCGCTGATCATCTAGGGGTACGGGAATGAGTCATCCTCTCTTCGACATCAGTGGCCGTACGGCCCTGGTCACCGGTTCCAGTCGGGGCATCGGACTCGCCCTCGCGCAGGGCCTGTTGGAGGCCGGCTGCACGGTCGTCCTGAACGGCCGGGACGGTGAACGGCTCACCAAGGCCGCCGCCGAACTCTCCGGCGATGTCCACACCGCCGCCTTCGACGTGACCGACGGTCCGTCAGTGGCCGCCGGGATCAAGGACATTGAAGACCGGGTCGGCCCGCTGGACATCCTGGTCAACAACGCCGGTATGCAACTGCGCGCCCCGCTCCTGGAGTTCACCGACTCCGACTGGCACCGCATCATCGACACCAACCTCACCAGCGCGTTCCTGGTCGGCCGTGAGACGGCCCGCCGAATGACGGAACGCGGCCACGGAAAGATCATCAACATCTGCTCGCTGCAGAGCGAGGTGGTCCGGCCCGGCATCGCGCCCTACGCGGCCACCAAGGGCGCGTTGAAGATGCTCACCAAGGGCATGTGCGCCGACTGGGGCCCGTCGGGCGTGCAGGTCAACGGTCTCGGCCCCGGCTACATCGAGACGGAACTGACCCAACCCCTCGTCCAGGACGAGGAGTTCAGCGCCTGGGTCCGGAAGCGGACGCCCGCCGGTCGCTGGGGCAGCACACGGGACCTGGTCGGCGGGGTGCTGTTCCTGGCGTCGCCCGCCGCGGACTTCGTGAGCGGACAGATCTTGTACGTCGACGGCGGCATGACGAGCGTGCTGTAGAGAACGGGAGTCCAGAACATGCTGGGTTGTGTGATTCACGGTCAGGACGACCTGCGGGTCGAGGAGTTGACGGTCCCGGAGCCCGGCCCCGGCCAGGCCCTGGTCGCCGTCCGCTACGGCGGCGTCTGCGGCTCCGACCTCCACTACTGGCGCCACGGAGGCGTCGGCGACTTCCGCCTCAAGGAACCGATGCTGCTCGGCCACGAGGTGGTCGGCACGGTCGTGTCCTACGGCCCCGGGGGCTCAGGTCCCGCCGCCGGTACGGCGGTTGCCGTGCACCCGGCGACTCCGTGCGGGGTGTGCCCCGAGTGCGCGGACGGTCGGCGCAACGTCTGCCGGGACACCGCGTACCTGGGCAGCGCGGCCCGCTTCCCGCACTTACAGGGCGGCTTCGCGGCCCAAGTCGTGGTCCCCGCGAACCAGTTGAGGCCCATCCCGGCAGGCCTGGAGCTGCGCCGGGCCGCCCTCGCCGAACCGCTCTCCGTCGCGCTGCACGCCGTACGCCGGGCCGGGGACGTGACCGGACGCCGGGTGCTGGTCACCGGCGCGGGCCCGATCGGCTGCCTGGTCGTCGCGGCGGCGAAGGCGGCCGGCGCGGCACACGTGACGGTCACCGATCTGCTCCCGGCGGCACTGAGTTACGCGACGGCGGCGGGTGCCGACACCGTCGTACGGGCCGATGATCCGGACGACTCCGGGTGGCCGTCGGAGGTCGACGTGGCCATCGAGGCGTCCGGGGTGGCGGCCGGGCTCGACACCTGCCTGCGGCTCGTACGGCGGGGCGGGGTGGTCGTGCAGCTCGGGATGCTGCCGCCGGGGCAGAGCCCCTTCGCCGGGAACCTCGTCGTCAGCCGCGAGATCGAACTCCGTGGCGCGTTCCGCTTCGACACGGAGTTCGACGACGCGCTCCAACTCCTCGCGGTGGAGCCGTCGTTCGACGCTCTGGTCAGCGCGGTGGTACCGGTCCGCGACGCGGAGTCGGCGTTCGCGCTGGCGGCCGACCGCAGCCGGTCGTGCAAGGTGCTGCTGGACTTCGAGGGCCGAGCGAGCTGACCGGCACTTCAGCGAGACGTCAACTAGGGCTTCCAGAGCGGGTGTTCCCGCTTCGCCCAGTCCCGGCTCACCGATCCCGTACGCAACCCGGCCCGCGCCTCCGGGTCCCCCAGCGCCATCCCGATGTGGCCGCCCAGCACGATGCCGATCGTCAGGGCGAGCCAGTCGTGGACGAAGGTCGCGCTGGTGCGCCACATGATCGGGGTGAGGTGGGTGAACCACATCATCAGGCCCGTGCCGAGCATCACCAGGGTCGCGCCGGCGATCCAGTTGGCGTAGATCTTCTGGCCGGCGTTGAACTTGCCCGCCGGGCGGGCCGAGCGGCGCTTGTCGCGCATCAGGGCGCCGCGCAGCCAGACGCGGTCGTGCGGGCCGAAGCGGTTGAGGAAGCCGAGGTTGACGCGGAAGCCCCGGGAGAACAGGCCGAAGAGGACGGGCACGGGCAGCGCGACCCCCGCCAACTCGTGGATGCGGACGACGAGTTCACGGCGGCCGACGAGTTCCGCGAACTCCGGGACGTACAGACAGGCGGCCGTGGCGACGCAGATGCCCATCAGCGCGGCCGTCGTCCGGTGCACCCAGCGCTCGGTGCGGCCGAAGCGGCGGACGCGGGCCGAGGGCTCCGTCTGCGGGGGCTGGGCTTCAGCTCGTAGGGTCATCGTCGCGTCCGTTCGACTTGCCGACCCAGGCGTCGACGTCGTAGCCCCGGTCCTCCCAGTAGCCGGGCTTCACATGCTCGGTGACCGTGATGCCGGAGAGCCACTTCGCGGACTTGTAGAAGTACATGGGGGCGACGTAGAGGCGGACCGGGCCGCCGTGGTCGTGGCCGAGGTCCTTGTCCTGCATGCGCAGCGCGACCAGGATGTCCGAGCGGCGGGCCTGGTCGAGGGTGAGGCTCTCCGTGTAGGCGCCGTCGAAGCAGGTGAAGCGCACTGCCCCGGCCTTGGCCCGCACTCCCGCCGCGTCCAGGAGCCGGGACAGCCGCACCCCCTCGAAGGGGGTCCCGGGGACCCGCCAGCCGGTGACGCACTGGACGTCCTTGACCAGCCGGGTCTGCGGCAGCGCGCGCAGGTCGGCCAGGGTGTAGGACGTCGGCTTGTCGACCAGGCCGTCGACGGTCAGCCGGTAGTTCTGGGCGTTCTTGTTCGGCACGGACGCGGTGACCGAGTAGTAGCGGAAGCCGCCGCCGTTCGGGAGCAGTCCGGTCAGTCCCGTGGGGTCCTTGCCGGAGACGGCGCCGAGGAAGCCCTCCATGCCGTTCTGCAGGGCGGGCGCGGTGACGACGCCGAGGGCGCCCAGGCCGAGCGTGCCGAGGAGGACCCGGCGGCCGATCGGCCGGCCTTCCGCCTTCTCCGCACCCTCGGCCTCGGGCTCGGGTTGTTCAGGGTTCACGCATTCATTCGAACACCCGCGACCCCGGCGCGGCCAGGGATCGCGGGTGCCCGTCAGACTTCCGTAACCACTTCTTACGTGCTTCTCAGAGAGCCGCACCAAGAACATGGATCGGCTACGACGTCTCCGTCGCCGCCTTGTCGAGCTGGAACGCCTCGTTGCCCAGTCCGATCCGCGCGTGCGCCTCGGGGTTGCGGGAGCGCAGGAGCAGTCCCTGGGCCAGGCCGACGAGGACCGCGAGGAGGATGATCCCGGGCAGGATCCAGCTCAGGGACGACTCGGGGCCCGCGCCGACCAGGACGTCGAAGTCCTTGACGGTGTAGACGGCGATGACGACGAGCGCGATGCCGGACAGCGCGGAGGTGACCAGCCGCCAGGCCTGGGCACCGACGGCGCCGCGCCGGGCGAAGAAGACGATCACCGAGAGGGACGCGGCGGCCATCAGCAGGATCACGCCGAGGGCGCCGATGTTGCCGAACCAGGTGAACAGGTGCAGGACGGGTGCGGTGGGGTCGCCGGTGGGCTTGTCGTCGGCGATCGCGAAGACGATCACGATCACGGCGGACACGGCGGTCTGGAGCAGCGAGCCGGTGCCGGGCGCGCCGCTCGCACTCGTCGTACGGCCGAAGGCGGACGGCAGCAGGCCCTCGCGGCCCATGGCGAAGGCGTACCGGGCGACGACGTTGTGGAAGCTGAGCATGGCCGCGAACATGCCGGTGACGAACAGGATGTGGAGCACGTCGGTGAAGGTGCCGCCGAGCCGGGAGTCGGTGAGGTAGAAGAGCAGGCCGGCGCTCTGCTTCTGGGAGACGCCGACGATCTGGGAGGGCCCGGTCGCGACGGTGAGCGCCCAGCAGCTCAGCGCGAAGAAGACGGCGACGCCGCCGACGGCGAGGAACATCACGCGGGGGACCAGGATGTGCGGGCGGCTGGTCTCCTCGGCGTAGACCGGGGCCTGTTCGAAGCCGAGGAACGCGGCGATGCAGAAGCACAGGGCGGTGCCGACGCCCGCGCCGCTGAGGGTGTCCGGGTTGAAGGCGTGCAGGGACAGGCCCTCCTTGGCGGGGTCGGCGACGGCCGCGATGTCGAAGATGACGACGAGCGCGACCTCGATGATCAGCAGGACGCCGAGCACGCGCGCGTTGACGTCGATCTTCAGCCAGCCGAGCGCGCCGACACCGAGCACGGCCACCAACGCCGGTATCCACCAGGCGACGTCGACATGGGCGTAGGTGGAGAAGAGCCCGGAGACCTCGAAGCCGAAGATGCCGTAGATGCCGACCTGGAGGGCGTTGTACGCGACGAGCGCCACCAGGGCCGCGCTCGCGCCCGCGGTGCCGCCGAGGCCGCGGGAGATGTACGCGTAGAAGGCGCCCGCGTTGTGCACGTGCCGGCTCATCTCTGCGTAGCCGACGCTGAAGAGGACGAGGACGACGCCGAGGAGGACGAAGAGCAGCGGCTGCCCCTCGATGCCCATCACCGCGAATGTGGTGGGCATGACACCCGCGACCACCATGAGGGGTGCGGTCGCGGCGAGCACGGAGAGCAGCAGGCCTCCGGTGCCGAGGCGGTCGGCGCGCAGGGCGCGCTCCTGCCCTCTGAACGTGCTGATGCCGCTGCCGCCGCCGTCTGCGGTGGCGCTGCTCGTGCTGGAACTGCCCGTCGTCATGGCGGGAACGTCCTTTCGGGGTCGCTACGGGGGCGTTGCTACGGTCGCGTTTCGTCGCTACCGGTGCGTTGCTACGACTGCGTTACATCGCTTGCGTCACTTCGCTACGCAGTCGTCGGTACGGGGGCGTTACGACGTGCCGAGCGCGCTGTCGCGTGCGGCACGGAAGGCGGTGAGCGGGTCGCGGTCCGGGTAGGACCACGGGGCCGGGGTCGGGTGCTCCCCGATGCGGTGGAACAGGGCGGCCGCCTCGGCGCTCCGGCCCTCGCAACACTTCGCGTGGGCAAGGAAGTTGAGGTCGACCAGACGGCGTGGATGGCCCTCGTGCTCCCACTCCAGCCACCAGTCGAAGGCGGCCTTCATCACCTGCCGGGCCCGGCGTCCGGTCCAGTGCCCGGAGTCGGCCGGGTCGGTGGGTTCCAGCCCGGCGGCGGCCAGCACGCGGTAGCGCTCGGCGTGCGCGATGACCGGCAGGATGGCGAGCGGGGAGTCGGCGGGGGCCTGTTCGGCGGCCCAGTAGGCGAAGTCGTAGACCTCGTGCAGGGGGTCGACGCCGGCGTCGGCGCGGCGCTCCGCGAGCCGGGCCACCATCAGGTGGTGGGCGTGGTGATGGTCGGCGTAGCGGTGGCGGACCTCGTCGAAGAGCTGGACGACGCCCTCGTCGGTGCCGAGGGCGTGCTCCAGGAGGAGCAGCCCGAGCCACGGCGTCGGATCGTCGGGCAGCCGGGTCGCCGCCGTACGGCAGGCCTCGCGGGCGCGGACCGGCTTCTCCTTGCCCGCGAGGACGCGCTGGACCAGGGCCACGGCGAGCAGGACGGAGGCGTCACCGGACTCCGGTTCGGCGAGGAGCCAGTCGCGGGCCCATGCGGCGGTGTAGGACTCCTGGGCAAGGACGGTGACCCGGTGGGCGCGGAGGTCCCACTCGTCGCCCGTCTGGGCGAGCAGTCCACGCGCCGCCTGCCAGCGTCCCTGGGCCAACGCGGCGCGGGCGGCGACGAGTTGTTCGTCGTCGAGCGCTGCATCGAAGGCCTGGGACGCACGTTTGTGACGACGTCCGAGGGGTGGCGGGGGTGGGGACACCCGGGAATTCCTCACGATCCTCACGCGACGCTGCGGGATTTCGGCACGCTATCGGCCGAACACGCACAGCAAACCCTCCACCAATACTTCACGTCAAGTGCCGTACTGCTGTTACACCTGTCAACTTCCGTTGCGTGTGCGGCACTTGTGGCACGAGCCCCTACCCGGGACGGTACGCTCCCAACCGTCCGCGAGTCATCGATGTGGCGTACGCCATGGCGCTCCGGCGCGCGGCGACGGACGATGGCAGCACGATCCCGCATCCGGGTACTCCCAGGGGCGAGCCGGACCCCGGGGCGCTACAGTCGCCCCAACGCACCCCGTAACCCGGCCTGACGATCGAGGTACGCAGCGTGTCCCTTCTGGTTCTGATGCTCGCCGTGAGCGCGGCCTGTTGCCTCGGCTTCGGGTTCGTGCTCCAGCAGAACGCGGCCCAGCAGGCACCCCTGAGCGACTTCCTCTCCCCGAGGATCCTTCTCGACCTGATGCGGGTGCCGCGCTGGCTCGGCGGTATCGGCCTGATGGTCGCGGGCATGGTGCTCGGCGCGATAGCGCTCAGCAAGGGCGAGGTCTCCCTCGTGGAACCCCTCCTCGCGACGAACCTCCTCTTCGCGCTCGCGCTCTCCCGCAAGCAGACGAGACAACCCCTGGGCCGCCAGGGCTGGGCGGGCCTCGCGCTGCTCGCCGGCGGCGTCACGACCTTCATCGTCGCGGGCGAGCCGCGCAGCGGAACACCGGTCACCGACCCGTTCCGTCACTGGCTGATCATCGGCGTCATGGTGGGCCTCGCCCTCCTCCTCACGACATACGCCAAACGCTCCCGTCTCAGCGCGGGCCCGGTCCTGCTGGCCCTGGCGGCCGGCCTGCTCTACGGCGTGCAGGACGCGCTCACCCGGGTCAGCGGCCAGCGCTTCACCGAGGGCGGCCTCACCGAACTGCTCACGGGCTGGCAGCCGTACGGCGTGCTGGCGCTCGGCGTGACCGGCCTGGTCCTCGTCCAGAGCGCCTTCGAGACGGCTCCCCTGCGCATGTCCCTGCCTGCCCTCACCGCGGCCCAGCCACTCGCCGGGATCATCTGCGGGGTGGGCTTCCTGGGCGACCGCCTGCGCGCCGACACGGGCGCGCTGGCCTGGGAGGCGGTGGGCCTGGCCGGAATCGTCGTGGGCATCCTGCTCCTGGGCATGCACCCCGCGATGCCACGAGGCACCACAAAGCCAAAGCCGGAACCGGCCCTCCAACCGCACTGAACAACAGCCCCTGTTTTGATGAGGGCATGAACCCAGCTGACGAACTCCTCGACATCGTCGACGAACACGACCGGGTCATCAGCCAGTCCCCGCGCGGCGAGGCCTACGCCCAGGGCCTCCGCCACCGCGCGGTCTTCATCCAGGCCAGAAACGCACAGGGCCGCATCTTCGTCCACCGCCGCACCCCCACAAAACTCGTCTTCCCCTCCCTCCACGACATGTTCGTCGGCGGAGTGGTGGGCGCGGGCGAGTCCTACGACGACGCGGCACTGCGCGAGGCCGAGGAAGAACTCGGAGTCTCGGGCCTGCCCCGCCCCACCTTCCTCTTCAAGTTCCTGTACGACGACGACGCCGGGCAGACCTGGTGGTCGGCGGTGTACGAGGTGCGCTGCGAACTGCCGGTCAGCCCCCAGGCCGAGGAGGTCGCCTGGCACGACTTCCTGCCGGAAGAGGAGATCGAGCGAAGGCTGACGGAGTGGGAGTGGGTACCGGACGGACGCGCGGCCTACGAACGCCTCAAGAAGTACCGGAAGACGGCGGCGCACCGGTCACAACCGGCCGGATAGGGTCCTGCTCGTGATCGATTTCGCACGGAACGTCCGACTGTGGTTCGCGCCCCAGGAGATCAGCGAGGAGGGCAGAACACCCGACTACCGCTTCTCGCTGGCGAACGAACGCACCTTCCTGGCCTGGCTGCGCACCGCGCTCGCGCTGATCGGCGGGGGCTTCGCGGTGGACCAGTTCCTCCCGGACCTGCCCTGGGCATGGCGGGTCGGGCTGGCCCTCGCACTCCTGGCGGCGGGCGTGCTGTGCGCGCTGCGCGCGGTCAATCACTGGGTGCGCTGCGAACGCGCGATGCGACGGGGCGAGGATCTACCGGTGTCCCGCTTCCCGGCGCTGCTGAGCGTAGCCGTGGCGATCGTGGCCGTGGTGATGGTCGTAGTCGTCCTGGCCGGGTGGGAAGGATGACCAGCCCCCCACCCCCGGACCGCGACCCGGGCCTACAACCCGAACGCACCCGCCTCGCCTGGCGCCGCACAACTCTGTCGAGCACGGTCGCCGCCGTCCTCGCCACGAAGGCCGCACTGCACCACGGAATCCACCCGGAAGGCATCATCGTCTGCGCCCTGTGCTGCGCACTCTGGCTGGGCTTCCTCACCATCGCCCACCGCCGCATCACCACCCTCACGACCGGCGGCACACCCCCACCCCTGGCCCCCCGCCACGCCACCGCGGCGGTGCTGTGCACGGTGGCCATGGCGGCATGCGCGGCGGTGCTCGTGTATTGAGGGATGGACCACACATCCGCACCCGCCGACGCAACGGGAGCGGGTCGTGGCGGTGCGGCGCAGCCCGCCGCTCAACTGGTCCCCACCCGTTCCACTGCGACAACACCGGAGGGGCGCGACCGGCGGCGGGCTCCCCGCACCGCCACGACCCCGACCCCAGCCACCAACCACGGCGCCACGCACCCCGGATGACCCGATATGGGCGATTCGCATGGCACCCTGTCCGTCGTCATCGCCCGCACTTCCGAAGGTGAGCACCATGACCACCCTGCACCTGGAGCACTCCTCCCACACCCACACGCACGGCCCGGACTGCGGACACTCCGCGGTACCGCACGGCGACCACGTCGACTACGCGCACGACGGCCACCTGCACCGCGAGCACAGCGGCCACTGGGACGAGTGCGAGCCCGGCGGCCATGTCGCCCACCAGGAGCACGGACACCAGCACGGCCAGGACTGCGGCCACGCGAGCGTGCTGCACGGCGACCACGTCGACTACGTCCACGACGGCCACCGGCACGCCCTGCACGACGGCCACTGGGACGACCACTGAGTCGAAGACCCACGGCCAGTGACGGCCCGAACGCACCGATCCACAGCTCCCCGCCACCCCGGCGCGGGGAGCTGTCGGCTTATCGTGGCCCCGGTCACGTTTCGCTCCCCTACTGGACGACATACCGACCGGTCGGCATGATGGAACGCGTCAGCCGAGACCAGCATCCGTTCGTAGGAGTGATGTATGAGCCCCGACCACCCGCCCGGACTCGATCTCGACCGGCTGCGCGGTCTGCTCGACCGCGAGCGGCCCGGTCTGGTCACCGCCCCCCTGTCCGGCCGGCTGATCGAGGGCGGACGGTCGAACCTCACCTACGCGGTCACCGACGGCACCGCGAAGTGGGTCGTACGACGCCCCCCGCTCGGCCACGTCCTGGCCACCGCGCACGACATGAAGCGCGAGCACCGGGTCATCAGCGCCCTGCACCCGACGAACGTACCGGTACCGAAACCCATCCTCCTCTGCGAGGACGACGAGGTACTCGGAGCCCCGTTCTACGTCATGGAGTTCGTCGAGGGCACCCCGTACCGCACCGCCGACGAACTGGCTCCGCTGGGCCCGGAGCGCACCCGGGGCGCGGTCCTCGAACTGGTCGACACCCTGGTCGAGTTGCACGCGGTGGACCCCGCAGAGGTGGGCCTGGCGGACTTCGGCCGCCCCGAGGGCTTCCTGGACCGCCAACTGCGCCGCTGGGGCAAGCAGTTGGACGCCTCCCGCAACCGCGAGCTGGCCGGCGTGGAGGAGCTGCACGCGGCCCTGGGCCGCCGCCTCCCCACGTCCCCCACCCCCGCGGTCGTCCACGGCGACTACCGCCTCGACAACGTCCTGATCGGCACAGAAGACGGCGTCGACAAGATCAAGGCGATCCTCGACTGGGAGATGTCCACGCTCGGCGACCCGCTCACCGACCTGGGCCTGCTGGTGATGTACAGCATCCCGCTGGAGCTGCCCAACTCCCCCATTTCCACCACCGCTTCGGCCCCCGGCCACCCGTCGCCGGCCGAGCTGATCGAACGGTACGCCGCGCGCTCGGGGCGCGACGTGGAGTCGGTCGCCTGGTACACGGCGTTCGCGTGGTTCAAGCTCGCCGTGATCCTGGAGGGCATCCACTACCGCTACACCCTGGGCCAGACGGTCGGCCGCGGCTTCGACCTCATCGGCGAACTCGTCCCCGTCTTCATCGAGCACGGCCTGACCACCCTTCAGGAAGGCTGATCCACCATGGACTTCGCGTTCGACGCACACACCGAGGAACTGCGCGCCAAGCTCCTGGCCTTCATGGACGAGTACGTCTACCCGGCCGAACCGGTCGCCGAGGACCAACGCGCACAACTCGCCTCCCCCTGGGACACCCCCGCCGTGGTAGGGGAGTTGAAAGCGGAAGCCCGAAACCAAGGCCTCTGGAACCTCTTCCTCCCCGACTCCGAGTACGGCGCCGGCCTGACCAACCTCCAGTACGCACCGCTCGCCGAAATCACCGGCCGCTCCCCGCACTTGGCACCCACCGCGCTGAACTGCGCGGCGCCGGACACCGGCAACATGGAAGTCCTCCACCAGTTCGGCGACGAGCAGCAGAAGAAGCAGTGGCTGGAACCGCTGCTGGCAGGCGAGATCCGCTCGGCGTTCGCGATGACAGAACCAGAGGTGGCCTCCTCGGACGCCACCAACATCACGACGCTCATCGAGCGGGACGGCGACGACTACGTCATCACCGGCCGCAAGTGGTACATCTCCGGGGCGATGAACCCGGACTGCAAGATCTTCATCGTGATGGGCAAAACCGACCCGACCGGCGCCGGCATCCGCCGCCAGCAGTCGATGATCCTCGTCCCCCGCGACACCTCGGGCGTCACGGTCAAGCGCGCGATGCAGGTCTTCGGCTACGAGGACCACTCCCACGGCGGCCACGCCGAGGTGATCTTCGACCACGCGCGCGTGCCCGCGACGAACCTGATCGGCGAGGAGGGCGGCGGCTTCGCCATCGCCCAGGCACGACTCGGCCCGGGCCGTATCCACCACTGCATGCGGCTGATCGGCATGGCCGAGCGGGCGATCGAGCTGATGTGCCAACGCGCCGTGTCCCGCGTCGCGTTCGGCAAGGCACTGGCCCAACAGGGCGTCGTCCACAACTGGATCGCGGACGCCCGGGTGGCCGTGGAGCAACTGCGGCTGCTGGTCCTGAAGACGGCCTGGATGATGGACACCGTCGGCAACAAGGGCGCCCACGCGGAGATCCAGGCCATCAAGATCGCCACCCCGCGCACGGTCGTCGGCATCCTCGACAAGGCGATCCAGCTGCACGGCGCGGGCGGCGTCAGCCAGGACTTCCCGCTGGCCGAGCTGTACGCGAGCGCCCGCACCCTGATGCTGGCCGACGGCCCGGACGAGGTGCACCAACGGTCGCTGGCGCGCCGGGAGTTGAAGAAGTACCTGTAACACCGCGAGGGGCTGGAAGGGCGGTCGCCCCCTCCAGCCCCGTTCCCCCGAGGTGATGGTCAGTTGGGCGTGCTCGCCTTCAGCGTCCAGCCCTGCCGGCAGGTGTGGCCGAAGACGTTGATGTCGCAGCCCTCGACGGTGAAGACGTAGGCGCCGGTGTTCTGCTCCCGCACCCGGATCCGGCCGGCGGTGCCGCCGCCGAACTCCCGCTGGGTGCCGCCGGGGTCGGACGCGCTGGTCCAGCGGACCAGGAACGAGTCGTAGCGGTAGGGGGCCGTCGTCCCCCAGTTGAAGTAGGCGTAGCCGCGGTCCTCCCACGCGGCGACGACCATGTTCGAGCCCTGGCGCGGCGACCAGGTGGCGGTGCCGTAGGTGAAGTACTGGCGTTTGCCGGCGTAGGCGCCGTTCAGGTACACGTCCCTGGTGCCGGTGGTCGGGCAGCCGAGCCAGCCGCTCGCTCCGCCGAGCGCGCTCCAACGCTGGTAGATGTGCGGCTCGTTGACCGCGATACCGCACACCGCCCGCGTCGGTGTCTGCGCGGCGGCCGGCACCGCGGCCGTACCGCCGAGAGCGAGCAGGGAGCCCAGGACAACGCCGGTCAGGCGCCGCTTCGTTGACAGCATGGTGTTTCCCCCGTTGGTTCCTGTCGTACGGTCCGGCGGTGGGCCCGCCGTTCCGCTGCTCCGAGCATCACGGCTGCGGGGGCCGGGAGTTGAGGGGAAGCCCTCGGGCAGCGCCGGGGACCTCTCCCGGGTGGACCGGGAAGCGTTCCCAGGACACCCGGGCGCCGCACCTCCACGATGGGACGCATGGACGACCGCGACGGGCGCACCCGGCCACCTGCGGCGACGGCGTACGTGCTGTTGGCGCTGGCGGCGCTCCAAGTGGCGGCCGGGGCGGTCGCGTTGGTGGCGGCGCACGTCTCCGTCGCGGACCTGGTCCACTACGACATGGTCGTCGATCTGGCGGTCGGACTCGCCTACCCGGTCTGCGGCACGGTGATCGCCCTGCACCGGCCACGCAACCCCATCGGCTGGCTGCTGATCGGCTACGGGCTGGGCCACGCGTTCACGGGCATGTCGATCGGACTGGCCGTCGAGGGACTGCGGTTGGGCTGGCCGCCGGACGTCCTGCACACGGTCACGACCCTCGGCCGGCACACCTGGATCGTCGGCAGCTCCACGGCGTTCGTGCTCGTGTTCTTCCTCTTCCCCGACGGCAAGCTGCCCGACCGCCGCTGGCGCTGGGCCCTGGCCGCCCAACTCCTGTCCGCCCCGCTGGACTTCGCGATCTGGGCGCGGGACGACTGGGGCCTGTTCCGCGGCACGCCCGCCCAACCCTCCTACCTCCCGGTGCCGGACGGCTGGATGCCCGCCCTGCGGGACGTCGAGACCGCGAAGGCCTGTCTGGTGCTGACCGCCGTGTTCGCCGTCATGGCCGTGCGCCATCGACGCGGCGGGGAGCAGGACCGCCGCCGGCTGCTGTGGCTGATCGCGGGGATCCTGCCGCTGGCGGTCAGCGTGGCCCTTCAGATCCTCGGCTGCCCGGCGGTCTACACGTCCTGCTGCACCCTGTTCCTGCCGGTCGCCATCATGATCGCCGTGGTCCGCGAGGAACTCCTCGACATCCGCCTGGTCGTCTCCCGCAGCCTGCTCTACGGCGCGCTCACGGTCGGCGTGATCGTCACCTACGTCGGCCTCGTCACCTCCGTCCAGTCCCTCCTGAACCCCGACCCCGCGCTGCTCGGCCCGGCCCTGATCACCGTCACCCTCGCCGTCGTCTTCGAACCCGCCCGCCGCCTGCTGCAACGCCTGGTCGGCCACGCCCTCTACGGCGACCGGCACGACCCGGTGCGCGCCGTCTCCCGCATCGGCGAACGGCTGGCCGGCACCGGCGTCGACGCGGTCCCGGAGGCGGTCGGCGAGGCACTGCGACTGCCATATGTGTGCGTGGAGTCGAAGTCCGGGGTGACGGACGGGAGTTGGGGCGAGGCGGGCGAGCGCATCCACGCCATACCCCTCGACTACGACGGCCGGACCGTCGGCGCGCTGGTGATCGGACTGCGCCCCGGCGAGCAGCAGCCCGACACCGCCGACCTGGCCGTCCTGGAGCTGCTCGCCGTACCGCTGGCCGCCGCGCTGCACGCGACCGATCTCACCCGGCAGTTGCAGCACTCCCGGGAACGGATCGTGGCCGCGCGCGAGGAGGAGCGGCGCCGGATCCGCCGCGATCTGCACGACGGCCTCGGGCCGACCCTCGCCGGAGCCGCCTTCCAGGCCGACGCCGTACGCAATCTGCTGACGTTCGATCCGGAGCGGGCGGCGGTGCTGCTGGCCGAGTTGCGGTCCGAGGTCGGGGGCGCGGTCGCGGAGGTGCGCCGGCTGGTGGACGGGCTACGGCCGCCGGATCTGGACCAGTTGGGGCTGCTGGGCGCGTTGCGGGAGCGTGCGGTGCGGCTGTCCTGGCGGGCGGACGGCACCCCGATCCAGGTGCGGGTCCGGGCCCCGGAGCGGTTGCCCGCGCTGCCCGCCAGGACAGCCGCACCGCA
>NZ_JAENRY010000191.1 GCF_016612545.1 Streptomyces sp. MBT65 | reverse complement strand
GTGGTGGCCACCACCACATCGGGCGCCAGGTCGATCAACTCCTTGGTGGCGGCGAGCAGTTCGCTGTCGTCGGCGAGGGGCACGATACGCAACGCGGGCGCGTGGAGGACCGCCGCACCGCGCCGCTGGAGCAGTGCCCCCAGCTCGTCTGCGCGGCGCGCGGCGGTGACGCCCACGGTGAACCCGGAGAGGGGCCCGTGCTGGGCGCTCTCCGGTCGCTGCGGTGGTTCGTACATGGCTCTCGTCCCGAACGTAGTCGTACATGCAAGTGGTACGTGGAATGACCCGGTGCCTACATGCCGAACGAGCCTGTCAACGGTGCGTGACAGGCTCGGTTCGACTTTATGTCGCCGGTGTTACGTCACACCTCGGCATAGCTGAGCTGCGACTTCGCCTCCGATGCGGAGGCCTTGGCCTGAGCCTGGGCGGTCGGGCGACGAAGGTATACGGCCCACGTGGCCGCGAAGCAGAGGCCGTAGAAGGCGAGGAAGGCGACGAACGCGCCGGTCCCGGAGCCGGAGGAGAGGAAGGACTGGCGGAAGGCGAGGTTGATGCCGACCCCGCCGAGCGCGCCGACGGCCCCGATGAGCCCCATGGAGGCTCCGGAGAGCCGCCGACCGTAGGCGGCCGCCGCCTCCCCCTCCAGTCCCTGCGCGAGGGCCTTGGTCTGGAAGATGCCGGGGATCATCTTGTACGTCGACCCGTTGCCGAGCCCGCTGAGCACGAACAGGACGACGAACACGGTCACGAACAGCGGCAGTGACTTCTGCATGCTGGCGACGATGAGGATCGCGGTGGCGGCGGCCATGGCGACGAAGTTCCACAGGGTGATCTTCGCGCCGCCGTAGCGGTCGGCGAGCCAGCCGCCGACGGGGCGGATCAGCGAGCCGAGCAGCGGGCCGATGAAGGTGAGATACGCGGCCTGCAACGGCGTACGGCCGAACTGGACCTGAAGCACCTGCCCGAAGGCGAACGCGTACCCGATGAACGACCCGAACGTGCCGATGTAGAGGAACGCCATGATCCAGGTGTGCCAGTCGCGCGCGGCGTCCTTGGCGGCGCCGGTGTCGTTCTTCACGGAGGTGAGGTTGTCCATGAAGAGGGCGGCGAGGGTGGCGGCGATCAGGATGAGCGGGATGTAGATCCCGAGCAGCACGCGCGGCCCGCCACTGGCGCCGATGATCGCGAGAGCGATGAGCTGGATGACCGGCACACCGATGTTGCCGCCTCCGGCGTTGAGCCCGAGAGCCCACCCCTTCTTCTTCAACGGGAAGAAGGCGTTGATGTTGGTCATGGAGGAGGCGAAGTTGCCGCCGCCGATGCCGGCCAGCAGGCCGATCCAGAGGAAGGTGTCGAAGGAGGTCCCCGGCTTCATCACCACGAAGGCGGCGATGGTGGGGATGAGCAGCAGACTCGCGGAGACGATCGTCCAGTTCCGCCCGCCGAAGACGGCGACCGCGAAGGTGTACGGCACCCGGACGACCGCGCCGACGAGCGTGACCATCGACGTCAGCAGGAACTTGTCGGCCGGGGTCAGCCCGTACTCCGGGCCCATGAAGAGCACCAGCACGGACCACAGCGTCCAGATCGAGAAGCCGATGTGCTCGGAGAGCACGGAGAAGACGAGATTGCGCCGGGCGACCTTCTCACCGGTCTCCCGCCAGAAGGTCTCGTCCTCGGGATCCCAGTGCTCGATCCACTTGCCAGTGGCTGTCATGACGCCTCCACGGTCTGCACTACGGGGTAACGAGCGGTGATGCATCCCGAAGGTAGGGAGGGCGGGTTTCCACGCTGTGGCTGTGAGTGACCGGAAGGGAACGTTGCTCTCACGGGCGGGAGGTGGGCGCGGTGAGGTGGGGAAGCTGGGCAGCGGCCCACCCCTCGGCGTTCGAGTAGGACTCGTAGGAGTAGCGGGTGGAGCGATCCCACTCCTTGCCCGTGATGCGGCCGTACGCCTTGTCCGGGACGTAGAGCAGGATCTCCGCCCAGACGAGGCCTTCGACGTACGGAGCAAAAAGGCGGGGATCGAGGAGTGTGGCCTCGTACGCTTCACGGCCGGCGGCCACGACGGCGGCGCGGGTGTAGAGGAAGCTGTCGCCCGACAGCCCGTGCCCGTACTCCTTGCGATCCAGCCGGTACAGCGCCCACGAAAGCTGTTCGGCAAACCCGATGACTGTCGCCACCGGCCCTGCGGCCAGACGGTCCGTCAATGCGATGGCCAGCTGTTCGGCGTCGGGATCGGGGGCGGACGGTGTGCAGTCGTCGATGAGCTGCCAGAAGCCGTTCTCGTTCATGCGCGGAGCATGGCGGACGCCTGTGACAGTGGCTCACCTGGAGCGTGCCCCACCGGTCTCGAACCACAGCGGCTTTCCCGCACCCCGGTCCAACAGTCCACCGTCACCGATCGGCCGGCCGCCCCAGGAGGTGGCGTACGCCTGGACGAGGCGGAGGCCTGCGCGCTCGGCCCCGTCGAGTCACGGGACTGCGTCTACGTCGCCGGCGGCCCCGCCGATGCCACCCGCCTCCGCGAGAGCGACGCCCCGGGCACGATCCTCACCACCACGACCGACGGCCTACGGCACCTGGTCAACACCCTCAGGTCCCCCTCCGCCGACTCCCCCCACCACTGACCCCGTTGGGCCATAGCCTCGGCCCCCGCTTGGCGGCAATGTCCTCGATCCACCCGAACGCAAGGATCGCCACCGCGATGAGCGGCCAGATCAGCAGGAACATCAGGAACGTGTCCGACTTGTCGAGGAGGGTGGTCGCGGTGGTGCTCTCCATGAAGGGGAGGTTGTACAGCTGGTCGATGATCGGGACCGTGGCCATGATGAGGAGGTTGTGCCACAGGTAGATCGTGACGGCGCGGTTGTTGGAGAGGGTCACCAGCTTGTCCCAGCGGGCCAGGCGGCCCGGCAACTCCTGCCAGGACGGCGAGTACTGGAGCAGGATCACCACGATCCCGAAGGACCAGCAGGCCTGGGCGAGGGGAATGTCGTTCAGGTCCCAGCCGTCCGGGCCCAGATGACCCGACGCCCACCACAGGCCGAAGCCCATGATCACCGTCGCGCCCGACACCGCGAGGTAGCGCGGGACCTGCTTCAACACCCCCTCGTGGTGCGCGAAGCCCAGGACCCAACAGCCGCCGTACACCGCGAAGTCGGACACCGCGTTGCCCGTCTCGCCAGGGATCGTCACCAGGCCCGTGCCGACAACTGCCGTCAGCAGCAAGGGCGCCAGCAACGTCGCCCACGGAACCCGCCGGAACGCCCACAGCAGCAGCGGTGACGCGATCACGAACCAGACGTACGCCCGCAGATACCAGAGCGGGCCCGCCGCCTGGTCCGCCCACGTGCTCTCCAACAGGCCCGATTCCGAACCGAGATGCTCGGGGTACGGCGGCGCGCCGAACGGCACGATGTAGTCGAACAGTTTCGCCGCTCCCCACCAAGTGCCGCCCAGATCGGGGTCCTTGAGGGGATGCCAGCCCATCGCGAACATCAGCACCAGCACCACCGCGCTGAACGCCCAGAGCGGGGGCAGCAGTCGCCGTAGCCGACCCTTGATCACGCCCAGTGCGGGGCGGTTCAGCGAGCGGGCCATCAGGGAACCCGCCAGCGCGAACATCACGCCCATGGAAGGGAACAGGACCGACAGCCAGGCCCAGCCGAAGAGGTGGTAGATCACCACCCGGACGAGCGCGATCGAGCGGAGCAGGTCCAAGTAGCGGTCCCGGCCGCCCCCCGGCTTCGGCTTCTTCGGTTCCGGCGCCAACTCCGGTTCCTGTTGGCGCTGTTGGGGAATCCCGTACGCCGGTGTCGACTCCGGGTCCGGCGCCGTGTCCGACCCTGTCGTGTATCCGTGCGTCATGCCACGGTCCTCCGATCGCTGCCGCCGCGCTGACTCGGTACCGGTCCGCCCGGTGCCTCCACGACCCCCGTGCGCCGCAGTTTCTGCCAGCGCAGGCGGCCGCCGGTGAGTGCGGTGATCCAGGACTGGAGCAGTACGACGTACATGAGTTGGCGGTAGAGGATCTGCTGGAGAGGCAGCGAGACGAGGTGGGTCATGCGTTCGCGGTCCAGGCGGAAGGCGTAGGCCGCGCAGAACGCCTGGATGGCGAGGACGCCCAGCCAGGCCAGGAACGTCTTCTCCGTCGGGCCGAACACCAGGCCGTAGAGCAGGAACACGTCGATCAGCGGGGCCAGGATCGGGGCCACGACCATGAACAGGGCCACCAGCGGCAGGCCGACGCGGCCGAAGCGGCCGGACGGGCCGCGGTCGAGCAGCGCGCCCCGGTGCTTCCAGATCGCCTGCATCGTGCCGTACGACCACCGGTAGCGCTGGGACCACAACTGCTGGACCGTCTCCGGGGCTTCCGTCCACGCGCGGGCCTTCTCGGCGTAGACGACGCGCCAGCCGTCGCGGTGCATCGCCATCGTGATGTCGGTGTCCTCGGCGAGCGTGTCGTCGCTCATCCCGCCGACCCGCTCCAACGCGCTTCTCCTGAAGGCCCCCACGGCGCCCGGGATCGTCGGCATGCAGCGGAGGATGTCGTACATCCGGCGGTCGAGGTTGAAGCCCATCACGTACTCGATGTGCTGCCAGGCGCCGATCAGCGAATCCCGGTTGCCCACCTTGGCGTTGCCCGCCACCGCGCCCACGCGCGGGTCGCCGAACGGCTGGACCAACTCCCGTACGGTGGCCGGTTCGAAGACCGTGTCGCCGTCCATCATCACGACGATGTCGTGACTGGCGTTCGCCAGGCCCCGGTTGAGGGCGGCCGGCTTGCCCGCGTTGACCTGGCGTACGACCCGGACGTTCGGCAGGAACATCGCTTCCACGATTCTCGCCGTGCCGTCCGCCGAGCCGTCGTCGATGACGATCACCTCGACGGGATGCTCGCTCGCCATCAGTGAACGGACCGTGTTCTCAATGCACTTGGCCTCGTTGTACGCCGGGACGAGGACCGATACCGGTTCGGTGACCGGTGGACCCCAGGCGAAGTTCTTGCGGCGCACCCGGCGGGCGTGGATGACGGAGAGCAGGAGCATCAGCGCGAAGCGGGCGATGACCAGGGAGCCGGTGATCGCCAGGCCGACCACCAGGACGTCGGTGATGTGGTCCGAGGCCTGGACCAGGAAGATCCACGCCTTGCCCTTCCACAGGTCGACGCCGGTCACCGGGGTGAGCGCGCTGCGGGCGCCGAGCGCCTGGGTGAGGTTGTCGAACCGGTAGCCCTTGGCCTGCATCTCCGGCAGGAACTTGTCCAGCGCCTCGACCGTCTGGTGGCGGTCACCGCCCGAGTCGTGCATCAGGACGATCGCGCCCTTGCCGCCGCGCGGAGTGGCGTTGCTGATGATCTTCGCGACGCCGGGCTTCTGCCAGTCCTCGCTGTCCGTGTTGTTGACGGCGGTGAGGTAGCCGCGGGTGCCGATGTACTCGGTCACCGGCCAGGACAGGTTGTCCATCGCGTCGGCGGAGGACGAGTACGGCGGCCGGAACAGTGACGTCCGGATGCCGGCCGCGCCGGTGATCGCGAGCTGGGTCTGGGACAGCTCCCAGTCGATGCGCTTCTTGGACTGGAAGGAGAGGTCGGGGTGGCTGAACGTGTGCACGCCCACCTCGTTGCCCTCGTCCACGATGCGCTTGACCAGCTCCGGGTAGCGCGAGGTCATGGTGCCGGTGACGAAGAAGACGGCGTGCGCGTGGTGCTTCTTGAGCACGTCCAGGACCTTGGGGGTCCAGGTCGGGTCGGGGCCGTCGTCGAACGTCAGGACGATGTCGCGGTCCGGCACGTCCAGGCTGGTGGTACGGCCGCTGCGGGTGTCGATCACCGGGCCGCCGTCGAGGATCTTGTCCGGGACCTTGTTCGTCGCCGCCTCGGGGCGGATCCGGTGGTCGGCGAGGATCTCGCTGTGCACATAGCCGCGCAGCATCAGCATCGCGAGCAACGCGACGAGCAGCAGCATCGGCAGCAGGAACCGCATGGAGATGCGCCGGCGCCGGGGATCGCGGCGGGCGCGGGGCGCGGTTCGCTTCGGGGTGCGGGGCGGGGCAGCGGGCCGGGCCGCATGCGGGGCACCGGACTCGGCTCGATGCGTGCCACCCGGCTCGGCTCGATGCATGGCACCGGGCTCGGATCCACGGGCGCCACCCGGCTCCGCTCGATGCGCGCCACCCGACTCGGCTCCACGTGTGGCACCGGACTCGGCTCCACGCCCCGCACCCGGCTCGGCTCGATGTGTCGCACCGGGCTCGACTCCATACGTGCCACCACCCGGCGCCGCTCCACGCATGGCACCCGGCTCGGCCTCACGCGCGCCACCCGGCTCGCCTCGATACGCACCGCCCGGCTCCGCTCGATGCGTCGCACCGCGCTCCGCTCCACGCGCCGTACCCCCGGACCCGCCTCCATGCGCGACGCCCGGTCCGGCTCCGTCCCCGTCAGGGACACCGGGCCCGGCTCCCTGCGTAGCGCCGCCGGACGACCCAACTTCCCTCCCACCACCTGGAGTTAACGGAGATATCGAACTTCCCGGATTTGCTCCGTGCCGGCCGCCCGGGGTCGGGTTCGTGGCCTTGGCGCGGCGGTTGTGCGATGCCATCAGAGGATGTGCTCCGGGGTCTTGGAGGGAACCGGCGCCGGTTCCGAAGGCGCGGCCGGTCCCTGGGCCACGGGCGACGGGCTGCTCGGGCCGTCGGCCACCGTGCCGGTGCCCGTCGTCGCGCTCGCGGTCGGCGTCGGAGAGACCGGCGTGCTCGCGCTGGCGGTCGGGGTCGGGGAGGCCGGCGGTGAGGACGACACCCGCGTGGGCTGTACGACCGGATTGCTCGCGCCGCCACCCGTCGGCGCCGAGGCGCTCCTGCTGGCGGACGCCCGGGGCGACGCGGACGTGCTCGTCTTGGCGCCGGGCGACGCGGACGCGCCGGACGCGCTCGCCTTCGCGCCCGGCGAGGGCGTCGTACCGTCGCTCGCCGTCGGAATGTTCCCCGGCGCCACACTGTCGCCGCCGGCGGACGGCCGCCCGGAGTCGGACGGCACCGGCGAGGTGTCGACCTTCCCGGCGGGCGCGTCGTCCTTCTGCCCCGGCACCGGCAGCCACGGCGCGTCCGAACTGCCGGACAACAGGGTGGCGACGATGACGACGGCGTAGACCGCGCACGCGATACCGACGGCCATACCGATCCGGCGGTACCTGCGGCTGCGACGGCCGGACTCGTCGACGAAGACGGGCCGGTCGGAACCGTCGTGACCGGCGCCGGGTCCGCTCTTGGCGCCGCCCTTCTTCCCGCCGCCGTCCGCCCGCGGGGCGGGCCCGTCGAGCTGGACGGTCACCTCGTCGGGGTCGACAGCGCCGGCCTCGGCGCCCGTCCCCCCTGCCGTACCCCAGGGATCGGCGAGGATCCCCGCGCCGACGGCGGCGGACACGCCCCGGCCGGCGGGCGGCTCGGGCCACCCGCTCCCGACGCGAGGACCGTCCTTGGTCGTACGACGACCGTCCTTGCCGCCATGACGACCACTCGCGCCCGCATGCCGACCGTCCGGGCCACCATGCCGACCGTCCTTGGCGACATGCCGCCCGCCCTCAAGAATTTCTGATCCTCTAGTCGCTCCAGGTACTCCGGATACCCGGGACACCCCGGATGTTCCGGCCACTTTGGTCTCCGGGAACGCCGCCTCGACCTCTCCGCCTATGACCGGTACGTCTCTGGTCGCGGATGCAGCTTGGGGCCATTCCGGTTGGGCGTCTTCTCGCCACTTTTCCATGCGCACGCACATCCCCCCACGGGACTGTTCCGGGTGCGCAGACGACCCTGAGCACACGCCGCCGAACCGGGCCCCCACCCGGTCCTCGCGCCCCCCTTACCACACCGTGCTCAGGCCCTGAAGGTAGCGCACAGGGGGCATCACATGTGCCGGGATGCATCATTTTTTCCTTTTTAGCATGTCCACGTCGATGGCCGGAATCCATCCATTCACCGGCCGCCGCAGCCACCCACACGCACTGCCGATCTCCACCGCAGCACGTCGAAGCGCATCGAATCCGGGGTGCACCAGCCCCTTTCGCCACACGAGCGACACAGGGGACAACGGCACCGGGTCCACCAGGGGCCTCAGCACCGTCCCGGGCATGGCCGGAAAACCCACCACGGCGAGGACCGGCGTCCGCGCCTTCGCCATCACCCACTCGAACTCCTCTTCGCCTACGGCCATGGGGGCGGGCGGCGCGACCTCGATGCCACGTCCCTCGAAGAGGCGGCGCGCGAGATCCGTCCACTCCGGAGTACGCGGATTCCCGGCACCCGCGTACACGGTCTCCCCCGCGAGCGCCTCCACCGGCACCTCCGCGAGCGACGCCAGCCGATGCCCCTCGGGCAGCACGACCGCCATCGGCTCGTACCGCACGAGCTGATGGTCGAGTCCGGCCCGCACCCCCGGCTCCAGCCCGGCGAACCGCCCGAACGACACATCGAGCCGTCCCGCCAGCAACTCCCCCGCCGCACCGGCGAGTCCACTCTCGTACCGGGCCATCAGCTCCTGTTCCGGGGCGAGTTCGCGGGCGCGGTGCAGCACCCGGCGCCCGGTGACCAGCCCCGGCGAGTTCAGATCGACGAGCAGCGGCCGGGCCTGCCGGAACGCGGCGAGCAACTCGTCCTGCGCGGCGAGCACCTGCCGGGCATACGGCACCAGCCGCTCACCGTCCGCCGTCAACGTCACCTGCCGAGTGGTCCGCACGAACAGTTCGGCCCCCAACTCCCGCTCCAGCCGCCGCACATCACGACTGAGCGCCTGCTGGGCGACGTACAACCGGGCGGCGGCACGGGTGAAGTGCAGTTCCTCGGCCACGGCGAGAAAGGCACGGAGGAGTCGGGGGTCGACGTGGGCGGACGCCAGAGGCGACCGGGGCATCGAGGGCGTCGAGGGCATCCGGCGAACTTACAACGCAGGTGCGTGAATCGACGCCGAGCAGGTGTTGGACCCCGTGATCCACTCCGGGCGACGGTTGCCGCATGCCACGCCGTACGCCACGCCTTGTGCCCCGACGGACCACCTACCGCCGCCTGTTCACCCTCCCCGGCACCCGGGCCTTCACCGCCGGCAACCTCCTCGCCCGCCTCCCCGCGGGCATGTTCAGCGTGAGCGCGGTGGTGATGATCGCCGGTTCACGGGGTTCGTACGCCCTGGCCGGCGCGGTCACCGCGACCGGCCTCGCGGCGACGGCGGTCGCCGGCCCATGGATCGCGCGCCTGACCGACCGCCACGGCCAGTCGCGAACGGCCGTACCGGCAACGGTGGTTGCGGTCCTCGGCTCGGTGGCCCTCCTCCTCTGCGTCCACTACGACGCCCCCGCCTGGACCCTGTTCGCCGCGTACGCGGCCACGGCGACGACCCCCAACACCGGCGGCTTGTCCCGTGCCCGCTGGGCCCATCTGCTCGCCGGCGACACCGAGGCCCTGCACACCGCGAACTCCTTCGAACAGGCCGCCGACGAACTCTGCTTCATGCTGGGCCCGGCACTGGCGGCCTTCCTGTGCGGCACGTTCTTCCCGGAGGCGGGGACGCTGGTGGGGGCGGTGCTGCTGCTGACCGGGATCCTGATCTTCACGGCCCAGCGTTCGACGGAGCCACCGCCGAATCCGACGGCGAAGGGCAGGTCTCCCCTCCGCAGCCCCGGCATCCCGCCCCTGATCGCCGGTCTCGTGGCGACCGGTGCGGTGTTCGGTTCGATGGAGGTCGCCACGCTCGCGTACGCGAACGCGGCGGGTCACCGTGCGGCGGGGGGTGCGGTGTTGGCACTCCAGGCGGCCGGCTCGTGCGCGGCGGGTCTGCTGTACGGGAGGGTGAGACCGAGGGGCTCCGCGGAACGCCGCCTGCGGTGGTGCCTGTTGGCGATGACCGTCTCGATGGCCCTCCCCCTGCTGGCGGCAAGCACGTCGGGCTCCCTCCCCGCACTGGGAACGGCGTTGCTGCTGGCGGGCATGGCAACGGCCCCCACGATGATCACCGCGATGTCCCTCGTCCAACACCGCACACCAGAAGGCAGGTTGAACGAGGGCATGAGCCTCGCGGTGACCGGCCTGCTGGTGGGGATCGCGCTCGGTTCGGCCACAGGCGGCCGGGCGGCGGACGGAACCTCGCCCGCCACGGGCTTCTGGGTGCCCGTTGCGGCAGCAACAACAGCCCTGCTGCTCGGAGTTCGGAGCAGGAGAACCCCCTGAGGGTGACGGCACTGTTCATCGAATCGCTTGCGCCAATCTCCGCCTAACCCATTGACGCACCACCCCCACCTACATACCTTCCTCCATCGAAGCGCTTCGACACCCATCCGACTCCCCCGGAGGCCCTGGATGCTGACGACCCGAACGCAAGCGATGACAGCCGTGGCGGTCATGACAGGAGCCCTGCTCCTGTCCTCCTGCGGCAGCTCGGACAGTGGTAGCTCGGACGGCAAGACCCTGAAGCTCTGGCACTACGAGGGCCCCGACAGCGCGATGGGCGTGGCCTGGAACGCGGCCATCAAGGAGTTCGAGGCCCAACACCCGGGCGTCAAGGTGAAGTTCGAGGAGAAGGGCTTCGAGCAGATCCAGAAGACCGCCCCGATGGTCCTCAACTCCTCCGACGCCCCGGACATCATGGAGTACAACAAGGGCAACGCGACGGCGGGCCTGCTGTCCAAGCAGGGGCTGCTCACCGACCTCACCGCCGAGGCCAGGACGCGCGGCTGGGACAAGAAGATCCCCGCGAGCGTCGGCACCACGGACATGTACGACACCAACGGAGTGATGGGCTCCGGCAAGTGGTACGGCGTGACCGACTACGGCGAGTACACGATGGTCTACTACAACAAGGACCTCTTCAAGAAGTACAAGATCGCCGAGCCGAAGACGTTCGACGAACTCACCGCCGCCATGGCTCAGTTCGAGGCGAAGGGCGTCACCCCGCTCGCGAACGCGGGCGCCGAGTACCCGGCCCAGCAGTGCCTCTACCAGCTCGCGCTCTCGAAGGCCGACCGCGCCTGGGTCGACAAGTACGAGCTGTACAAGGGCAAGACGGACTTCCACGACCCGGCCTGGACCTACGCGGCGACGACCTTCGCCGACTGGGTGAAGAAGGGCTACATCGCCAAGACCTCCAGCTCCACCAAGGCCGAGGACGCGGGAGTCTCCTGGATCCAGGGCAAGACGCCGATCCTGTTCTCCGGCAGCTGGTGGTACGGCCGCTTCCAGACGGAGGCCAAGTTCGACTGGGGCACGGCCCTGTGGCCCGACTCGAACCTCACCCTCGGCTCCGGCGGCAACATCTGGGTCGTCCCCAAGGGCGCCAAGAACAAGCAACTCGCCTACGACTTCATCGACATCACCCTGTCGAAGAAGATCCAGAACCTGATGGGCAACAAGGGCGGCATCCCGGTCGCGGCCGACACCTCCGCGATCACCGACCCCAAGTCCAAGGAACTCATCGCCAACTTCAACACCCTCACGGCCCGCGACGGCCTCGCCTTCTACCCGGACTGGCCGGTCCCCGGCTTCTACGACGTCCTCGTCTCCGAGACCCAGAAGCTGATCACGAACAGCGAGAAACCGGACGCCTATCTCAGCAACCTCCAGAAGGCGTACGACAAGGGCGTCCCGTCGACATGACGGTCACCGTCGAGAAGGGCGCGCGGGCCGGCACCAGGCACCACAGCACCGGCCCGCGCCGCCCTCGCCCCCGAAACTCGTACGCCCTGTTCCTCCTCCCCGGCGCCCTCGCCGCCCTCGCCGTGATCGTCGTCCCCTTCCTGATGAACACGGCCGTGAGCTTCACGAGTTGGCAGGGCGTCGGCGACCCCAAGTGGACGGGCCTCGCCAACTACCGTGACCTGCTGGACGACGCGGAGTTCTGGGCGTCCTTCCGGCACAGCCTGTTCATGGTCGTGGCGATGGCGGCCGTACCGACGATCGTCGGACTCGTCCTGGCCGCCGCCCTGTTCGACTACGTCGGCAAACACTTCGGCACCCGCATCGCCACGATCCTCCGCGCCTGCTTCTACCTCCCCCAGGTGCTGCCGATCGCGGTCGCGGGCATCGTCTGGAGCTGGATCCTCGCCCCCGACAACGGCTCCCTCAACGCCCTTTTGAAAGCAGTGGGGTTGGGCTCCTGGCAGCAGGACTGGCTCGGCGACCCCGACCTCGCGCTCTACAGCGTCATGGGCGTCATGGTCTGGGTCCAACTCGGCTTCCCGCTCGTGGTGTTCATGGCGGGGCTGCAACGCGTCGACCCCCAGCTCTACGAGGCCGCCGAGTTGGACGGCGCCGGCTGGTGGCGCCGCTTCTGGCACATCACGCTGCCGCAGATCCGCCCGGAGATCTACGTCGTCCTCACCTGGTGCACGATCGCCGCGCTCAAGGTGTTCGGCGCGGTGTACGTCCTGACGAAGGGCGGCCCGGGCGGCGCGACCGACGTGCCGTCCTACTTCTCGTTCACCACGTTCTTCGAGAAGACCCAGGTCGGCTACGGAGCCGCGATCTCGACGGTGTTGACCGTGATCATCCTCGTACTCTCCCTGGCCTTCCTCAAACTCCAGACCCGCGCGGAGGAAGGTGACCGCGCATGACGACCGCCCTGCGCCGCTACCCCGTCCTGATCGCCCTGTGTATCGCCGCCCTCTTCATGGTCGTCCCGTTCCTGATCGTCGTGGTCAACGCCGTGAAGTCACCGGCCGAGTACTCCGAACACGGCCCGCTCAGCCTCCCCAAGGGCCTCTACCTGGACGGCCTCAAGGACTTCTGGCAGCGCGTCGACTACGGGCAGAAACTCTTCAACTCGGTCCTGATCAGCGGCTCGGTGGCCGTCCTCGCCGCCGCCCTGTCCGTCCTCAACGCGTACGCGATCGGCATCGGCCGTATCCGGGGCCGCACCTGGGTCCTGGCCTTCTTCGTCCTGGCCAACATGCTGCCGCAGGAGGCGCTGGTCTACCCGATCTACTACCTGAGCAAGCAAGTCGGCCTGTACGACACGAGGTTGAGCGTCATCATCGTCTTCACGGTGATCCAGGCCGCGTTCGGCACGTATCTGCTCTCCTCCGTGCTGAGCCAGTTCCCCCGCGAGATCCTCGAAGCCGCCCGGATCGACGGCGCCAACAAGTGGCAGGTGCTCTGGCGGATCGTCGTCCCGGTCAGCCGCCCCACCATCGGCGTCCTGCTGGTCTTCTTCTTCATCTGGACCTGGAACGAGTTCCTGCTCCCGCTGGTCATGCTGATCTCCAACGACAACCAGACCGTGTCGGTGGCCCTCGGCGTCCTCCAGGGCCAGCGCCTGATGGACGCCACGATGACCAACGCAGCTGCCCTGCTGGGTGTGTTGCCCGCCATCGTCTTCTTCCTCGTCTTCCAGCGGACCCTCACGCGGGGCATCGCCGTGGGCGCCGTCAAGTAGTAAGGGGACCCCCACATGAAGTTCACCGACGGCTACTGGCTGCTGCGTGAGGGCGTCACCGCCGCCCACCCGGTCGAGGTCCTCGATGTCACCGCCCCCGAGGGCGCGTTGGAGATCCACGCACCGACGATGCCGATCCGCCACCGCGGCGACCTGCTGAAGGGACCGGTCGTGACGATCAGCGCCCACGCCCCGCTGCCCGACGTCATCGGCGTCACCTTCACCCACTTCGAGGGCGAACAGCCGCGCGGCCCCCAATTCGAGGTACAGAAGAGCGAGTTCGCCGTCCACACGAGCTACGACGACGAGCACGCGACCCTCACCTCCGGCGCCCTGTCGGTCAAGGTGGCCCGCACCGGCCCCTGGCACGTCGACTTCCTCGCCCACGGCCGGAGCCTCACCAGCAGCGGCCCCAAGGGCATGGGCATCATGCGGGACTCGACCGGCGCCCACTACCTGCGGGAGCAACTCGGCCTGGGAGTCGGCACATCCGTCTACGGACTCGGCGAACGCTTCGGCCCGCTCGTCAAGAACGGCCAGGTCGTCGACATGTGGAACGCCGACGGCGGCACCGCCACCGAACAGGCCTACAAGAACATCCCCTTCTACCTGACCGACGCGGGCTACGGCGTCTTCGTCGACCACCCCGGCCGGGTCTCCTTCGAGGTCGGTTCAGAGGCGGTCTCCCGGGTCCAATTCAGCGTGGAGAGCCAACAGTTGACGTACTACGTCATCTACGGCCCGACCCCCAAGGACATCCTCCGCAAGTACTGCGCCCTCACCGGCCGCCCGGCCCTCCCGCCCGCCTGGTCGTTCGGTCTGTGGCTGTCGACGTCGTTCACCACCTCCTACGACGAGGAGACGGTGACGTCGTTCATCGAGGGCATGCGGGAACGTGAACTCCCGCTCTCCGTCTTCCACTTCGACTGTTTCTGGATGCGCGAGTTCAACTGGTGCGACTTCGAATGGGATCCGCGGGTCTTCCCCGACCCGGAGGGCATGCTCACCCGGCTCAAGTCCAAGGGCCTGCACATCAGCGTCTGGATCAACCCGTACATCGCGCAGCGCTCGCCGCTGTTCGCCGAGGGCAAGGCGCTCGGCCACCTGCTGCGCCGGCCGGACGGCAGCGTCTGGCAGTGGGACCTGTGGCAACCCGGCATGGCCCTGGTCGACTTCACCAGCCCGGCGGCCCGCGACTGGTACGCGGGAAAGCTGGAGGCGCTGCTCGCACAGGGCGTCGACTGCTTCAAGACCGACTTCGGCGAGCGCGTCCCGGTCGACGTCGCCTACGCGGACGGCGCCGACCCCGAGCGGATGCACAACTACTACACCTACCTCTACAACCGCACGGTCTTCGACGTCCTGCGCAAACACCGCGGCGAGGGCGAGGCCGTCGTCTTCGCCCGCTCGGCCACAACGGGCAGCCAGAAGTACCCCGTTCACTGGGGCGGCGACTGCGAGGCGACCTACGAGTCGATGGCCGAGTCCCTGCGCGGCGGCCTCTCCCTCGGCCTGTCCGGCTTCGGCTACTGGAGCCACGACATCGGCGGCTTCGAGGGCACCCCGACCCCCGCCCTCTTCAAACGCTGGCTGGCCTTCGGCCTGTTGTCCTCCCACAGCCGTCTGCACGGCAGCTCGTCCTACCGGGTCCCGTGGCTCTTCGACGAGGAATCAGTGGACGTACTACGGCAGTTCACCCGCCTCAAGCTGAGCCTCATGCCGTATCTCTACGAGACCGCGCGCACCGCCTCCGCCGAGGGCGTGCCGATGATGCGGGCGATGGTGCTGGAGTTCCCGGACGACCCGGGGTGCGCGCATCTGGAACGGCAGTACATGCTCGGGAGCGATCTGCTGGTCGCGCCGGTGTTCAGCGACGACGGGGACGTCTCGTACTACGTCCCCGAGGGCACCTGGACCCACTACCTCACCGGCCGTACGGTCGCCGGTCCGCGCTGGGTGCGCGAGCAGCACGGGTTCGACAGCGTGCCGCTGCTGGTGCGGCCGGGCGCGGTGCTCCCGGTCGGCGCGGTGACCGACCGGCCCGACTACGACCATGCCGACGGCGTCACCCTGCGGGCGTACGGTCTGGAGCGGGGCGCGCAGGTGACGGTGCGGGTCGGCGAGGTGACCTTCACCGTCGTACGGGAAGGGGACACGCTCCGGGCGTCGTGCAGCGACCCGTCCGTGGCGTGGGCGCTGGCCGCCGGGGAGCGGTCGAGGTCGGGCAGCGGGTTCCTCACCCTGGAGCTGGGCTGATGGTGAAGATCACCGATGTCGCCCGGCACGCCGGGGTCTCCCCCAGCACCGTGTCGTACGCGCTGAGCGGCAAGCGTCCGATCTCCGAGGAGACCCGGCAGCGCGTCGAGGAGTCCATCCGCGAGCTGGGCTACCGACCGCACGCGGGCGCCCGCGCCCTGGCCAGCAGCCGCTCGAACGTGCTGGCCCTCGTCATCCCCTTACGCACCGGCATCCATGTCCCGGTGGTCATGCAGTTCGCGATGTCGGTGGCGACCACCGCCCGCCGCCACGACCACGACGTGCTGCTGCTCACCCAGGAGGAGGGCGAGGAGGGGCTGCGGCGGGTCGCGGACTCGGCGCTCGTGGACGCGATGATCGTGATGGACGTCCAACTCGACGATCCCAGACTGCCGTTGCTCCGTTCCCTGGACCGGCCGTCCGTGCTGATCGGCTTCCCCGCCGAGGCGGCCGGACTGACCTGTGTCGACCTGGACTTCCAGGCGGCCGGTGAGCTGTGCGTGGAACGGCTCGCGGGGCTCGGGCACCGCGTCGTCGCCCTCGTCGGGTCACCGCCGGAGGTGTACGTCCGCCGAACCGCCTTCGCCCAGCGGGTCGTTCAGGGCTTCACTACCGCCGCCGACCGCAACCGGCTCGTCTCCTCCGTCCACCCGTGCGAGGCGGCGTCCGGCGCGGCAGCGGCCGTGGCGGAACAACTGCTGCGCGAGCAGCCCGCGTTGACCGGGGTCGTCGTCCACAACGAACCCCTCCTGGAACCCCTCATCGACGCCTTCGAGCAGCTCGGACTGCGCGTCCCCGGCGATCTGTCGGTCACCGCGATCTGCCCCGACGAACTCGCCGAGTCCGTACGGGTCCCGGTCACCTCGGTCGCGCTGCCCGCCGCCGAACTCGGTTCCAGGGCGGTGGAGTTGCTGATGAAGAAACTGGGCGGCAAGGCGGTGCCCGACGCGACGCTGCTGGCCCCCCGACTCACCGAACGCGCGAGCACGGCACCCCGCAACGCGCCCTGACCACACCCCCGTTGGTGCAAGGCCCTACTCGAAGGAGCCGCGACATGAGAGGCAAGAGAAGAAGGCACAGAACAAGTCACAGAACCACGCTCGTCATGGCGTTCGCCCTGATCGCCGCCCTGGGAGCGACCGTCCCGGCGACGGCCGACACCACCCCGTACCCCTTCCGCGACCCGACGCTTCCCGTGAGCAAGCGCGTTGACGACCTGCTCGGCCGCCTCACCCTCGACGAGAAGATCTCCCTCCTCCACCAGTACGAGCCCGCGATCCCCCGCCTCGGCATCCAGTCCTTCCGCACCGGCACCGAGGCCCTGCACGGCGTCGCCTGGCTCGGCAGGGCCACCGTCTTCCCGCAGGCCATCGGGCTCGCCTCGACCTGGGACCCGGCGCTGATGGAGCAGGTCGGCTCGGCGGTCGGCGACGAGGCCCGCGGCTTCCAGCAACAGCGCCCGGACGGCTGGGGGTTGAACCTCTGGGCCCCGGTCGTCAACCTCCTCCGCGACCCGCGCTGGGGCCGCAACGAGGAGGGCTACAGCGAGGACCCCGAACTGACTGGCGCCCTGTCGACGGCGTACGGCGAGGGTCTGACCGGCGGCGACCCGAACCACCTCAAGACGGCCCCCACCCTCAAGCACTACCTCGCCTACAACAACGAGGCCGACCGCGCGACCACCTCCTCCGACCTGCGCCCACGGGTGGCGAAGGAGTACGACGAGGCCGCCTTCAGACCGGCGATCGCGGCGGACGCGGCCACGGGTGTGATGACGTCGTACAACCTGGTCAACGGCCGCCCCGCGACGGTCAATCCGGACCTGAACGACACCGTGCGGAGCTGGACCGAGCAGAAGCTGCTGAACGTCACCGACGCCTTCGCCCCCGGCAATCTCGTCACCCCGCAGCAGTACTACCCCACGATCACGGAGGGCGACGCGGCGGCGCTCAAGGCCGGCGTCGACAGCTTCACGGACAACAGCGCGGACCCGGGCCCGACGACGACGGCCGTCAACTCGGCGCTGCAACAGGGCCTGTTGAAGGTCTCGGACCTAGACAAGGCGGTGTCGGACATCCTGTCCGTCCGGGTCCGGCTCGGTGAGTTCGACCCGGGCGGCGGACCGTACGGCTCGATCGACGCGTCGGTCATCAACAGCCCGGCCCACCAGCGACTGGCGCGCAAGGCGGCGGCCGAGGGGACAGTGCTGCTGAAGAACAACGGCACGCTGCCACTGGGAAGTTCGGGCAAGAACGTCGCCGTGGTCGGCCCCCTCGCCGACACGCTCTACACGGACTGGTACTCGGGCACACTCCCCTACGCCGTCACCCCCGCACAGGGCATCGCCTCGAAACTGAACACCGGCGTGGCCACCAGCGAGGGGGTCGACCGCATCGCCCTGCGCGACACGACGACCGGCAAGTACGTCACGGCGGGCACCGGCGACACGGGCGCCCCCTTGCAGGAGACCACCAACGCCCCGACCGTCACTGCCCAGTTCGACGCCTTCGACTGGGGTTCCGGCATCGTCACCCTGCGCTCGGCCGCCAACGGCAAGTACGTCGGCTACAACTGGTCGAATTTCGTCAACGACCAGACGCAGCCCAATGGTTGGTACGTCCAGCAGCAGTTCAAGCTGGAACAGCAGGACGACGGAACGTACTTGCTGAGGTACGCGGGCTACGAGACCGCCGAGTCCTGGTGGTCGAGCCCGGTCTACCTGGGCCCGACGGACGCGAACGGCACCCTGGGCCTGGTAGCGAAGGACCGGGCCGCGCACTACGCGAAGGACGTGATCCGCAGCGGTGTCGACGACGCCGTGGCCGCGGTGAAGGGCAAGGACACGGCGGTCGTCGTCATCGGCTCCATGCCGTCGATCAACGGCCGCGAGGCCCACGACCGCACCGACCTGTCCCTGGCCCCCTCCCAGGAGGCCCTGGTCAAGGCGGTCCACCGGGCCAACCCGAAGACGGTGGTCGTGGTCGAGAACAGCTACCCCACCACGCTGGGCGCCGTACAGAACGAGGTCCCGGCCCTCCTGTGGACCTCACACGCGGGCCAGGAGACGGGCAACGCCCTGGCCGACATCCTCTACGGCGACGTCAACCCGTCAGGCCGCCTCACCCAGACCTGGTACCGCTCGGACGCCGATCTCCCGTCGATCCTCGACTACGACATCATCAAGTCCGACCGCACCTATCAGTACTTCCGGGGCACCCCGCTCTATCCCTTCGGCTACGGACTCTCGTACACGACCTTCCGCTACGGCGCCCTGAAGCCGGTCGGCGGCGGCTACGAGGTCGCGGTGACGAACACCGGCACACGGGCCGGCGACGAGGTCGTACAGCTCTACACACACCAGCGCACCTCCCGCGACAAAGAACCCCTGAAACAACTGAAAGCCTTCCAACGGGTGTCACTCAAACCCGGCGAGACGAAATCGGTCCACCTGAAACTCCAACAGAAGGACCTCGCGCACTGGGACGTCACCCGCTCGCAATGGGTGGTGGAAAGCGGCACCTACGACGTGCTCGCGGGCGCCTCCTCCACCGACATCCGCTCCCGCACGACCTGGCGCGTCCACGGCGAGACCATCCCACCCCGGAACCTCTCCCGGACGACCCGCGCCGAGAACTTCGACGACTACTCCGGCATTCACCTCGTGGACGAGTCGAAGGCGAGCGGTACGGCGGTGGGCGCGGCGACGGACGGGGCGTGGCTGAAGTTCGCGGACACGCAACTGGGCGCGGGGGCACGGAAGTTCACGGCCCGGGTGGCAGGCACCGCCGCCGGCACGATCGAGGTCCGGCTGGGCTCCCCGACCGGCAGGCTCGTCGGTACGGCACACACGAACGGGACGGCGTCGTCGTACGACTACGAGACGGTGACCGCCGATCTGGCGGGTGCGGCGAAAGGTCGTACGGACGTGTATCTGGTCCTGAGCGACGGGTTGCGAATATCGACCTTCACTGTTCGGTGAAGTGACAGGAAAAAGCCCCCACTGCCGAAGCAGTGGGGGCTTTACCCACATGGGATGAGTGGAGATGGCGGGAATCGAACCCGCGTCCACCGGTGCAGAATCAGGGCTTCTCCGTGTGCAGTTCGCTGTGATTTTCTCGGCCCCGGCAATCACGCGAACAAGTCGCCGACGGGCCCAGTCACTGTTTGATTTCCCATCGAACCCCGTGACCGGGCTCGATGGTTTAGTTCCCTAGATTATGCCAGGGTCCGGGTCGGGAACACTCCCGGGCTGACACCCTTTTAGGGTCCTTCAGTCGCTGTTATTAGGCAGCGAGGGCGAAGGACTGGGAATCGCTCTTGGAATTGGCGATTATTGGTTGCGACATATGGTTAACGAGATCATTGCCGCTTCCTCGACACGCTTCACCTGCTTCGACAGCCGCTGTCGAAACCGATCATCCCCATGTTGTTTTTTCAAGCCCCTCCGAAGAGGGATACACACCCGCTGTGGGGTGCGGTAGCCATCGTACGTGAACAACGCGCGCCGCTGCCACCGTATTCCTCGTGGCCACTCGCCGTGGCTACTCGCCGCGCTGCTTCCGCTTCGCCGCCGCGATCGCGCGGTCCGACTCCCGGCGGTCCTGCTTCTCGCGCAGGGTCTGCCGCTTGTCGTACTCCTTCTTGCCGCGGGCGAGGGCGATCTCGGCCTTGGCCCGGCCGTTGCTGAAGTACAGGGCGAGAGGCACGATCGTGTGACCCGTCTCCTGGGTCTTGGCCTCCAGCTTGTCGATCTCCTCGCGGTGCAGCAGCAGCTTGCGCTTGCGGCGCACGGAGTGGTTGGTCCAGGTGCCCTGGTGGTACTCGGGGATGTGGGCGTTGTGCAGCCACGCCTCGCCCCCGTCGATCTGGACGAAGCCGTCGGTCAGCGAGGTCCGGCCCTCACGCAGCGACTTGACCTCGGTACCGGAGAGGACGAGCCCGGCCTCGAAGGTGTCGATGATCGCGTAGTCGTGCCGGGCCTTCTTGTTCTGGGCGACGATCTTGCGCTTGCCGCCCTTCTCGCCGTCCCTGGCCTTGCCGCCGGCGGCCCCACCGCCCTGCTTGGGCTGGGACTCCTTGGGTACGTACATTCCCTTGCTCATAGTGCTGACCATTTTCGCACTACAGGGGGGTCCGAGGGAAAGGCGATTACAGACGGGCGTCAAGGAACGCCTACGAAGCGTCTCCGAGCCCGCTCAGTACGGTCTCGGCGCGCTCTACGGCGGCCTGTCCCTGTGCGGTGACGTCGAGGTCGGGGGTGATGCCCACGCCGTCGACGGTGTGGCCGGAGGGGGTGCGGTAGTGGCCGACGGTCAGTTCGGCGACGACGCCGTCGGGCAGCTTGCTCGGCATCTGGACCGAGCCCTTGCCGAAGGTCCTGGAGCCCACGACGACCGCGCGGCCGCGGTCCTGGAGGGCGCCGGTGAGCATCTCGGCCGCGCTCATCGTGCCGCCGTCGACGAGCGCGACCAGGGGTCTGGTGGTGTCGCCGCCGGCGTCCGCGTGCAGGGCGCGCTGTTGGCCGTCGACGTCGTAGGTGGCGACGAGGCCGCCGTCGAGGAAGGCGGAGGCGGCGGTGACGGCCTCGGTGACCAGGCCGCCGGAGTTGCCGCGCAGGTCGAGGATGAACGAGGCGTCGGCCGGGGCCTGTCGTACGGCGGTGCGGACGAGGTCGCCGACGCCCTTGGTGAAGGCGGCGATCCTGATGACGGTGACCTCGCCGGCCAGTCTGCTGACGGTCACGGAGTCGGTGGAGAGGCGGGCGCGCCGTACGGTCTCGTTCCACGCGTGCGTGCCGCGCTCCAGGCCGAGGGTGACGGCGGTGCCGGCCGCCGCGTCCTGTGCGTCGCCCCGCAGTAAGGAGACGACCTCGGTGACGGGCCGGCCGTCGACGTTCTCGCCGTCCACGGTGCGCAGTCGGTCGCCCTTGCGGACACCCGCGGCGGCGGCGGGCGACCCGGACTGCACCTTGGTCACCTCGATCCGGCCGTCCCGCTCGCGCCGGGCCCAGAGCCCGACGCCGGTGTACTGGCCGTCGAGCGCCTCCTCGAACTCCTCGTACTCCCCTTGGGAGTACACGGCACCCCACCGGTCCCCGCTGCGGCTGACGGCCCGCTCGGCGGCCTCCATGGGGGACTTGCCGTCGGCCTTGGCCTCGGCGGCGGCCTTCGCGACCTCTTCGGTACGGCCGACGGGTGCCGAACGGGCCGTACCGGACGCCGATTTCCGGTCGGCCCGGTCGGGTTCGTCGAACGATCCGGTCGCCGCACCGGCGACCAGGACACTCGCGAACACCAATGTCAGGGCTGCCCCGCGGCGGATGCGGCGGGGCTGACTACACAGGTCGCGGCCTGACATGGCGGTGAGTCTAGGACAACGCGAAGGGCCGCACGGGCGGTTGCCCGTACGGCCCTCTTGGCATGCGTCACACCTTGAGGTACTTGCGCAGCGCGAAGAACGCTGCCAGCGCGGGCATCAGGAGGCTCGTCGCGAGGATGAGCGGGAGCTTGGTGAGGACGGCGTCCCAGCCGATGAAGTTGATCAGGTTGAGCTTGTGGGACAGGTCCAGGCCGTGGTCGATGATGAAGTACCGGGCGACGACCAGGAATCCGCAGGCGACCGTGCCGCCGATGAGGCCGGCGACGGCGGCCTCCATGATGAACGGGGCCTGGATGTAGAAGCCGGACGCGCCGACCAGGCGCATGATGCCGGTCTCACGACGACGGCTGAACGCCGAGACGCGCACCGTGTTGACGATCAGCATCAGGGCGACGACGAGCATCAGCGCCATGACGGCTCGCGCGGCCCAGTTCATGCCGTTCAGGAGGCCGAAGAGGTTGTCCAGGATGCCCTTCTGGTCCTGCACCGACTGGACGCCGTCACGGCCGTCGAAGGCGGTCGCGATGACCTGGTACTTCTCCGGGTCCTTGAGCTTGATGCGGTACGACTCCTGCATCTGGTCCGGGGTGAGCGAACTGGCCAGCGGGGAGTCGCCGAACTGCTGCTTGTAGTGCTTGTACGCCTCGTCCTGCGACTCGTACACGACCTTCTCGACGACCGACATCTTGCCGAGGTCGGACTGGATCGACTTCTTCTGGTCGTCGGTCACCGCGCCCTTGGCGCAGTTGGGGTCGGACTCGGCGTCGCTCTTGTTGCAGAGGAAGATCGAGACGTTGACCTTGTCGTACCAGTAGCCCTTCATCGTGGTCACCTGGTCGCTCATCAGGAGCGAGCCGCCGAAGAGGGCCAGGGACAGGGCTACGGAGACGACGACCGCGAAGGTCATCGTCAGGTTGCGGCGGAGACCGACACCGATCTCGGAGAGTACGAACTGGGCGCGCATGGCGGCTTCTTCAGGCCTTTCCGTGGACGGACATCAGACGGCGGTCGGTCGGCGGTCAGTGCTGGTAGCCGTAGACGCCACGTGCCTGGTCACGGACGAGGCGGCCCTTCTCCAGCTCGATGACGCGCTTGCGCATCTGGTCCACGATGTTCTGGTCGTGCGTCGCCATGACCACGGTGGTGCCCGTCCGGTTGATCCGGTCGAGCAGCTTCATGATGCCGACGGAGGTCTGCGGGTCGAGGTTGCCCGTGGGCTCGTCCGCGATGAGGAGCTTGGGCCGGTTCACGAAGGCTCTCGCGATGGCCACACGCTGCTGCTCACCACCGGAGAGCTCACCGGGCCTGCGGTCCTCCTTGCCGCCGAGCCCGACGAGGTCGAGCACCTGGGGCACGGACTTGCGGATCTCGCCCTTGGACTTGCCGATGACCTCCTGCGCGAAGGCCACGTTCTCGGCGACCGTCTTGTTGGGCAGCAGGCGGAAGTCCTGGAAGACGGTCCCCAGCTGGCGGCGCATCTGCGGCACCTTCCAGTTGGAGATGCGGGCGAGGTCCTTGCCCAGCACGTGCACCTGGCCCTGGCTGCACCGCTCCTCGCGGAGGACCAGCCTCAGGAAGGTGGACTTTCCGGAGCCGGAGGACCCCACGAGGAACACGAACTCGCCCTTCTCCACTTCCAGGGAGACGTCCCTGAGAGCGGGGCGGGTCTGCTTGGGGTAGACCTTGGAGACATTGTCGAATCGGATCACGGGTGCACCACGGGTAGCCGGGGGTAGGTGAGCGTGACCATACGCGACCCGGGTGTGCCCGCGCAGTCGGCGTCCGGCGTTGAGCGAGGCTTGCACGTTTTGTCGCGGATCTGAAGGGCTGGAACGCACAAGGTCGGGGCAGGATAAGGCGAGCCGCGCCGAATCCCGCGGAACCTGGCACAGTGGAGGGGGAACGTTCTAGTTTCCCGAGGCGTTGTGTCTGTGGAAGCCGGTGCAAGGAGGGCGAGCGCATGACGTACGACCGGTTGGTGTGCGCGAACTGCGCGGCGCCCGTGAACGAGGGCCGCTGTCCCGTCTGCCGTGCGAACCGCGCGCGGCTGCAGCAGGAGAACCCGTGGGGCAATCTGAACCCCATGGCGTTGATCGCCCTGCTCGCGGTGCTGATCGCGGCGCTGGCGCTGGTGGCGCACCAGACCGCTTAGGCGGCCTGGACAAGGACACGCAGAAGGGCCCGGAGCGAGCTGCTCCGGGCCCTTCGTCGTACGACGTGCGTACGGTCCGTACGGGGACGGTTACCGTCAGGCGACCGTGCCGTTGCGGCCGTTCCCGAGGCGCGGGAGGACGCGGAAGGCGATGCCGCCGGCGATCATCGTCGCGGCGCCGATCAGCAGGAACGCGGTCTGGCCCGCACCGGTCTCGGCCAGCTCGTCACCGTTGCCCTGCGCCGAGGTGTCGGTGAGCGCGGAGGTGCCCGCCTCCTGGGCGGAGGACCCGCCGTCGGGGTCGTTGTTGTTGCCGCCGGTGGAGCCGGAGCCGCTGGTGCTGCCGTCCGACGGGCTGTCGGTGGGCTCGTCCGTGGGCTCGGTGGGGTTGCCGGTGGGCTCGGTCGGCTCGTCGCTGGGAGGCGTCGAGGACGCCGGCGGGGTGGCCGGGGGCGTCGAGGCCGGCGGCGTCGAAGCCGGGGGCTCGCTCGTGTTC
>NZ_JAENRY010000190.1 GCF_016612545.1 Streptomyces sp. MBT65 | reverse complement strand
GTCCAACATGACCAAGATCGGCCCTGCCGGGGAGATCTCCCCGGCCGGGCCGATCTTGGTCATGTTGGACCGGTGGACCTCGGCGATCACCGCGTCGAGGTCGACGCCGTGGACGAGGGCGGTGCCGTACGCGACGTAGACGACGTCGGCCAGCTCGTGCGCGAGCCGGTCGAGGGGGCCGCTCACCGAGACCTCGGCGACCTCCGCGGCCTCTTCGGCGAGGAGTTCGCCCCGGTGGGCGGCGAGGTCGGGGGCGATCTCGGTGGGCGTGCTGCGGGCGTCGAGCCCGAAGGCCAGGTGGAATTCGCGGACCAGGTCGGCTGGCGAAGAACTCATGCCACGACCCTAGTGGCCGCCACTGACACTCCGGCCCGCCTGGGGTTTTCGGGGCGGGCAAGCCCGCAGACGCGGGTCGGCGCACACTCCCCCAGCCGCGTTGTCGTCGGCCACCGGCTCCCGACCACGCCCCGCCTTCGCTTTAGGGCCACCCGCGCCAGCCCCTGCTCACCGGCACCGATCAGCCACCATCGATTCGCTCCACCCCCGCCGCCATGCCCTGGTCAGCACCGCGCGCGGACTGGCAGGATCGCGCGCATGCTCAAGGTGTTCTCCCGTATCAGCAGGCGCCGGGCCCTCCAGGGGGCGGCCGCCGGCGTCGTCGCGTTCGGGCTGTTGCTCTGGTGGCTGCTGCCCTTGGGCGACGAGCCGCCGACCGGGACGATCACCTTCACCACCGGGACCCGGCTCGGGGTCTACCAGGAGTACGGCAAGCTCCTGCGCACCGAGCTGGACAAGGACATGCCGGGCCTCAAGGTGACGCTGGCGAACAGCGACGGGTCGCAGGAGAACGTCGCGCGCGTGGCGACCGGCGACGCCGACTTCACGATCGCCGCGGCCGACGCGGTGGGGGCGTACGAAATGGACGGCAAGCCTGGTGCGGCCGGGCTGCGCGGGGTCGCGCGGCTCTACGACGACTACGTCCAGCTGATCGTGCCGCGGGACTCGGCCATCGACTCGGTCACCGACCTTCGGGGCAAGCGGGTGGCCATAGGGCCGAACCGTTCGGGCGTGCGGCTGATCGCCAACCGGGTGCTGACGGCGGCCGGCATCGACCCGAAGAAGGCCATCAAGCCGCTGGCGGCCGGTATCGACACCGGTCCTGACCTGCTCAGGCGGGGCAAGATCGACGCGTTCTTCTGGTCGGGCGGGCTACCGACGGACGGGCTGAAGGACCTCGCCAAGAACTACGCGTTCCGGTTCGTGCCGATCGAGGCGAGCCTCGTGGCCAAGATGCACGAGGAGGGCGACGCCACCCGCTACTACCGTGCGACCAACATGCCGGAGTCGGCCTACCCCACCATCCAGCGGGGTTCCACCGTCCCGACGATCGCCGTGTCCAACCTGCTGATGACCCGCAAGGACGTGAACGCCCGGCTCACCGAATGGATCACCAAGACCGTGATCAAGAGCCGTGACGGCATCGGCAAACGCGTCCACTCCGCCCAACTGGTGGACCTGCGCACGGCGATCTACACCGACCCCCTGGTCCTGCACGAGGGCGCCCGGCGCTACTACCGCTCCGTCAAGCCGTAGCGCCCCAGGGCCCGTCCAGGCCCCTGGGCGGCCCGCTCGGGCCCGGAAACCCAACACCGGCCCCAGGGACGCCCGTTCAGGCCGTGGGCCCGCTCCTGGGCACCGACACGGTCACCGTGAGGCCGTGCGGTTCGTGGTGGTCGTACGTGAGCGAGCCGCCGCCCGCGGCCAGCAGGACCTGGGAGATGGACAGGCCCAGGCCGGAGCCCTTGATGTTCTGGTGGCGGCCGCTGCGCCAGAAGCGGTCGCCGACGCGGGCGAGTTCGTCCTCGGTGAGGCCCGGGCCGTGGTCCGTGACGACGACGGTCGAGGTCTCGCCGTTCGACGCGACCGTCACCTCGACGGACTCGTCCTCGGGCGTGAACTTCACCGCGTTGTCGATCACCGCGTCCAGAGCGCTGGACAGCGTGACCGGGTCGGCCCAGGCCGTGGTGGGCGGGCAACTGCCCACCAGGCGCACGCCCTTGGCCTCGGCGGTCGGTGCCCAGGCCGCGACGCGCTCGGCGGTGAGCGCGCCGATGTCGGTGATCCTGAGGTCCGCGTCCGCGTGCTCGGCCAGGGCCAGGTCGAGCAGGTCGTCCAGGACCTGGGTCAGGCGTTTGCCCTCGGTGCGGACCGAGGCGATCTCGTCGTTGTCCTCCGGCAGTTCGAGCGCGAGCAGTTCGATGCGCAGCAGCAGCGCCGAGAGCGGGTTGCGCAGCTGGTGCGAGGCGTCGGCGACGAAGGCGCGCTGCTGCTCCAGCACGTCCTCGACGTTGTCCGCCATCTCGTTGAACGAGCGGGCCAGACGCTGGAGTTCCGGCGGTCCGCCCGCGGCCGCGACCCGGGACTTGAGGCGTCCGGTGGCGATGTCGTGGGTGGTGGCGTCGAGGACCCGTACGGGGCGCAGGACCCAGCCGGTCAGCCGTAGGGCCGCGCCGACGGCCAGCAGCATCGCGGCGATCTCGCCGGCGCCGATCGTCAGCCAGCCGCGCAGGGTCCGTGAACGCATCGGCCCGGTGGGCGAGTCGGTGACCACGACCGCGATGACGTCGCCGTCCCGGATGACCGGCGAGGCGACGACCAGGCGGTGCCGCTGCCAGGGCCACACCTGCTCCGGGTCGTGGCTGCGGCGGCTGAGGAGCGCCTCGGCGAACGCGTCGCGCACCTCGCCCGTCTTGGGCAGCAGGAAGTCGTCCGGCGCGTTCGCCATGGAGGTGTCGGTGCGGTAGAAGACGCCCGCGCGGATGCCGTAGACCTCGTAGTAGCTGGCGAGTTCGCGGCCCAGGGTCTGCTGGCGCTCGTCCGGGATCGCGTCGGCGGGGCGTGTTCCCGTGGGGGCGTCGGTGACGAACTGGGCGAGTGCCGCGAACCGCGCGGTGTCGTCGATACGGTCGACGATGACCTTCTGTTGTTGTGCCCTGGCGACACTGATGGCGAGCGGGACGCCGAGCGCCAGCAGCACGGCCGCCATCAGGACGATGAGCAGCGGGAGAAGACGTGTACGCACCCGTGCCCGCTAAGCGGCCGGGACGACGAGCCGGTAACCGACGCCTCGTACGGTCTCGATCAGTGCGGGCATCCGCAGCTTGGCGCGCAGGGACGCGACATGCACCTCCAGGGTGCGTCCCGTGCCCTCCCAACTGGTGCGCCACACCTCGCTGATGATCTGCTCCCGCCGGAACACCACTCCTGGGCGCTGTGCCAGCAGTGCGAGCAGATCGAACTCCTTGCGGGTCAGTTGGACGATCGAACCGTCCACGCTGACCTGGCGGGTGGGCAGTTCGATGCGCACCGGGCCGAGCTTCAGCGCGGTGTCGCCGCCCCCGCTCGCGTCCTCGGCGACGCTGCGCCGGCTCACGGCGTGGATGCGGGCGAGCAGTTCCCCGGTGTCGTACGGCTTCACTACGTAGTCGTCGGCTCCGAGGTTGAGGCCGTGGATGCGGGAGCGCACGTCGGAGCGGGCGGTGACCATGATCACCGGGGTGCTGGTGCGTTTGCGGATCTTGCCGCAGACCTCGTAGCCGTCCTGGTCGGGCAGGCCGAGGTCGAGGAGGACGACACCGAAGACGTCGCCTTCCGGGACGAGTGCCTGGAGGGCCTCCTCGCCGCTGCGGGCGTGCGTGACGTCGAATCCGTGCCGCGCCAGGACCGCGGACAGAGCGGCGGCGACATGGTTGTCGTCCTCGACGAGGAGCAGTCGCATCCCGGCCCCCTCCGGTTCATCGTTCGTATGGTGTCGGCCTGTACAAAAGCACGTCTCACGCGCGCGTGCACCCAGGCAGTCACGCCGATGGACGAAGACGCCGTCAAGTGGGTTCCGGTTGCGCGCGGCTTCCGTTACCCAGCCGGTACGCATCCGGCCCGTCCGGCCGGTGAGCGTCTCGCCGACGAACTGCTACGACATGTGTCCGATTGCTATCCGATCGTGATGCTCAGATCTCGCTCAGATGTGATGACGCTGGTCGTAAGGCCTCACTACTGTCCTCCGCAACCGACGAGGACGGAGCCAGCAAGCGATGACCGAAGTATCGGTGGCCAAGGAAGATGTGGCCGCGACCGGCGAACTCGTCGTCCTGAAGAGCGTCAACAAGCACTTCGGCGCGTTGCACGTACTCCAGGACATCGATCTGACGATCGCCCGCGGCGAGGTCGTCGTGGTGATCGGGCCCTCCGGGTCCGGGAAGTCCACTCTGTGCCGCACCATCAACCGCCTGGAGACGACCGATTCGGGTTCGATCACGATCGACGGCAAGCCGCTGCCCCAGGAGGGCAGGGAGCTGGCCCGGTTGCGTGCGGACGTCGGGATGGTCTTCCAGTCCTTCAACCTCTTCGCGCACAAGACCGTGCTCGAGAACGTGATGCTGGGTCAGATCAAGGTCCGCAGGACCGACCGCAAGCAGGCCGAGGAGAAGGCCCGGGCACTGCTCGACCGGGTCGGCGTGGCCACACAGGCGGACAAGTACCCGGCCCAGCTGTCCGGCGGTCAGCAGCAGCGCGTCGCCATCGCGCGGGCGCTGGCCATGGACCCCAAGGTGATGCTCTTCGACGAGCCGACCTCGGCCCTCGACCCGGAGATGATCAATGAGGTGCTGGAGGTCATGCAGCAGCTCGCCCGGGACGGGATGACGATGATCGTCGTCACCCATGAGATGGGCTTCGCCCGCTCGGCCGCCAACCGAGTGGTGTTCATGGCCGACGGCCGCATCGTCGAAGAGGCCGTTCCGGACCAGTTCTTCAGCAACCCGCGCAGCGACCGGGCCAAGGACTTCCTGTCGAAGATCCTGCACCACTGACGAACGCTGCCGACCTCCGACGACCGCTGCCGAACACCGACGACCAGCGCCGCCGACCACTGACGATCAGCCACGACCTCTGACGAACACCGACAGCCAGCCACTGGCGGCCCGCCGACGACGGGCGGCCGCCGACTGCCGCTGAGGGTCCCGCACGCCCTCAGGGCCACCGTCACGCGCCCTGACGGGCCCTCATCTCCTCACCAGCCAAAGGAAGTTCACCATGAAGCTCCGCAAGGCCACCGTCTTCGCGACCACCGCTCTCGTCCTCTCGCTCGCCGCGACGGCCTGCGGCAGCAGCGACAAGGACGACGACTCGGGTTCGGGTTCCAGCGGCGGCGGCAAGATCAAGATCGGCATCAAATTCGACCAGCCGGGCCTCGGCCTGAAGCAGCCGGACGGGTCGTACGCCGGCTTCGACGTGGACGTGGCGACCTATGTGGCCGGGCAGCTCGGCTACAAGGCCAGTCAGATCGAGTGGGTCGAGACCAAGAGCGCCGACCGCGAGAACGCGCTGTCACGCGGTGACGTCAAGTTCATCGCGGCCACGTACTCGATCAACGACGAGCGCAAGCAGAAGGTCGACTTCGCCGGCCCCTACCTGCTGGCCCACCAGGACCTGCTCGTCAAGAAGGACTCGACGATCGCGAAGGCCACGGACCTCAACGGCAAGAACCTCTGTTCCGTGACCGGCTCGACCTCGGCGCAGAACATCAAGGACAAGATCGCCCCGAAGGCCAACCTCCGTGAGAACGCGGGCTACTCGGAGTGCATCGCGGCCCTCCAGAGCGGTGCCGTCGACGCGGTGACCACCGACGACTCGATCCTCGCGGGCTTCGCCTCGCAGGACAAGTTCAAGGGCCAGTTCAAGCTCGCCGGCCTCAAGCTCAGCAACGAGAACTACGGCATCGGCGTCAAGAAGGGCGACTCCGCGACCGTCACCAAGATCAACACCGCGCTGGAGAAGATGGTCAGCAGCGGCGCCTGGGAGACCGCGGTCACTAAGAACTTCGGCCCGGCCGACTACAAGAACGAGCCCGCCCCGAAGATCGGCGACATCGTCAAGTAAGCCCGAGGAAACCCCGGTAAGGCAGGCCCCATACCCGGAAGCGCGGGAGATCGTGTTCGACTTTCTTCAAGGTTATGACGTCCTCGGGGCGTTCTGGATGACGGTGAAACTGACCGTCCTCTCCGCCCTCGGCTCCCTGGTCTGGGGCACACTGCTGGCCGGCATGCGGGTCAGCCCGGTCCCACTGATGCGTGGTTTCGCCACCTTCTACGTCAACACCGTCCGGAACATCCCCCTGACGGTCATCATCGTCTTCACCTCGCTCGGCCTCGCCGACATCTTCGGCGTCACCATGGGCGCGTCCGACGACTTCAAGGTGCAGGGTTTCCGGCTGGCACTGCTGGGCCTCGCGGCGTACCACGCGGCCTTCGTCTGTGAGGCGGTGCGCTCCGGCATCAACACCGTGCCCGTCGGACAGGCGGAGGCTGCCCGCGCCATCGGGCTGAGCTTCAGTCAGGTGCTGCGGATCATCATCCTTCCGCAGGCGTTCCGCGCGGTCATCACACCGCTGGCCAACGTCCTGATCGCCCTGACCAAGAACACCACCGTGGCGGCCGCGATCGGTGTCGCCGAGGCGGCCGCCCTGATGAAGACGATGATCGAGAACGAGGCACAGACGGTCGCCATCGGCGCGGTCTTCGCACTGGGCTTCGTGGTACTGACCCTGCCCACCGGCCTCTTCCTCGGCTGGCTGGGCAAGCGAATGGCGGTGAAGCGATGACCTCCGTCCTCTACGACGCGCCCGGCCCCCGCGCCAAGCGGCGCAACGTGCTCCTCTCGGTCGTGTTCTTCGTCCTGCTCGCCCTCTTCTTGTGGTGGATCTGGCAGACGATGGACGACAAGGGCCAGCTGAAGTGGGCCCTGTGGCAGCCGTTCACCACGTCGGACGCCTGGACGACGTACCTGCTGCCGGGCCTCGGCGACACCCTGAAGGCCGCCGGTCTCGCCATGGTGATCGCCCTCCCCCTGGGCGCGTTCTTCGGTATCGCCCGGATGTCCGACCACCGGTGGGTGCGCGTCCCCGCCGGAGTGGTGGTCGAGTTCTTCCGCTCGATCCCGGTCCTCCTGCTGATGCTCTTCGCGAACGAGTTCTACGTCCGCTCCACGAGCATCGGCAGCGAGGAACGGCCCCTGTACGCCGTCGTCACCGGCCTGGTGCTCTACAACGCCTCGGTGCTCGCCGAGATCGTCAGGGCGGGCATTCTGTCCCTTCCCAAGGGGCAGACGGAGGCCGCGCACGCGATCGGTCTGCGCAAGGGCCAGACGATGACGAGCATCCTGCTCCCGCAGTCCGTCACCGTCATGCTGCCGGCCATCGTCAGCCAGCTCGTGGTCATCGTGAAGGACACCGCGCTGGGCGGCGTGATGCTGGGCTTCACCGAGCTGCTCAACGCACGCAGCACCCTGGCGGCCAACTACGCCAATGTGGTCGCGAGCTTCATCGTCGTCGGGATCATCTACATCCTGCTGAACCTCGTCCTCACCACCTTCGCGAGCTGGCTGGAGCGCAGGCTGCGGCGCAGCAAGAAGAGCACGGGCGCGACCGTCGCCCTCGAGGACGCCACGGGGCTCAACCCCGCACAGGTGGGGGGCGGCTTCGGAACCGGCGCCGACGGCACGATCTGATGATCGGTCAAGTGGCGTGAACGACACGGAGGCAGTGGCATGATCGCCACTGCCTCCGTCACTTGACGCAAGCACCGGCAATGGGTTGCATACGTTCTGTGATCGTGCACCCTGCTCCAACTTCCTGTTCACATGCGTCCCTGAGGACACCGTCACGGGCAGGGGGCGCCGCACCGTGGACCCGGTGATCATCGTCGGGGCGGGGCCCGTGGGGCTCACGCTCGCCCTGGCACTGGCGCGGCAGGAGGTGCCCTCCGTCGTCCTCGACGAGGGTCCCGGCAAGGACGAGCAACGCCTCGCGCGCACCGTCGTCCTGCGCGAGGACACCACGGCACTCCTGGAGAGGCTGACCGGCATGCCGCTCGGCGGGGCCGGGACGCACTGGGCCGGATGGCGGTCGATGCGGCGCAAGCAGGTGATGCGCGAGATCACGTTCGACGACACCGAGCCCGCCCCCCTGCACATCGCCCAGCACGTCCTCACCGGCGCCCTCCGCCAGGCCCTCGCGGGCGAACGGCTCGTGAGGATCGCCGTGGACAACCGCCTCGACTCGCTCGAACAGGAGCCCTCGGGCGTCACCGCCCACACCCGCGGCCCCCACGGCACCTGGTGGCGCGGCAGTCACCTGGTCGGCTGCGACGGCCCGCGCTCGACCGTGCGCAAGCTCCTGGACATCCGCTTCCCCGGCCGTACGGCGGTGGAGCGACACGCCGTGGCCGCGCTGCGTACGGAACTTCCCTGGCCCGACCAGGCGTTGTTGCATCGGGTGCCGCCGTGGCGGACGTCCGGACCCTCGGCCGCGGAGGTCACCGGACGCCCCCTCCCGGACGGCGTGTGGCGCCTGGACTGGCTGCTGCCGCCGGGCAAGGACCTGGTCACCCCCGAGCTGCTGCTGGCCCGCATCCGGGAGACGCTGGCGGGCTGGACCGAGGGCCCGACACCGCCGTACGAACTGCTCGACACGGGAGTGCACACCGTGCACCACCGGCTCGCGCGCCGGTGGCGGGTGGGGCGGGTGTTTCTCGCCGGGGACGCGGCGCATCTGCTGGGGGCGCTCGGGACGCAGGGGCTGGACGAAGGGCTGCGGGACGCCGACAACCTCGCCTGGAAGCTGGCCCTGGCCTGGCACCACGGGCCGCACGAGGCGCTGCTCGACAGCTATCAGGCGGAGCGGCGGGCCGTTGTCGCGGCCCGGCTGCGCGCCGCCGACCAGGCGCTGCCGCTGGTGCGCGGCGGCGCCGGGCTGCGCGCGGTCGTGCCCGGCTCGGCCCGCGGCCATGACGTGCTGCTCACGGACGGTCACCTGGGGCACGGCGCGCTCGGTGCGCCGGGGGCGTACGCCGACTCGCCGCTCGCGCCCCAATACATCGAGGCGGAGGTCCCCGTCGACACCCCGCCCGGTGCACCGATCGCCGATGTCCTGGTCACCGCCGAGGACGGCGCCTCCGTACGGCTGCGGGACCGCCTCGGGCGCGGCTCCCTGCTGGTCGTCCTGGTCGCGCCGGGCACGGGCGTGTGGGAGCGAAAGCACTGGGTGACCGCCGGAATCATGCCCCGCCTGGCGGCCGCGGTGACGGCGCTGCCGCACCCGGCCGAGCTGCTGGTCGCCGAGACCTACCCGGGCGCCGCCGCCCACACCGTCCTGCTCGTACGGCCCGACGGTCACCTGGTCACCGCGTTGAGCGGGGTCCGCCCGGCCGACCTGTACGCGGCGGCCGAGGCGACCGTGGGCGGCCCGACGAAGACGGAGGCCACGGCCGGTTCCCGCTGAGGCCTCCGTACCCGAACTGTCCACATAGTGACGCTGAGTTGACCGACACGCACCGCCGTGCTGTACTCCGGATCATGACCGACACCTCTGTCCATCTCTGGCGGAAGGTCCATCTGGACCTCGTCCGCTATGTGGGCTGCGTCTGTCACGTCTCCTGCTGAATTCGCATCTCTCTCACTCGCGCGCACCACGTCTGTGTGTCCGCGCGCGCCTTCGCGAACTCTCATCAGGACGGTGCACGTGTCTGCCTCCCCTTCTGCCTCCGTGTCCCCCGGCGCGCCCGCCCAGGCCCCGACGCAGGCGGACCTGCTCGACTTCGTCCGGCGTACGGCCGCCGACGCCGAGCTGATCGCCTCGCTCCCCCTCGACCCCGAGGGCCGCACCTGGGTGCGGCTCGAGGGTCCCGGCGGCAGCGAGGCCTGGCTGATCGGCTGGCCGCCCGGCAGCGGGACGGGCTGGCACGACCACGCCGAGTCGGTCGGCGCCTTCCTCACCGCGGCCGGCGAACTCAAGGAGAACTCGCTCGCCGCTCGACTCCCGAGCGACGGCTGGAAGACCCTCGAACTGGAAGAGGGCGTGGACCGCGAGCGCCGGCTGCCGATCGGCAAGGGCCGCGCCTTCGGCCGCCACCACGTCCACGAGGTGCTCAACGAGTCCACCGAGGAGCACGCGATCTCGGTCCACGCCTACTACCCGCCGCTCCCGCAGATCCGCCGCTACAGCCGCACCGGCCCGGTGCTGCGCCTGGAGCAGGTCGAGCGCCCGGAGGACTGGCAGTGAGTGCCGTACGCGAACAGCCGCTCGGCATAGACGAGTTGCTGGAGCGGGTGCGCGCGAACTACGAGCGGATCGAGGCACGGGCGGCGTACGACGCGGCCCGCGCCGGCGAGGCCCTGCTGGTCGACATCCGCTACGCCGCCCTGCGCGACCGGGACGGCCTCGTCCCCGGCGCCCTGGTCGTCGAGCGCAACGAACTGGAGTGGCGCCTGGACCCCCAGGGCAGCCACCGCGCCCCCGAGGCCACCGGTCACGACCTGCGCGTCGTGGTGATCTGCAACGAGGGCTACGCCTCCACCCTGGCAGCCGCGTCCCTGCACCAACTGGGCCTGCACCGCGCGACCGACCTCGTCGGCGGCTTCCAGGCCTGGAAGGCGGCGGGACTGCCCGTCACGTCGTAGACACTCTGTCTACGACGTGACAGTCCGGCTCGCTCAGGATTCGTCGGAGGGGCAGTAGAGCGGGGCGGTGTCGCGTTGGTCCGGGTGATCAGGCGGGCCGGTGTGGTGGCGATCTTCTCCACCTTCTCCTTACGGAGAAGGCTGATGGTGTTGGTGACGGCCAGTTCGCCGGTGTCCTTGGCCGAGTTGGAGACGGTGGCGGCGAAACGGCCGTCCTTGAGGGCGGCGAGTGCCTCGTCGGTGCCGTTGACCGTCACGATCTTTACCTTCTTGCCGCCGACCGCGTCGAAGGCCTTGCGGGCGGCGAACGCCATCTCCTCGTTGGCGACGAAGGCGTAGTCCAGATCGGGATGCGCCTTGATCATGCCGTCGGCCACGGTCTTCGCCTTCGCGGCGACGAACATGGCGGGCTGGTTCGCGACCACCTTCACGTTCGCCGGCAGCCCCTTGGTGAATCCGCCGACGAGCAGGTCGGAGGCGGCACCGGGGGCGCCCGCGATGACGGCCACCTGCACCTCGCGCCCCGCGGCGTCCTCCTCGATCCACCCGGCGTCCAGCCTGCCCACGCCCTTCAGGTCGACGACGACGGCCCCGAGGATGTCGGACGGGTCGGCGCTGACCGAGGTCAGGAAGATCGGGATGTGCGCCTTCTTGGCCTGGGCGATGTCGCTCTTGAGCGCGGTGGTGTCGACGGTCTGCACGATGATCGCGTCGACATGGCGCGCGATCATGGCCTGGATGTTGGCCAGTTCCTGCGCGGCGTCCTGATGCGAGTCGGCCGTGACGAGCTTCGCGAAGTTGCTCCTGGCGGTGTTCTCGATCGACTCCCGCAGGCAGGTGTGGAACTCGGTGCTGCCGCCGTTGACGAACCCGAGAACGGTGGGCCCGTCGTGGGCGGGCGTGGCACCGGACTCCAGTCCGCAGCCACTCGATAAGAGACAGATACCGACCAGGAGGACCACCGGCGTTCTTCGGTGGTGAGCGGTCAGGGACAAGAACAAGGGGGCCGCCTTTCAGCGCGTGCGAGGACCGGTCGGCGATGTGGCCGGAGGCACTCGGGCAGGCCTGACTGCGGCTCAGCAGGCGGGGAGGGCCGAGGGTCGGCAAGCGCGAAGGCCTGGGGTCGGCAGCCGAAGCTACCGTCACGCCAAACATGCGCACCCTCTGCGGAGCGCACGCTAAGTGTGCGCAGTACGCATGCTTTGGTGACGCGAGTGACGTCCGGGACGGGCGACCGGCGGTTTCCTCGCTCACTCCCGGGCGGTGGCCACCGTGACCGCCCGGACCCGGAGCGCCATACGCCCGGGGAGCGCCGTGGCGACGAGCGCGAGGGTCCCGGCCACCGCGACCACCGTGAGATACACGAGGGGTGTCACCGACGGTGCCGTTCGGCCGGTCATGCCGACGCTGAACGCGGTCAGGACGGCGAGGGCGATACCGCTGCCGAGCACCGTGGCGAGCAACAGCACCGACAGCGCCTCGGTGCGCAGCATCCGCAGCACCTGACGGCGGGTCGCCCCGGCGAGGCGGAGCAGCGCGAACTCCCGAACACGCTCCGCGACCGACATGGCAAGCGTGTTGACCACGGCGATGGCCGTGAACGCCAGGACGAGCCCCATGGCCAGGTAGTTGACCTCGGCGTTCGCCTGCTGCCGCTGCGCCTGGAGCGAGTCGGCGGCGGCCGGCGCGAGAATCCGGATACCCGGGAACTCACGGAGGGTAGTCGCGAGTTGTGTCTGTGTACGGGGCGTGCTGACGAGGACGGAGGAGGCGAGCGGGTTGTCGACATGCCGGGCGACGAGATCGTGCGCGAAGGTGAGATCGCCGAAGCCGAGACCCCTGGCGTAGACGGCGACGACGGTGAGCGTGACGGGCGTGCCGTCGCCGAGTGTCAGCTTCAGAGTGCTGCCGGGCCTCAAGTGCAGCTGGTCCGCGGCCAGTTCGCTCACGGCCGCGGTGTGCCCGGTGAGGTGGCCGAGCGATCCGGCTGTGACATCGGGGTCCCAGGTGCGGGTGAGTCCGGCGGGCGTGACGCCTTGGGCCGCGTATTTGTCGAGGCCCACACGGACGGTCGTACGGACGACTTCGGTGACGACGTCGTGCCGTGCGCGAAGTCGGCGCGCGGCCTCGGCCGGGACCCCCGGGCCCCGGGAGGCGACGACCCAGTCGGCGCGGACGCCTTCGCGGACCTGGGCGCGGGCGGCGTCACCGAGGGTGGGCTGGACGAACAGCACGGTGCAGGTCATGCCGATCAGGAGAGTGAGGGGGGTGACGACGGAGGCCATACGAGTGGCATTGCCCCGGAGATTGGCAACGGCGAGCCGACCGCACGGACCGGTGCGCCGGAGCGGGCCACCGGCCACGAGAGTGACCGCTTTCACGAGGAGCGGTCCGAGGAGAGCGACGGAGGTGGACAGGACAATAACGGCGAGGAAGGTCACAGGGGTTGAGGCGGGTTCGGTGCGCAGCGTGCTGAGCAGGGCGACGAGGGCGACGCCGAGCGCGAGGAGGACGAGGCCGGTGAGGAGGCGTGCCCATGTGGGGCGGATGCGCTGAAGCCGGGTGCGTTTGGACCGGGGGGCGGCTTCTGCTCGGGTTCCGAGGGCGGCTCCCGGTTCTGCCTCGGACTCGGCGAGTGCCTGCGCCGGGCGGATCTTGGCGATGCGGCGAGAGGCGACTCGGGCGGCGGCCCAGGCGCCGAACACGGTCACGGCCAGGGCGGCCAGCGGTGGGACGAAGCCGGTGGTGTGGCGGGGATGGCGCCCAGGACGATGAACCTGTCGTACAACCAGGCGCCCAGGGGTAGTCCGAGCAGTGCGCCCGCGGTACCGGCGAGCGTGCCGACGATCAGAGCCTCGCGGCCCAGGAGTCTGCGGATCTGGCCGGAGGTGGCGGCCACCGCGCGGAGCAGGGCGAGTTCGCGGTGGCGCTGTCGGACGGAGAGCGCGAAGGTGCCGACGACCACAAGGATTGCCACGAGCAGCGAGGTACCGCCCATCGCACCACCCATGCTGACCAGCCTGATCCTGGCCGCGGCGGCGTCCAGGAACTCGACGGGGCCGCGTGCGTCGCCGGTGGTTACTTGGGCGGTGGCGCTGATCCGAGCGGTGGTGCCGTGTGAGGTGGCGGAGCTGGGGAGTGCCGTGGTTCCGGTGTGGTGCGTGGTGTTGGCGTACGGGGCGGTGTCGGCGTCCGGCACGGTTCCGGCATGCGGCGCGGTTCCGGCATGCGGCGCGACCGTGCCGGTGTGCGGTGCGGTTTCGGGGTGGGGCGCGCTGGTTCCGTGCAGCGCCGCGACGACGGCTTGCCGTAGCTGAGCCGTGCTCGTGCCCTTGGCCGGGGGTACGCCGAACGCGGTGACCTGCCCGGGGTGCCCGGCCAGACGGCGGGCCTCGGCGGTGGAGAAGAAGAGCGACGTCTGATGGCGTACGGCGGTGCCGGGAGCGGCAATTCCGGTGATCCGGTAGCTGCGCGGGGCCTGCGTCGACTGGACGGTGAGACGGTCACCGGGCCGGAGGTGGGCCCGTTCGGCGAGGTCGCGGTCGATGACGAGATCGGTCGCGGCCTGCGGAGCGCTTCCGGTGACAAGCCGGTACGGAGTCAGCGCGGCGGAGTCCCAGGCGTGTCCGTAGGCGGTCCGGCCACCGGTGCCGGTGGGGGGCAACGGCTGGGCCAGAAAGGTCAGTTCGGGCACGACGCGAGCGACACCCGGGGTCCGTGCGAGCGTGCTCTCCAGGCTCGCGGGGAGCCAGGCGCGCTCGGCGATCGGTTTCGCCTTGCGCTTGACCTTGGTCTTGCCCTTCTTGTGTTTGACGGAGGTCCGGTGGACGTTCTGGTCGGCGGAGACCACGACGGGGCTCGCCGCGTAGCGCTCGGTGCGGATGGTGCCGCGCAGACCGGTGTCGAGAAGGGTGCCGCACGCCGTGATGAGGGCGGCCGCGCACATCAGGGCGAGGAAGGCGCCGAGGAAACCGACCTTGCGGGCGCGGACGGACCGGAGGGCGTAGCGCAGCATCATGAGGGCTCGGTCTCTCTTCTGTTGTGTCCCGGGGCGGCGTCGACAGGGTGTGCAAGGGCGACTTCGGCACCGGCGTCGGCATCAGCGCCCGCATCCGATTCGACGTCGGCATCGGCATCGGCATCGGCATCGGCATCGGCATCGATGAGAGGAGCTGGGAAGGCCAGGAACCGGGTGAGTACGGTGCGCGCGCCAGCCGGCGTCTCGGCTTCGGGGCGCTTGTAGCGGTTGAGGAGGGCGATGTACTCCTCGAAGAACGCCCGGAGTTCTGGCTGGGTCAGCCGGATGGTGCCGCGTGAGTAAGGGAACGCGTCCGCCCATGGTCCGGTCTCGGCGGAGTCCCGCTGGAGCCGCTCGAAGAGCTCGAGATCGGCGGCGTACGCATGGTGGTTGAGCTCGTCCATGACGTGCCGCATCTCGGCACTCTGACGGCTGCGCGGCGGAAAGCGCCGGTCACCGGGAACGGCCCGCCACCAACGCTCACGGCCATGGCCGGGCGCGCCCTCCGCCCCCGTTTCCCCATCCTCTTCGGCGCCCCCTGCTCCGACCCTCGTCGTAGGCGTCTCCGTCTCCTCGACAAAGCCGTAGCGGGCGAGTTCACGCAAGTGGTAGCTGGTGGAACCGGTGTTCAGGCCCAGCGCGCGGGCGAGCGTGGCCGAGGTCGCGGGGCCGTGCAGGGTGAGGTGCTGGAGCATGCGCTGGCGGCGGGGCTGCGCGAGGGCCTTCAGCGCGGCGAGATCGGAGAGTTCGACCGGGGCGGGTGTCGCCGGGGTCCGCTCGGCGGGTGTCTCCACGCCGGGTGAGCCGGGTGGGCCGGGTTCCTGTGCCATGCGTACACAGTCGTTTGTGCACAGGTGTCTGTGCACTGCGGCAATCCGGCGTCTTCAGCAGGGGGTTAGCCCTACCCCCGAGGACCGCCCGATGCTTGCCTGAACGCGGTCGGCACCCCCGCGCGTCCACCGTGTTCAGGACGTTCGCATCACCGAGGGATCAGGATCGGATCGGATCCAGATCAGTTCCGGAACGGCTCCGGATCAGTTCCAGACGGTTCTGGACGACTCCGGACCGATTTCGGATCAGTACCCCTCGTCCCCGAGGAACTCCGTGTCCTCGCCCTCTTCCTCCAGCGCCTGCCGGACCACTCTGAGGGCCATGCCCTGGGAGTAGCCCTTGCGGGCCAGCATGCCCGCAAGGCGGCGCAGCCTCTTGTCGCGGTCGAGGCCCTGGGTGGACCGCAGTTTACGGTCGACCAGTTCGCGGGCCGTCGTCTCTTCCTGCTCGGGGTCGAGCTGGGAGACGGCCTCGTCGATCAGCGTCGAATCGACGCCCTTGGTGCGCAGCTCCTGGGCGAGCGCGCGCCGAGCCAGGCCCCGGCCGTGGTGCCGGGACTCCACCCAGGCGTCCGCGAACGCACCGTCGTTGATCAGTCCGACCTCCTCGAACCGCGACAGCACCTCGTCCGCCACCTCGTCCGGGATCTCCCGCTTGCGCAGGGCGTCCGCGAGTTGCTTGCGGGTGCGCGGGTTCCCGGTGAGCAGGCGCAGGCAGATGCCCCGCGCCCGCTCGGCCGGGTCCGCCGGCGGCTCCTCCTTCTCGGCCCTCGACGAGGAGAAGTCACCTCCGTCCTCTCCGGACGACTCGCCGAAGCCGCGACCACGGCCACGGCGCCCACGCCTACCGCGCGCGCCGTCACCGCGCGCCGTAGACCCTTGCGAGTCGCCCTCGCCACGCGCTCCACGGCTGCGGCGCGAGCCACGGCCGGGTGCGTCGTCGGCGGCGGACCCTTCGCCGGGGTCGCCGGGCGACATGCCGCCGGGCGCCGAGCTCCTGAAGAGCCGGTCGGTGCCCGCCGAACCATCGCCGGGCTCCGGGCCGCCGAATGGCGGACCGGTCTCACCGGCGAAACCCCCGAAGCCGCCGGCCGACCATTCGCCACCCGGCTCGTCGCCGTACGGCCCGTCCGTGCCGTACGGCTCCTCGGGGCCGCCGTCCGCACCGTAGGCCGGGCCGTCGCCGCCTCCCCCGCGCCCCTGTGGGGCGCCGGGATACGCGTACTCGGCCCAGTCCGTTCGTCGTGTCACGGGTCAGCTCTTGGCTGCCGCGGCCTTGGCCTTGGTGATCTTTGCCGCGGCCGGAGCGGGGACCGCCTTGGCGGCGTCGTCCGTGGCGGCGGGGACCGCCGCGTCCGCGGCCGGCTCGGTGGTGGGCGTCTCCGGACGGACACCCACGCCCAGCTTCTCCAGGATCTTCTTCTCGATCTCGTTGGCCAGGTCGGGGTTGTCCTTCAGGAAGTTGCGCGCGTTCTCCTTGCCCTGGCCGAGCTGGTCGCCCTCGTACGTGTACCAGGCGCCGGCCTTGCGGACGAAGCCGTTCTCCACGCCCATGTCGATCAGGCCGCCCTCGCGGCTGATGCCGTGGCCGTAGAGGATGTCGAACTCGGCCTGCTTGAAGGGCGGCGCGACCTTGTTCTTGACGACCTTGACGCGGGTGCGGTTGCCGACCGCGTCCGTGCCGTCCTTGAGGGTCTCGATACGACGGATGTCGAGTCGCACCGAGGCGTAGAACTTCAGCGCGCGGCCACCGGTCGTGGTCTCCGGGGAGCCGAACATCACGCCGATCTTCTCGCGGAGCTGGTTGATGAAGATCGCGGTAGTCCCGGACTGGTGGAGCGCGCCTGTGATCTTGCGGAGCGCCTGGCTCATCAGACGGGCCTGCAGACCGACATGGCTGTCGCCCATCTCGCCCTCGATCTCCGCGCGCGGGACGAGTGCCGCGACGGAGTCGATGACGATGAGGTCGAGGGCGCCGGAGCGGACCAGCATGTCCACGATCTCCAGAGCCTGCTCGCCGTTGTCCGGCTGGGACAGGATCAGGTTGTCGATGTCGACGCCGAGCTTCTTCGCGTACTCGGGGTCGAGGGCGTGCTCCGCGTCCACGAACGCGACCTGGCCGCCGGCCCGCTGGGCGTTCGCCACCGCGTGCAGGGTCAGGGTCGTCTTTCCGGAGGACTCCGGGCCGTAGACCTCCACCACTCGGCCGCGCGGCAGGCCGCCGACACCGAGGGCGACGTCCAGTGCGGTCGACCCGGTGGGGATGACCTCGATGGGCTCGTTCGGCCGCTCGCCCAGGCGCATCACCGCGCCCTTGCCGAATTGCCGTTCAATCTGTGCGAGCGCGGCGTCCAGCGCCTTCTCGCGGTCGGTTCCTGCCATGGGTTCCACCCGATTTGCTTGTGTCGATCGCTTCACGTCAAAGACGCTAACGCCTGCCACTGACAATGCGCCCCGACGCCCGTCCGGCCTGTGGATAACTCGGACACTTCGCCATCAAAAGCCTGTCGAAATGCCCGTCATGGCCTCGCCGGAACCTCCATAAGAATAGATGTTCGATTTTCGTGTCAAGCGCACCACGCGGCACTCGCGTCATCGATGTCCGGTGACTCCGAGCCTCGTGGCGACGCTTCGAAGGACATGGAAATCCTTCCCGCGCCGGGCGCCGGGCCCGTTCACTGGCAGCAGTCAACGGCATTCGACGCGGGGAGAGCGTGATGACGGTGTGGAAGCGTGTGGGGATCGCGGCAGTGGTAGCCTCGGCGACCGTCGGCATCCTGAGTCCGGCGGCATCGGCCGCCCCCATGCCCTGGGAGACCAGCCGCGTGCATCAGCCCGCGCCGGCACAGGGCACGGCGATCTCCTCGGCCCACGGGACCGGAACCTTCACCGTCCTGTGCAGCGGTGGCTGCTACCAGTAGGGCTCTCGCACTCCGCTGCCACAGGAGGGTCACGTCCCGACCGGTCGGCAGCGCACGTTCACCGCGGCCGAGTGGTCGTCGCCGTTCAGCGGCCCGAGCCGGACCGGGGCACCACCAAGGTTGTCGAAGAGCCGGATGCCGTCGCCGAGGGGCACCGGCACGATGGGCAGGTCGATCTCGTCGATCAGTTCGCCCTCCAGGAGTCATCGCAGTTCAGGAAGGTCACCCTGGTGCGGGCGGCGCGTCGTCAGGGTGGTGCGTGAGGACGAAACACCGGCCCCTGCCAAGCGCCTCCGTAGACGGCACCGGTCGTCGCGGCGTGCCCCTCGACGAGGTCGGGGCGGAGCCTTGCCCGCCGCCGTCTGCGGTGCCGGGTCCGCCAAGGGGAAGGTGGGCATGATCGGCCCTCGTTTCCGTGGATCACCGCTCAGCGTTCCGCGTTCCGCTGACTCCGGACGGCATTCATGGCCGTAGACCCGGTGCGGCGAACCCCCGGAACTCATCGTCCGAAGTCTCCGACCGCGCTACTTCTCCTGGCGTACGGCGGGTGTCTTCGGCCGTACGACGACCGCGCGGCGAGTTCCCGCGAGGCTCAGCGCATGACCCAGGCCATGACGAACCACGCACGCCCCGCCGAGCGGCTCTGCCACGCGATCGGTGCCCTGTTGATCCTCTCCGGCCTGGTGCACCTGGTGGTGTTCGCGGTGGACGGCGGGCCCTGGTACGGGCCCGTCTCCTGGCGCAAGCCCATCACATTCGGGCTCTCCTTCGGGGCGACGCTGATCGCGGTCACCTGGGTGACGTCGTATCTGCGCGTCGGGGTCCGGCTGCGTACCGTTCTGCTCGTCGTGTTCGCCGCCGACTGTGTCGTCGAGGTCGGCGGCATCACCCTCCAGGCGTGGCGCCGGGTGCCGTCGCACCTCGACATGGAGACGTCCTTCGACACGGCGGTGTCCATGACGCTCGCAGTGGGCGGCGGTGTCCTCGTGGTGCTGCTCACCGTGTTCGCGGTGGCGTCCTTCCGACACCGGCCGACGGGGCCCACGGGGATGGCCCTCGCGGTGCGTTCCGGGTTCGCGATCCTGCTCGTGGCGCTGGCCTCGGGCGCCGCGATGATCGCACGCGGGGTCGTCCTCGCCCGGACCGGCCACCAGGAGGCGGCGTACCACTCGACTGCCCCGCTCAAGCCGCTGCACGGGGTGAGCCTGCACGCCGTCCTGGTGCTGCCGGCCCTGGCCTGGCTGCTGTCCCGCACGTCCTGGAGCGAGGCGGTACGGCGGCGGACCGTCACCGTCGCGGTCGGCTGCTACGTGGTCGCCGTGGTCGGGGCGGGGGTGTGGGCAGTGCTCACGTACTGACCGCGATGCCTCGGCTGCCTGCGACGCCCCGGTGTTCTCGCCAGATCATCCCTCAGGAGGAGGAGCCGTCTCCGGAGTCCTTCGGTTCAGGGTCGGTTGATCCAAGGTCGGTTGGTTCCGGGGCAGTTGATTCGAGGTCGGTCGAGTCGGGGCCGGTGGGTTTCGGGCCGCTCGGCCGCGAGTCGGCCGTCCCGGAGTCGGCCGCCCGCGAGTCGGCTGCCCCGGAATCGACCGAACTGGAATCGGCCGAACCGGAGTCAGTCGTATCGGAGCCTGCCGTACCCGAGTCAGCCGCACCGGAATCGGTCGTATCGGCGGAGTCAGTCGCCGTGCCGTTCTCCGCCCCCTGCCGCCCGTCCCAGACCCGTCGCGCGCGTGCCAGCATGCCGGGGCCTCCGGAGCCACGGATCCGGTGGCCCTGGACCCGGGGGTCGTCCGTGACGGCGTAGCGCTTCACATACGCCCCGAGGAACGCCTGGAGCGTGGCGACGGCCGGGATGGAGATCAGCGCGCCCACCGCGCCCAGGAGCGCGGTGCCCGCGATGACCGAGCCGAAGGCGACGGCGGGGTGGATGTCGACGGTCTTCGCGGTGAGCTTGGGCTGGAGCATGTAGTTCTCGAACTGCTGGTAGACCACGACGAAGATCAGCACCCACAGCGCGTACCAGGGGTCCACCGTGAAGGCGATCAGCATGGGCAGGGCGCCCGCGAGATATGTGCCGATGGTCGGGATGAACTGGGAGACCAGACCCACCCAGACGGCGAGCACGGGCGCGTACGGGATGCCCAGCGCCTGCAGCAGGATGTAGTGCGCCACTCCGGAGACCAGCGCCATCAGGCCGCGTGAGTATATGTAGCCGCCTGTCTTGTCGACGGCGATCTCCCACGCGCGCAGCACCTCGACCTGCCGGGCGGGCGGCAGTACGGAGCACAGCGCGCGGCGCAGTCGCGGCCCGTCGGCGGCGAAGTAGAACGAGAACAGACCGATCGTCAGGAGTTGGAAGAGGCCCCCGAGCACCTGGGTGGACACGTCCAGCACACCGGTGGCGCTGTTCTGCACGTACTTGCGCAGCCAGTCGGAGTGGAGCAGCCCCTCCTGGATGTCGACCCGTCTCAGGTCGGTGTGGAAGTGCGCGTTGATCCAGTTGATGACGGAGTCGAGGTAGTCCGGGAAGTCCTCGATCATCTTGATGATCTGGCCGGCCAGCATCGACCCGAGGAGGGTGACGAACCCGGCGCTCACGATCAGCAGGCCGAGGAAGACCAGGAAGGTGGCCAGTCCCCGGCGCATCCCCCGGGAGGCCATCCGGCTCACCGCGGGCTCGATGGCGAGGGCCAGGAAGAACGCGATGAGGATGTTGATCAGCAGCCCGATGAGCTGGTGGAAGGCCCAACTGCCCAGCTGGAACACGGCGACGAGGGCGAGCGCGAGCACCATGGCGCGGGGCAGCCAGCGGGGCATGCCCGTGCCCGGCGCGGCGCCGTCGACCGGGGGTCGGGTCGGCGGCGTCGTACCGAACGGGGGTGCCTGCTGGGCGTCGGGCCCGGTCTCGTCAGTGGCTGCCACGGTGCAAGTCTCGCCTACGCCACTGACAACCGGTCACCGCCGTCGATCTTCGTGACCGATCAGCGACTTTCCCACGGAAGATCAGCGGCTTTGCGAGGGAACGTTCATGACGTCGCAGACCACGCGCCACACGTCCTTGGCCTCCCAGCCCGCGTCCAGCGCCTCGTGCACCGTCCGCCCGCCGAGTTCCGTCATCACGTGATCGCGCGCGAAGCTCTCGGCGTACCCCGCGCCGAAGTGCTCCGTCATCCGCTGCCAGAAGACCGTCAACCGCATGACACCAGTATCCCGCCCCTGAAGAGTGGGCCCGGGCCGAGCCCGCTCGCCGAGACCGCTTTCCGTCCTACGGTCTGACGCATGGCCGAAACAGGAGCTTCCCCACTCCCCCCGACGCCCCCGGCGCACTCCCCGCTCTTCCGCGCCGAGCACTTCGTGTGGCTCACCGCGCGCGTGCTGGAACAGCGCCTCTTCGCGTACCACTTCCTCAACGGAGAACCCGATCCGGTGGAGACCGCGCTGGACGCCTACCGCAACGAGGACGGCGGGTACGGCCACGCCCTGGAGCCCGATCTGCGCGGCCCGGTCAGCCAGCCGCTGCACACCGGTCACGCACTGCGCGTCCTGGACTCCGTCGGGCGCTGCGGCGGGCAGCGGGTGGAACGCGTGTGCCGCTATCTGACCTCGGTCTCCAGAGCCGACGGTGCCCTGCCGGCGATCCTTCCCGGCCAGCGCGGCTATCCGACGGCGCCCTTCGTGCCGATCGTGGACGACCCGCCCAGCGAACTCCTCGCCACCGGGCCGGTGGTGGGCCTGCTGCACCGCAACGAGGTGTGGCACGCCTGGCTGTTCCGGGCCACCGACTTCTGCTGGCAGGCCGTCGACTCCCTGGAGAAGTCGCACCCCTACGAGATCCAGGCCGCCGTGGCCTTCCTGGACTCCGCACCCGACCGCCCGCGCGCGGAGGCCGCCGCCGACCGCCTCGGCAGGCTGGTCCGCGAGCACCGGCTCGCCGCCCTGGACCCGGAGCACCTGGAGGCCTATCCGGTCGCCCCCGGCTACGCGCAGGGCGAGCACCACTTCCCGTACGACTACGCGAAGACGCCGAGTTCCCTCGCGCGCGCGTGGTTCACGGACGACGAGATGGCCCGCTCCCTGGACCACCTGGCGGGCGATCAGCAGGAGGACGGCGGCTGGCCGATCCGCTGGCGTCAGTGGGCGCCGGGCATCGCCCTGGAGGCACGCCCCATGGTGACGATCCAGGCACTGCGCTCCCTGAAGGCGTACGGCCGCTCCGTGGGCTGACCCCGGGCCGCCTCAGCCGCCGATGGCCCGTACGCCCGCCGTCACCAGCACGGCCGCCGCGACGACGAGGAGGAACGGTGCCCGCAGCACCAGCGCCACGGCGGCGGCCGCGAGCCCCGCGGCCCGGGCGTCGAGCACGAGCGCGTGCCCGTCGGCGAAGGTCTGCTGGGCCGTGAGCGCGGCGAGCAGGGCGACCGGCAGCAGAGCGGCGAGCCGCCTCACCAGCGGCCGCTCCAGCGCGCCCGCGGGCACCAGCAGTCCGGCGAGCTTGACGACGTAGCAACCGAGGGCGGTCGCCGCGATCGCGATCCAGATGCTCAACGGTCTTCCTCCTGTGCGTCGTTACGGGACCCTCGCTGCGCGTCGCCCCGGGTCCCATGTTGCCGACGACCCTCTACATAGAGGGCGATCGGGGCCGCGAGAGCTGCCGCCAGGACGGGCACGCCGGCCGGCAGCACGGGCAGCAGCCCCAGTCCCAGCAGGACCGCGAGCGCGGCGACGGCACGCTCGGTGGTGGTCTTGAGCATGGGCGCGAGCAGCGCCAGGAAGACGGCGGGTCCGGCCGCGTCGAGACCCCACGCGTCCGTGTCCCCGATGGCCTTGGCGCCCAGCGCGCCGAGCAGCGTGGTGAGGTTCCACAGCAGGTACAGCGCGAGCCCGGTGACGGTGAACCCGATCCGCGCGGCACGCCGTGTGGGCTGCGCGAGGGTGACGGCCGTCGTCTCGTCGATGACCCACTGGGCGGCGAACGGCCGCACCACGCGCGGGAGGGCCAGCAACTGCGAGAGGCGCAGCCCGTAGAAGGCGTTGCGCACCCCCAGGAAGAAGGCTCCCGCCGCCGCGGTGAGCGGATTGCCACCGGCCGCGAGCGCTCCCACGAGCGCGAACTGGGAGGCGCCGGTGAACACCAGGAGGCTGAGGGCACAGGTCTGCAGCACGGTGAGCCCGGCACCGGCGGAGGTCACCCCGAAGGCGAACCCGGACAGCCCTACGGCGACCCCGACCCCGAGGGCGTCCCGTACGACGGCGGAGTCCGGCTTTCCCCCGGCCGCGGGGTCCTGTCCTCCTCCCGTTCCGGCGCGTATGTCTTCTGAAGCGATCTGTTCTGCCACGTGTCGGACGGTACGAGCAGTCGGTGTTCCGCGTCTTGTACGTTCTTGCGCTCCCGTTGGTACGCGCCCGGGGGCACACCCACGATCCGGGCGAAGTGCCGGTTGAGGTGCGGCTGGTCCGTGAACCCGACGACGACGGCCGCCTCAGCAGGCGCGGTACCCGCGTCCAGGAGCCTGCGGGCCCGGCGTACGCGGGCGTCGGTCAGCCAGGTGTGGGGCGGCATCCCGTAGGCGTCGCGGAAGGCGCGCAGCAGCGCGAACGGGCTGGTGCCCAGATCCCCGGCGAGCTTCTCCAGGGTGGGCGGATCCACCATGCGCTCCTCCAGCACGGCACGCGCGCGTGCCGCGACCCCACCGCCCGCCGTGGGGACGGAGCGCTGCGGCAGCGGTCCGCCGTTCAACCGGAGCAGCCTGGTGACCGCGACCCGCAGCAAGGTGTCGGCGGCGAGCGCGTTGCCCTCGTCGGCCGCACGCAGGACCTGATGAACGAGTCCGACGGTGTAGGGATCGTCGAGCACGGGGCTGACGAAGCCGGGAGTGCCGCGGATCGAGGTGGTCTCGGCGGCGATCGCGGCCACCACCTCGGGCGACGGGTAGACCGCCCCGTACCGCCAGCCCTCGGGAACACCCGCCCGGCCGGTGTGCGGAGTGTCCGGGTTCACCAGCGCGAGCGCTCCCGCCCCGGCGTAGACATCGGTCCCGCCGTGGTGGAACACCTCGGCGCCGTCCGCGATGGCGGCGATGACGAAGTTCTCGTGCGTGTGCCGCACGAAGGTCTTGCGGATGTATCGGGCCCGGAGCAGGTCGACCCCGGGCAGTTCCGTGTACCGCCAGTGCCTCGCCCGCTCGCCCGAACCTGCCATACGCCCATTCTCCGCCACGACGGCCGACGACCACCGGACGCCGAACGACGAAGACGCTCGACGGACACCGAAACGGTCCTGCAAGCCATCGCAGGAGAATTCCCGCAGGTCAGACGCATTGTCAGTGGTCGGGTGCAGGATGGACGCATGGTCAGCTCCGCACATCGAGCCCTCGACGGCTTCTCGCCCGCGACCCGCGGCTGGTTCACGGGGGCCTTCTCCGCGCCCACCGCGGCCCAGGCGGGCGCGTGGCGGGCCATCGGCGAGGGCTCGGACGTGCTGGTGGTCGCGCCGACCGGTTCCGGCAAGACCCTGGCGGCCTTCCTCGCCGCGCTGGACCAGCTCGCCGCGACACCCCCTCCCGCCGACCCGAAGAAGCGCTGCCGCGTCCTGTACGTGTCTCCGCTCAAGGCGCTCGCGGTCGACGTGGAGCGCAATCTCCGCTCCCCGCTCACCGGCATCCGCCAGGAATCCGTCCGCCTGGGCCTGCCCGAGCCCGAGGTCAAGGTCGGCATCCGCTCCGGCGACACCCCGCCCGCCGAGCGCCGCGCGCTGTCCACGCGCCCGCCGGACATCCTGATCACCACCCCGGAGTCCCTGTTCCTGATGCTGACGTCGGCCACGCGTGACGCGCTGACCGGCATCGAGACGGTGATCCTGGACGAGGTGCACGCGGTCGCGGGCACCAAGCGGGGCGCGCATCTCGCCCTGTCCCTGGAGCGGCTGGACGAGCTGCTGCCGAAGCCGGCCCGCCGGATCGGCCTCTCGGCGACCGTGCGCCCGGTCGACGAGGTCGCCCGTTATCTCTCCCCGCGCGGCAAGGTGGAGATCGTCCAGCCGAAGTCCGGCAAGGAGTTCGACCTCTCCGTGGTCGTCCCGGTCGAGGATCTGGGCGAGTTGGGCGGCTCCCCGGTCGCCGACGGCAAGGAGGGCGCAGAGAAGCCCTCGATCTGGCCGCATGTCGAGGAGCGCATCACCGACCTCGTCCAGTCCCATCGTTCAACGATCGTCTTCGCCAACTCCCGCCGCCTGGCGGAGCGTCTGTGCAACCGGCTCAACGAGATCGCCTACGAGCGCGCGACCGGCGTGCCCCTGGACGAGCATCACGCACCGGCCGAGCTGATGGGCGGCTCCGGCGCCGCCCAGGGCGCGCCCCCGGTCATCGCCCGCGCCCACCACGGCTCGGTCTCCAAGGAGCAGCGCGCCCAGGTCGAGGAGGACCTCAAGGCGGGTCGACTCCCCGCCGTGGTGGCCACCTCCAGCCTGGAACTGGGCATCGACATGGGAGCCGTCGATCTGGTCATCCAGGTGGAGTCCCCGCCTTCCGTGGCCTCCGGCCTCCAGCGCGTGGGCCGCGCAGGACACCAGGTCGGCGCGGTCTCCACAGGCGTGGTCTTCCCGAAGTACCGGGGCGACCTGGTCCAGGCCGCCGTGGTCACCGAGCGGATGCGCACGGGCTCCATCGAGTCCCTGAAGGTCCCCGCCAACCCCCTGGACGTGCTGGCCCAGCAGCTCGTCGCGATGACGGCACTGGACACCTGGCAGGTCGACGACCTTCTGGCCACCGTCCGCCGGGCCGCGCCCTTCGCCTCGCTCCCGGAGTCGGCGTTCACGGCCGTGCTCGACATGCTCGCGGGCCGCTATCCGTCGGACGCCTTCGCCGAGTTGCGCCCGCGCGTGGTGTGGGACCGCATCGCCGGCACGATCACCGGCCGCCCCGGCGCGCAGCGTCTCGCCGTCACCTCCGGGGGCACGATCCCCGACCGCGGGCTCTTCGGCGTCTTCCTCGCGGGCGCCGACCCCAAGAAGGGCGGCGGCCGGGTCGGCGAGCTCGACGAGGAGATGGTCTACGAGTCCCGGGTGGGCGACGTCTTCACGCTCGGCACCAGCTCCTGGCGGATCGAGGACATCACCCGCGACCGCGTCCTGGTCTCCCCCGCTCCGGGTGTCCCGGGCCGGCTCCCCTTCTGGAAGGGCGACCAGCTGGGCCGCCCGCTCGAACTGGGCCGCGCGGTGGGCGCGTTCCTGCGCGAGGTCGGCTCCCAGCCCAAGGAGAACGCCCGGCTGCGCCTCCTCGCCGCGGGCCTCGACGCCTGGGCCGCGGAGAACGTGCTGTCGTACCTGGCCGAACAGCGCGAGGCCTGCGGCCACATCCCGGACGATCGCACGATCGTCGTGGAGCGCTTCCGCGACGAACTCGGCGACTGGCGCGTGGTCATCCACTCCCCCTTCGGCGCCCAGGTCCACGCCCCCTGGGCCCTCGCCCTCGGCGCCCGCCTCTCCGAGCGCTACGGCATGGACGCCCAGGTGATGCACGCCGATGACGGCATCGTCCTACGGCTGCCGGACGCCGACCTGATGGGCCTGGACCTGCTCGACCAGGAGCCCATGAAGGCCGGCACGGAGTACGACGCCGACCAAGCCCCCGTAGGTGCGGCGGACGTGGCCTTCGACAAGGGCGAGGTCAATCAGCTCGTCACCGACCAGGTCGGCGGCTCGGCCCTGTTCGCGGCCCGCTTCCGCGAATGCGCCGCCCGCGCGCTGCTGCTGCCGCGCCGCAACCCCGGCAAGCGCACCCCCCTGTGGCAGCAGCGCCAGCGGGCCGCCCAACTGCTCCAGGTGGCAAGCGAGTTCGGCTCGTTCCCGATCGTCCTGGAGGCGGTCCGCGAATGCCTCCAGGACGTCTTCGACGTCCCGGGCCTCACCGAGCTGATGGGTGACCTGGAGTCCCGCAAGGTGCGCCTCGTCGAGGTCACCACCCCCGAGCCGTCCCCCTTCGCCCGCTCCCTCCTCTTCGGGTACGTCGCCCAGTTCCTCTACGAGGGAGACTCACCGCTCGCCGAGCGCCGCGCCGCCGCCCTGTCCCTGGACTCCCACCTGCTGGCCGAGCTGCTCGGCCAGGGCGGAGCTGCGCGAACTCCTCGACGCCGAGGTGCTGACCGAGCTGGAGCGCGAACTACAGTGGCTCACCGAGGACCGCCGCATCAAGGACGTCGAGGGCGTGGCCGACCTGCTGCGGATGCTCGGCCCGCTCACCGACGCCGAGTTGGCCGAGCGGGGCGCCGCACCGCAGTGGGCCCACGACCTCGCCTCGGCCCGCCGCGCGATCCGGGTCCGTATCGGCGGTGCCGACCACTGGGCGGCGATCGAGGACGCGGGCCGCCTGCGCGACGCACTCGGTACGGCGCTGCCGGTCGGCGTCCCGGAGGCGTTCACCGAACCGGTCAAGGACCCGCTCGGCGACCTCCTCGCGCGCCACGCCCGCACCCACGGCCCGTTCACGTCGGCCACGGCGGCCGCCCGCTTCGGCCTCGGAGTCGCGGTCACCGACGGCGCGTTGCAGCGACTCGCGGCGAACGGCCGTGTCGTACAAGGGGAGTTCCATCCGGCCGGGATCGGCCAGGAGTGGTGCGACGCGACAGTGCTGCGCCGACTGCGCCGCCGCTCCCTGGCCGCGCTGCGGCACGAGTTGGAGCCGGTGCCGCCGGCCGCGCTCGCGCAGTTCCTGCCCCAGTGGCAGCACATCGGCAAGGGACACGGGCTGCGCGGCATCGACGGACTGGTGCGCGCCGTCGAGCAGTTGCAGGGCGCCTCCGTGCCGGCGTCCGCCCTGGAGAAGCTCGTCCTGCCGTCCCGCGTGGCGAACTACGCGCCCGCGATGCTCGACGAACTCACCTCTGCCGGCGAGCTGGTGTGGGCGGGCGCGGGCTCCCTCCCCGGCAAGGACGGCTGGGTCTCCCTGTACCTCGCGGACGCGGCCCCCCTGCTCCTCCCGCCCCCGCACCCGCTCGAACTCACGGCACTGCACCAGTCGGTCCTGGACACCCTCTCCGGCGGCTACGGCCTCTTCTTCCGCCAGATCACCGACCAGATCCGCGCGACCACCCACCCCGACGTCACCGATCCCCAACTGGCCGACGCCGTATGGGATCTGGCCTGGTCCGGACGGCTCACGAACGACACGCTCGCCCCCATGCGCTCCCTGCTGGGCTCCGGTCGTACGGCGGGGTCCACGGCCCACCGCGCCAAACGCACGGTCCCGCGCGGGCGTTACGGCTCCCTCACCGCCGCCGCACGCCCCGCGTCCCGCACCGGCCCGCCGACCGTAGCGGGCCGCTGGTCCCTGCTCCCCGCCCACGAACCGGACCCCACCGTGCGCGCCCACGCCCTGGCCCGCACCCTGCTCGACCGACACGGCGTGGTGACCCGGGGAGCAGTCGCCGCCGAGGGTGTGGAGGGCGGCTTCTCGGCAACTATTCCGCGACCGCGTTCGGAGCCCCGAACACCACCTACGACTCACCCGACAACCGCGGCCGGCAGGACCCGTACGCCTCGCCTGACACCCACCACCGGCAGGACCCGGACGCCTCCCCCACCGAGCACGGCCGACGCGACGCATCCGACACATCAGGACTCCCCGGCACATCCGACTCCCCCGGGGTCCACGATTTCGCCGACGCTTTCGGCCCGTTCACCGACTTCGACGACCTCGACAGCCTGGGCTCACCGGACGACCGCGCCACGAAGCCGAGCGCCTCCACCTCCCGGCACCACCGCTCCCCGTCCTCCCACCCCCCGTCCCCGGGCGACTACATCTCCCC
>NZ_JAENRY010000018.1 GCF_016612545.1 Streptomyces sp. MBT65 | reverse complement strand
CGCGGCCGTAGCCCACCGTGCACCCCCGCGCAGCTCACCGTGGTGCTCACGGACCCCGGGTGAACCCCCGGCGAATTCTCGCCCGCCCTCCGGTCAGAACAGGGTCAAGGGACCCGGTGGGGGCCGTGGCGCCCTCATAAGATCGCTGGTACCGCCACCTTTCGTACCACTCCCCCTGGAGGCCCGGCGTGCCCGAAACCGCGCGCGGCGCCGAAGCCGAGACCGAACAACCCGTGACCGAGACCGAGACCGAGCCTGGTCCGGCGTCGTCTCTCCCCGTCTCCGCTGCCCGTCGCCGTACCGTGCTGCTCACGGCTGGCGCCCTCGTCGTCGTGGCCGCCGTCGGTGGCGGGGTGCTCGCCGCCCGGGGTTCCAACTCGGGTGGGAAAGCCGCCGCCGTCGCCGCCGACGGGCTGCCGCACACCACCGTCGAGGTCGCGACCTCCGGATGCGGCAGCGGCTGGACGGACCCGCAGGCGGGGCACCAGGTCTTCGAGTTGCACAACACGTCCAGCACGGCGGCCGAGGTGTATCTCACCGATCCGACGACGGGCGCGGTCTACGGCGAGGTCGAGGGGCTGGCGCCGGGTACGGTCCGGCCGCTCGGGGTGACCCTCGGGAACGGCTCGTACGCCTTCAAGTGTCTGCCCGACGACGCCGACGCCGTGACGGGGCCCACCGTGCGGATCACCGGCTCGAAGGTGAAGAGCGGACCGGCCGCCGTGCCGATCACCCAGCAGGAACTGATCCCGCCGACGCTCGCCTACCAGAAGTGGATCCAGGCCCGGACCGTAGAACTGGCCGCGAAGACCGACGTGTTGCGCGCCGCCGTCGACCGTGGTGACCTCGCGGCGGCCCGCAGGGCGTGGCTGCCCGCGCATCTCGTCTACGAGCGGATGGGCGCCGCCTACGGCACGTTCGGGGACTCGGACGGAGCGATCAACGGCACCACGGCCGGCCTCGCGGGCGGGGTGCACGATGCCGGGTTCACCGGGTTCCACCGGGTCGAGTACGGACTGTGGCACGGCGAGTCGGCGAGCGGGCTGCGCGGCCCCGCGGATCAACTCGCCAAGGACGTCCACGCGTTGGAGAGCAGCTGGCCCTCGCAGCGGATGGACCCGGCCGACACCGGTCTGCGCGCGCACGAAATCCTGGAGAACACCGTGCAGTTCGAGCTGACCGGCCGCACCGACTACGGCAGCGGCACCAATCTGGCCACCGCCCGCGCCAACCTCGACGGCACCCGGGTACTGCTCGGCTGTCTGCGCCCGCTGCTGAAGACGCGGGACGCGAGGTTCACCGAACTCGGCGCGTGGATGGACCGGGCGCAGCACACCCTGGACGGCCTCGACCGCTCCGGTAAGTGGACGCCCTTGGCTCAACTCACCCGTCCGCAGCGGGAGAAGGTCGACGCCGACCTCGGTGGACTGGTCGAGCGGCTGGCCGACGTGGCCGCCCTGACGGACGTACGGAGGACCGCGTGAAGCACGGACACGAAGTGGGCCGCCGGGGCTTCCTGGCGAGTGCGGCGGCCGTGGCCGGTACCGGTCTGGTGGCGTCCGATCGCGGTACGGCGTCGGCCGTCACGGAGACCAGTGCGCACGTGCCCTTCCACGGCCTCCATCAGGCCGGGATCATCACCCCCGCGCAGCGCGCCACGGCATTCGTGTCCTTCGACACCACCGCCGAGAACCGGGCCGAACTGACCGACCTCCTAAGGACGTTGACCGAACGGGCCCGCTTCCTCACCACCGGCGGCAGCCCGGCGGACCTGGGCATCACCGCCCCACCCGCCGACTCCGGCACACTGGGCCCGGACCTCCCGGCCGACCGGCTGAGTGTCACGGTCGGCGTCGGGGCGTCCCTCTTCGACGACCGCTACGGACTGGCCAAGCTCGCGCCGCGCCGGCTGACCGCGATGCCCGCCTTCCCCGACGACGACCTGAACGCCGCCTGGTGTCACGGCGACATGAGCGTGCAGTTCTGCGCCGACAGCGCGGACACCGTGCTGCACGCCCTGCGCGATGTCACCCGGCACACGCGGGGCGGCCTCCAAGTCCGTTGGCGGACCGACGGGTTCATCAGTCCGCCGCGCCCCTCGGGCACCCCGCGCAACCACCTCGGCTTCAAGGACGGCATCGCCAACCCGGAGGTGACCGACGCCCGCGCGATGAACGACCTTGTCTGGGTGGGCGGTAGCAGTGGCGAACCGGACTGGGCGACCGGCGGCAGCTATCAAGTCGTACGGCTGATAAGGATGTTGGTGGAGTTCTGGGACCGGGTCTCCATCACCGAGCAGGAGCGGATGTTCGGCCGTGCCCGGGACACCGGCGCCCCGCTGGACGGACACCACGAGAAGGACACGCCGAACTTCGCGCAGGACCCGCAGGGCGATGTGATCCCGCTCGACAGCCACATCCGGCTCGCCAACCCGCGCACCACGCAGAGCGCGGACCAGCGCATCCTGCGCCGGGGCTACAACTACGACCGGGGCATGGACAGCAACGGCAACCTCGACATGGGGCTGCTGTTCTGCTGCTACCAGCAGGACCTGGCACGGCAGTTCGCGAAGGTGCAGGAGCGGCTGGCCGGTGAACCGCTGGTCGACTACATCTCGCCGTACGGCGGTGGCTACTTCTTCGCGCTGCCCGGCGTACGGGACACATCGGACTGGCTGGGCCGCGGCCTGCTGACCTGAGAGCACGGTCAAGAACAGGCCAACAGACCATGAGAATTTCCTGACCGGGCGTTCGCTCCCGCGACATTGCCGCTCCCCCGCCCCGCCGTCACCATTGCCCAGGATTCGGCCGTAGGCGTTACGGCCACATTCGGCGTGAGCGCGGAACCACTGCTCCCGGAAGGCGAGACAGCATGATCGGCAAAGGAAGAACCCCCGGTGCACGGCGCCGGTTGACGCGGCTGGGCGCCCTGCTCGGCGCCGCGGCCCTGGCCACCGCGGGCGGGGCGGTCCCCGCGGCGGCGGCCTCGAACGGCCACCGGCCCACGGGCGGAACGCACACGTCGACGCCGATCAAGCACGTCGTCGTGATCTACGACGAGAACATCTCGTTCGACCACTACTTCGCCACCTACCCGCAGGCCGCGAACACCGACGGCACCAAGTTCAAGGCGGCGGCCCACACGCCGAAGGCCGACAACCTGCTCAACGCCGGGCTGCTGAAGAAGAACCCGAACCTCTACACGCCCACGCGGCTGAGCAGTTCGCAGGTGATGACCTGCGACCAGAACCACTCCTACGGCCCCGAGCAGTACGCGGCCGACGGCGGCAAGGCCGACAAGTACGTCGAGAACACCGAGGTCAACAAGTGCACCGGCCTCTTCGGTGAGCCCGGTCTGGTGATGGACTACTACGACGGCAACACCGTCACGGGCATGTGGAACTACGCCCAGCAGTATGCGCTGAACGACCACTCCTTCAGCTCGACCTTCGGCCCCTCGACGCCCGGCGCGCTGAACCTGATCTCCGGTCAGACACACGGAGTCATATCCGTCGACCCGGCCTCCGGCACCGAGAACCCGAAGCAGACGACGACTCCGGACTCGTACGCCGTGGTCTCCCCGGACGCCAAGGGCGTCGGCACGGTCATCAACGACCCCGACCCGGCCTTCGACGACTGCTCGGACAAGGACCACACCGCGACCAGCGCGCTCGCGGTGATGCAGGGCAAGAACATCGGTGACCTGCTCAACTCCAAGGGTGTGAGCTGGGGTTGGTTCCAGGGCGGCTTCCGGCCGAGCACCGCGTGGGACGGCAGGAGCGGCGACTACGCGAAGTGCGCCGGCACCACCCACACCAACGTCGGCGGCGCGGCCTCCGAGGACTACAGCCCGCACCACTCGCCGTTCGAGTACTACAAGTCGACGTCCAACCCGCACCACCTGGCGCCGAAGTCCGTCGCCGAGATCGGGCACAACGGCCGGGCGAACCACAACTACGACCTGACCGACTTCGACGCGGCGCTGAAGGCCGACAACCTTCCCGCGGTGAGCTTCCTGAAGGCGGCCGAGTACCAGGACGGGCACGCCGGTTACTCGGACCCGGCCGACGAGCAGAACTTCCTGATCAAGGAGATCAACGCGCTTCAGAAGTCGCCCGAGTGGAAGTCGACGGCGGTCGTGCTCGCCTACGACGACTCCGACGGCTGGTACGACCACGTCTCCTCGAAGGTGCTCAACGGCTCCAAGGACTCGACGGTCGGCTCCAACAGCAAGGCCACCGACAGCCCCGCCTGCCAGGCCGGTCCGGCCGCCAAGGGCGGTTACGCGGACCGCTGCGGACCGGGCACCCGGCAGCCGCTGCTGGTCATCTCGCCGTACAGCAAGGTCAATTCGATCGACCACACGGCCACCGAGCAGGCGTCGATCACGCAGTTCATCGAGGACAACTGGCACACGGGCCGGATCGGTGACGCGTCCTTCGACCAGCGGGCGGGCACTCTGGGCGGCATGTTCGACTTCCGGCACCCCAACGACAAGCAGGTGCTGCTGAATTCGGACGGCTCGGTGAAGTCGGTGAAGCGGATCCCGCACTACACGCAGACCTCGTCGACGGCCACGAAGGCCCCGTACCCCGCGTACGTCCAGGACCTGAAGGCGCAGAACGTCGCCGCCAGCACCACGGCCTCCTCGGCCCTGCCGATCGCCGTGGGCGCCGGTCTGGTCACGGCGGTCGGAGCGACCACCGCGTTCACGCTGTACCGGCGCCGGTCGGCGCGCAGCGCGTCCCTGTAAGTCACGGCGAACCGGGGCGAGTTGCTCCGGGCGGAGGGCGGCGAGGAGGATCTCGCCGCCCTCCGTCGTGCCCGGCGGCGGCCTGATCGCCACCGGTTCCACGGGACGGCGCCTGCCCCTACACTGGCAGCCCACGAGGTACCGGGTGACCTGCGAGAACAGGTCGGTCGAGCCGAGCCGCCGGAGTGAGGAGCGACCCCCCTTTGTTCTACTACCTCCTTAAATACGTCATTCTGGGGCCGTTGCTCCGACTGGTCTTCAGGCCCCGAATAGAGGGCCTGGACAACATCCCGGAGTCCGGCGCGGCGATCGTCGCGGGCAACCACCTCTCCTTCGCCGACCACTTCCTGATGCCGGCGGTCCTCAAGCGCCGCATCACCTTCCTGGCCAAGGCCGAGTACTTCACGGGCCCGGGCATCAGGGGGCGCCTCACCGCGACCTTCTTCCGCAGCGCGGGCCAGATCCCGGTCGACCGCTCCGGCAAGGAGGCGGGCCAGGCCGCGATCCGCGAGGGCCTCGGTGTCCTGAGCAAGGACGAGCTGCTCGGCATCTACCCGGAGGGCACCCGCTCCCACGACGGCCGCCTCTACAAGGGCAAGGTCGGCGTCGCCGTCATGGCCCTGAAGGCCCAGGTGCCCGTCATCCCCTGCGCGATGATCGGCACCTTCGAGGCCCAGCCGCCCGGCAAGGTCATCCCCAAGGTCCACCCCGTGACGATCCGCTTCGGCACCCCCCTCGACTTCTCCCGCTACGAGGGCATGGAGAACGAGAAGGCGATCCTGCGCGCCATCACCGACGAGATCATGTACGCGATCCTCATGCTCTCCGAGCAGGAGTACGTCGACCAGTACGCGGCGGTCGTCAAGGCGGAGCAGGCGGCCGCGGCGAAGGAGCGCAAGTTCCCTCGGCTGCCGTTGAGTTGAGGACCGTAGAGCTGACATACGAGTGAGGGGCGGCCGGTTCGGAACCGGCCGCCCCTCACTACGTACGACTACTACTGACTACTACTGCTTACGGCACCGGCGTCGCGTGCGGGGTGCACGTCACGTCGGACTTGTCCAGCTTGCCGGTCAGCAGGTAGGTGTCGACACGGGAGTTGATGCACGGGTTGACCAGACCGGTCACGCCGTGGGAGCCCGCGTCCTTCTCGGTGATCAGGCGTGAGCCCTTGAAGCGCTGGTGCAGGACGACGGCGCCCTCGTACGGCGTGGCGGCGTCACGCTGCGACTGCACGATGAGAACCGGCGGCAGGCCCTTGCCGGTCCTGACCTCGACCGGGGACTGCTGCTTGACCGGCCAGGTGGCGCACGGCAGGTTCATCCAGGCGTTGGACCAGGTCAGGAACGGGTACTTCTTGTTGAGCTCCGTGTTGTCCTTGTCCCACTTCGCCCAGCTGGTCGGCCACTTGGCGTCGGTGCACTCGACGGCCGTGTAGACGGCGTTGCCGTTCTCCGAGGTGATGTTGCCCGCGGTGTCCGACATGTCGGGCGAGGCCGCGTCGATCAGCGGCTGGGGGTCACCGGCGACGTACTTGCTGAACGCGGTGGCGACCGGCACCCACGAGGAGTCGTAGTACGGCGCGCCCTGGAAGAAGCCGAGCAGTTCGGCCGGACCGACGACCCCGCCGAGCGGGCTCTTCTTCGCGGTGGCGCGCAGCTCCAGCCACTTCGCCTGGACGGCGGCGCGGGTGGTGCCGAGGTGGAAGGCCGCGTCGTTCTTGGCGACCCAGTCCTCCCAGTCCTTCCAGCGGCCCTCGAAGGCGACGTCCTGGCCCAGGTTGGCCTCGTACCAGATGTTGTCGCGCGCCGGGTTGACGACACTGTCGACGATCATCCGGCGGACGTGGCTCGGGAAGAGGGTGCCGTAGACCGCGCCGAGGTAGGTGCCGTAGGAGACGCCCAGGTAGTTGAGCTTCTTCTCGCCGAGGGCGGCGCGGATGACGTCGAGGTCGCGCGCGGTGTTCGGCGTGGTCATCTGCGCGAGCATGGTGCGACCGGTGCGCGCGGCGCAGCCGTCCGCGTACTCACGGGCCAGCTTGCGCTGCGCGTTCTTGTCGGCCGTGGAGTCCGGTACCGGGTCCGCCTTGGGCGCCTTCACGAACTCCTGCGGGTCGATGCAGGAGATGGGCGCCGAGTGGCCGACACCGCGCGGGTCGAAGCCCACGAAGTCGTACGCCTTGGACGTGTTGACCCACAGCGGGTTCTTGGTGGTGACCCGGCGCGGGAAGCGCATTCCGGAGCCACCCGGGCCGCCGGGGTTGTAGACGAGCGCGCCCTGGCGCTCCTCCTTCGTGCCCGTGCTGGCGATGCGGTCGACGGCCAGCTTGATCGTCTTGCCGTTGGGCTTGGTGTAGTCGATCGGCACGGTGACATAGCCGCACTGGATCGGCTTCTCGAAACCCCAGTCCGCGGGGCAGTCCTGCCAGTCGATCCCGGCCTTCGCGGCGCGGGCGGCGGCGAGCGCGGCGCCCTTGGCCGCACTGTCCTGTCCGTGGCCTGCCGCCTGGTTGGTCTGCGCGTTGGCCGCGGGTGCCACCACGGCGCCGGCTATCAGCGCCGCCGCCGCGAATCCGGCCGAACCGAACGCCATCACGCGGCTCTTCGGTCTGTTGTGCCTCAAGTGGGCCCCTCCCCGTACATCGTTGCGAAATGGTCTCGGAGGATCCTCGCGGCTGTGAGCCGTCTGAGAACAGAGGCGGTTGACCTTCTTTACCAATCCGATAAGCGGAAACAGGCGTCCCGCTCAGCGGATACTCACCCGAGCGACGCCAGGGCCTCGTCCAACACCCGCCGCAGTCGCAGCGCGTCGGAGGCGATCGCACTCACCAGCACGGCGGGCCCGGCGAGCGGCACCAGCGCCGCACACTCCCCCAGCATGCGGGCGGCGACCGGCTCCCGACCGAACTCCGGCCGTACGACGAGGAGTTGCCCCACCGCGCGATGCCCCCCGAGGACGGCGGGCCCGTCCCAGCCGCCCGGCGCTCCGGGCCCACAGGCCAACTCCTGATCGAGCACGGTACGCCCCCCGACCCGCAGTGCCAGTCTGCTGGTGAGCCGTCCGGGTTCCTCACCGGCGCGCCCGAGCACCTGCTCCTCGCGCAGCACGAGCCGGGCGGAGTCGGCGAGTTCGACGCGCGTCGTGACGCGCAAGTCACTGCCACGCACGGAGATCAACTGCTCGGGCAGCCAGTGCAGTTCGCCGTCCTCGGCGACCCGGAGCCGCACGTCGTACCGAGACTCGCCCTTCGCCTGCCCCGGCAGCGCGATGGTCGCGGCAGCGGACCCGACCCGCAACCGCGCTCCCCGCTCGACATCGGCCTCGACGGCGAAGTGATCGCCACCGAGCGGCCCGCTCATGGCCCCGACAAGCAGGACGCGCGCCTCGGACCCACTCCCCCGGGTCCGCCGCAACGCGAGCGGCCCGTCCCCCTCCAACACGGGCAGCGCGGTACCGCCCCGCCCGTCCTCCCGGGCCACGATCCGCGCGGTGGCCCGGACCCCGGTCGCGATCACGCCGTCCACGCGGCGAGTTGCGCCCGCACCCAGGCGGCGACATCGCCTACGCCCGCCTCGGTCCGCAACGATTGGAAGACGACGGGCAGTTCGGCCCGCTGAGTCTTCGCGTCGGCGGCCATCCGCCCCAGATCGGATCCCACGTACGGCGCGAGGTCGGTCTTGTTGACGACCAGCAGATCGGCGGTGGTGACCCCCGGCCCGCCCTTCCGCGGAATGTCGTCCCCGCCAGCCACGTCGATCACGAAGATCTGCGCGTCGACCAGCCCCTTGGAGAAGGTCGCGGTGAGATTGTCCCCACCCGACTCGACCAGGATCAGATCCAACGGCCCGACCTCGTCCTCCAGATCCTCGACGGCTTCGAGGTTGGCGGAGATGTCGTCCCGGATCGCGGTGTGCGGACAGGCTCCCGTCTCCACGGCGGCGATCCGCTCGGGCGGCAACACGGCCTCCCGCAGCAGGAATTCGGCGTCCTCACGCGTGTAGATGTCGTTGGTGACGACGGCGAGCGAGAGTTCGTCCCGCAGGGCCCGGCAGAGCGCGGCGACGGTGGCGGTCTTACCGGACCCGACGGGCCCGCCGAGCCCGATGCGCAGGGCACGGTGGGTGCCGTCGGGGCGATGCGCGTCGGCGCTGACGGCGGCGGGGCCGTCGTGGGTGTGGTCGAGGTGCATAGGAGCGGCTCCTTACGTGTTTCTACTGTGCTTGCGGCTTCGGCGCCTTCTTCAACCGGGCCGACATCTCTCAGCTCCGGCCCCTCTTCATCCAGGCCGGCAATATCCAGCCCGTCCGGCCCTTGAGGACGAGGCCCTTTCGGGGCCGATCGGGGGTCCAGGGGGCGGAGCCCCTTGGCGGGGTCTGGGGCGGAGCCCCGGGGGCAACCTCACCGGCCCGGTCGTACCGTCACGTCGTTGACCTCCGCGTCCCCCGGCAGGTCGATCGCCATGAGGATCGTCGTGGCGACGGACTCGGGGTCGATCCACTGGGCGGGGTCGTACTGCTTGCCCTCCTGTTGGTGGACCTTGGCCTGCATGGGGCTGGCGGTGCGGCCGGGGTAGACCGAGGTGACGCGGACGCCGTTGCCGTGCTCCTCGTGGCGCAGGGAGTCCGCCAGGGCCTTCAGGCCGTGCTTGGAGGCGGCGTACGCGGACCAGTCGGCGCTCGCCCGCAGGCCGGCGCCGGAGTTCACGAAGAGGACGTGGCCGCCGGAGAGCCGCAGTTGGGGCAGGAAGTGGCGGGTCAGTTCGGCGGGGGCGATCAGGTTGACGTTGAGCTGGTGGCGCCAGGTCTTCGGGGTCAGTTCGCCCACCGGGCCGAGGTCGACCACCCCGGCGATGTGCAGGAGCGTGTCCACGCGGTCGGGCAGGCTCTGGTGCGAGAACGCCCAGCTGAGCTTGTCGGGGTCGGCCAGGTCGCCCACCAGGGTGCGCGCCCCGGGATACTCCGCGGCCAGTTCCTTCGCGCGGCCCGCGTCGCGCGCGTGGAGCACGAGTTCGTCCCCGCGCGCGTGCAGCCGGCGGGCGACGGCCGCGCCGATGCCGGAACCGGCCCCGGTGATCACATGTGTAGGCATGCCCGCCATGCTCGCATCAGCGGGTACCGAACGACTCCTCCAGGTAGGCCAGCGCCCCTACCGGCTCCTCCGCGAAGAACACCAGGTCGGTGAGCGGGACGGGCAGGAATCCTTCGTCCTCCATGCGCCGGAACTGGGTCTTCAGGCCGTCGTAGAAGCCCGCGGTGTTCAGCAGCACCACCGGCTTGTCGCTGTGGCCGTGCTTCTTCAGCTCCAGGATCTCCGTCGCCTCGTCCAGCGTTCCGGTACCGCCCACCATGACGACCACGGCGTCGGCCTTCTCCAGGAGCAGCCTCTTGCTCCCCCACTGCCTAAAGGGCGCGGGGGGACCCCCAGGCGAGATCGGCCGCGACCACCATCTCGTCGACGCCCGGCCGCGCCGACGCCGCCAGGAAGGTCACCGAGACGCCCACCAGCCGTCCACCGGCCGCCTGCACACCGTCGGCGACCACCTTCATCAGCCCGGAGTCGGAACCGCCCCACACGAGCGTGTGCCCGCCCTTGCCGAGCAGTTCCGCGAACTCCCGCGCGGGGCGGGTGTAGCGCTCGTCCAGGTCGGCGGCGGAGAGAAAGACACAGATCTTCATACCCGTCACCGTACGCGGGAAGAACCGGGCGCCCGCGAGTGCTTTTCCGGTATGGCTGACGGACACACGATCACGATCGAGCAGGGCGACCGGCACGTACGCGTCGTCCACGGCGACCAGGTGCTGGCGGAGAGCGACCGTCCCCTCGTCCTGAAGGAGACCGGCTCGCCGGTGCGCTACTACCTCCCTCCGGAGGACGTACGCCTCGACCTCCTGACCCCCTCCGAGACCCACACCCACTGCCCCTTCAAGGGCGACGCGTCGTACTGGTCCCTCCCGGACGCGGCCGACCTGGTGTGGGCGTATCCCGACCCCAAGCCCGACGTGGCGCAGATCAAGGACCACCTCTGCTTCTACGACGTAGAGGTGCTGTGAGCGACGACTGACCGCTTCCTTCGGGGCGCGACGGGCGACGGCCCTGGTCTCAGGCCATCGCCGTCGCCGCGCGCGTGGTCGTCGCGATCGTCGCCGACCCCACCACGCGCGTGCCGTCGTAGAGCACGATCGCCTGGCCGGGGGCCACGCCCCGTACCGGCTCGGTGAAGGACACCTCCAGGGTGCCATCGACGAGTTCGGCGGTGACCTCGGTCTCGCCGCCGTGGGCGCGGAGTTGGGCGGTGTAGGTGCCGGGCCCGGTGGGGGCCGTGCCGCACCAGCGAGGCTTCACGGCGGTGAGACCGCTGACGTCCAGGGAGGCGGCCGGGCCGACCGTCACCGTGTTGTCGACCGGGGAGATGTCCAGGACGTAGCGCGGCTTGCCGTCGGCGGCCGGGGTGCCGATGCGCAGGCCCTTGCGCTGGCCGATGGTGAAACCGTACGCGCCCTCGTGCGAGCCGACGACGGACCCGGACTCGTCGACGATGTCGCCCTCGGCCTTGCCGAGGCGGTTCGCGAGGAAGCCCTGGGTGTCGCCGTCGGCGATGAAGCAGATGTCGTGCGAGTCGGGCTTCTTGGCGACCGCGAGGCCGCGGCGCTCGGCCTCCGCGCGGATCTCGTCCTTCGTGGTCACCGTGTCGCCGAGCGGGAAGAGGGCGTGCGCGAGCTGCCGCTCGTCCAGGACGCCGAGGACGTAGGACTGGTCCTTGGCCATGTCGGAGGCGCGGTGCAGTTCGCGGGTGCCGTCCTCGTTCACGATCACCTGGGCGTAGTGGCCGGTGCAGACCGCGTCGAAGCCGAGGGCGAGCGCCTTGTCGAGGAGCGCGGCGAACTTGATCTTCTCGTTGCAGCGCAGACAGGGGTTCGGGGTGCGGCCGGCCTCGTACTCGGCGACGAAGTCCTCGACGACGTCCTCGCGGAAGCGGTCGGCGAGGTCCCAGACGTAGAACGGGATGCCGATGACGTCGGCGGCGCGGCGGGCGTCCCGGGAGTCCTCGATGGTGCAACAGCCACGCGCGCCCGTGCGGAACGATTGCGGGTTCGCGGAGAGCGCGAGGTGGACGCCGGTCACGTCGTGGCCGGCTTCCGCGGCTCGGGCGGCGGCGACGGCGGAGTCCACTCCGCCGGACATGGCGGCGAGTACGCGAAGGGGGCGGGGGCGCGGCGAGGTCTCAGTCATAACCCTTCCAGGGTACGGGGCGTCGGGAACCGGGGCCCGCGAGTATCCGTTGACGATCACATGGGGGAGACACAGAGCGATCGGAACGACCGGACGGCGAAGCCGCCGGGCGGCGCGTCGATGCCACCGGGTGGCGGGAAGAGCTCGCCGGGCGGCGCGGAGAAACCGCCGGGCGGCAGGCAGAGGTCGCCGGAGACCACCCGTCGGCACCCCGGTCGGCGCGCGCTGCTCATCGGCGGCGCCCTGGCCGCCGTAGGGACCGGGGTGCTGGCCCGGGACGAGTTGGCGCGGTTGTGGTGGCGGCTGCCGGGGGTGGAGAAGCCGCGGACTCCGGGGGCGGTCGACTTCCGGGGGGCGACGTGGGTGGCGGCGTCCTCGGCGAACTACCGGCGGGCGGACCGGCCGGACGACTACGGGATAGACATGGTGGTCATCCATGTCACCCAGGGCGGTTACGCGAGCGCGGTGAAGGCCTTCCAGGACCCCGCGCACCAGGCGGCGGCGCACTACATCGTCCGCAAGGGCGGGGCGGTCACGCAGATGATCCGGGAGCTGGACGTGGCCTTCCACGCGGGCAACCGGTCGTACAACGAACGCAGTGTCGGCATCGAGCACGAGGGCTTCGTGGAGCGGGCGTCCTCGTTCACCGACGCGATGTACACGTCCTCCGCGCGACTGACGGCGGAGATATGCCGGCGCTACGGCATCCCCGTCGACCGGGAGCACGTCATCGGGCACGTGGAGGTGCCCGGGACCGATCACACGGACCCCGGGCGGTACTGGGACTGGGACCGGTACATGACACTCGTAAGGCGGGCACACCGGACGCAGGTGTGATTCGCGCCACACGAGGGTTTGGCTATGAGTCATTTCAGTTACGACGGTGTCCGATGCGTCCCCTGCTCCGGATGTGACCTGGAGTACGTCAACTCCGCATCCCCTCAAGGTGAGTTGGGGAGCGATCGCGCACGCACACCTTTCATAGCTTGCCCTGCTGACTACTAAGTGTCGCCCAGTCTTTACACAGGCCTTAGGTCAAATCTCTGGCGCCATGACACACACCAGCGAGCCCGCGTCCGGCCAGAACACCGACGCACAGGGCAACCACCGCAAATCCGTCGCCGAGAAGCGCGAGCACGGCAAGGACATCGCGGCCCGGGGCAAGGGTCTGCACCGGCGCAAGTTCCTCGGCGGCATGGCCGGGACCGGCATCGCGGCGGTCGCGGCGGCGGGCGGCGCCTTCTCCCTGCTGAACGGCGCGGCGAAGAACAAGGCCTCCGCGGCGGACACCACCCTCACCATCCCCGACCTCCTGGAGGGCACCACCGCCGACGGCGTCACCACGTACACGCTGGAGGCCAAGACCGGCACCGCCGAGGTGATCTCGGGCGTCACCAGCAGCACGATGGGCTACAACCAGGACTTCCTGGGCCCGACCATGAAGTGGACCAACGGCGACGTGGTCCTGCTCAACATCACCAACAACATCGGCGAGGACACGACGGTCCACTTCCACGGCGCCCACGTGCCCGCGAAGATGGACGGCGGCCCCCAGGTCGCCTTCGCGGACGGCACGACCTGGTCCCCCACGTTCACCGTCAAGGACCCGGCCACCACGCTCTGGTACCACCCGCACGCCCTGGGCACCACCGCCAAGCAGGCCGTGCACGGTCTGGCCGGCATGATCATCGTCGAGGACTCCACGGACGCGTCCACCGCGCTGCCCAGCGACTACGGCGTCGACGACGTCCCGCTCATCTTCCAGTCCCTCGCCGTGGACACCGCCGGGGACATCAAGTACGACGCGGCCGGTTATCGGCTCAGCACCACCACCTTCCCCCTCCTGGTCAACGGAACCAACGTGGACTCCACCACGCTCGGTTTCACCGCCACCAAGACCCGCACCCGCTTCCGCGCGCTGAACGCCTCGCCGTCCGACATCATCACCATCCAGCGCAGTGACGGCGGCACCCTCACCCAGATCAGCACCGACCAGGGCTATCTGACCGAGGCCACCGATGTGACCACGATCCGCCTGGTGGCCGGTGCCCGCGCCGAGTTCACGATGGACCTCACCGCGGACGCCACCCTCCAGGCCGTGATCACCACCGGCTGGATCCGCGGCGGCAGCGGCACGTACGACTTCCTCGCGATCACGGCCAGCGGCTCCGACACCCCGGACGACCTGCCCAGCACCCTCAACACCATCGACCGGTACGACACGACCGACTTCACCACCCGGACCATCACCCTGGGCCAGAACGGCGCCACGATGCTGATCAACGGGTCGGCGGGCACGACGATGGCCGCGATGGCGATGATCAGTACGACGGTCGGCTCGAAGGAGATCTGGACGATCCAGAACTCCACCCAGCTGGAACACTCGTTCCACCTGCACGACGTGCCGTATCAGCTGATCTCCATCAACGGCGAGGATCCCACCGGGGTCCAGCTCGGCTGGTACGACACCTACGAGGTGGTCGGTGGCGGCTCGATCAAGATCGCCATGGAGTTCACCGACTTCTCCGACGACACCTATATGTACATGCTCCACTGCCACCTGTTGCAGCACGAGGACGAGGGCATGATGGCCTCCCTCATGGTGACGGAGTCCTAGGAGGAGCGGTCCTCTCAGGTCAGCCCGGCGGCGCGCGCACGTTCCACCGCCGGGCCGATCGCCTTCGCCACGGCCTCCACGTCGGCCTCCGTGGAGGTGTGGCCGAGCGAGAAGCGCAGGGTGCCGCGGGCGAGGTCCGGATCGGTGCCGGTGGCGAGCAGGACATGGCTGGGCTGGGCGACGCCCGCGGTGCAGGCCGAGCCGGTGGAGCACTCGATGCCCTGCGCGTCCAGCAGGAGCAGCAGGGAGTCGCCCTCGCAGCCGGGGAACGTGAAGTGGGCGTTGGCCGGCAGCCGGTCCACCGGGTCGCCACCGAGGATCGCGTCCGGGACCGCCGTACGGACGGCCGTGACGAGGTCGTCGCGGAGGGCGCCGATCTCGCGGGCGAACCACTCGCGCTGTTCGGCGGCGAGGCGGCCGGCGACCGCGAAGGAGGCGATCGCGGGGACGTCGAGGGTGCCGGAGCGGACATGGCGTTCCTGGCCGCCGCCGTGCAGGACGGGTACGGGGGTGTACTCGCGGCCCAGCAGCAGCGCGCCGATGCCGTACGGGCCGCCGATCTTGTGGCCGGAGACCGTCATCGCGGCGAGCCCGGAGGCGGCGAAGTCGACCGGCACCTGACCGAAGGCCTGCACCGCGTCGGCGTGCAGCGGGACACCGAACTCCCCCGCCACGTCCGCGAGTTCGCGGACCGGCAGCACCGTGCCGATCTCGTTGTTGGCCCACATCACGGTGGCCAGGGCGACGTCGTCGGGGTTGCGGGCGATCGCCTCGCGCAGCACCTCGGGGTGGACCCGGCCGTAGGAGTCGACCGGGAGGTACTCGACGGTGGCGCCCTCGTGCTCGCCCAGCCAGTGGACGGCGTCCAGGACGGCGTGGTGCTCGACGGGGCTGGCCAGTACCCGGGTGCGGGCCGGGTCGGCGTCGCGGCGGGACCAGTACAGGCCCTTCACCGCGAGGTTGTCGGCCTCGGTGCCGCCGGAGGTGAACACGACCTCGCTCGGGCGGGCGCCGAGCGACTCGGCGAGGGTCTCCCGGGACTCTTCGACCGTACGGCGGGCCTTGCGGCCGGAAGCGTGGAGGGAGGAGGCGTTGCCCGTGATGCTCAGGTGGGCCGTCATCGCCTCGACTGCCTCGGGAAGCATCGGGGTGGTCGCGGCGTGGTCGAGGTATGCCATGGTGACGCCGATTCTACGGTCCCCGGTGCGCACCCCGGAGGGGCGGGGACGCCGGTACGGATCCGGCGCGCTTCCTAGAAGCTCCAGGAGACGGTGCTGTCCAGTTGCATGAAGGCGACGAGGACCAGCAGATCGGCGATCCCGAGCCCGAGCCCGAGGAAGGCACGCCCGCGACGGGCGGTGCCGCGCCACAGCGCCACGCCGGCCAGGGCGATGGCGATCGGGCCGAGGAAGACATTGAGCACGAGCAGACCGACGAGGCCGAGGATGAAGGACGCGACGGCCATGCCGTCGGCGTCACGACGGCCGGTGGGCTTGACGGCGGTGGCGGTGCTGCTGCTTGCCGGTGCGGTGAGTTGCATGGTGGTTCGGCTCCCGATGATCGGGTGGGTGGTGGGTGGCGGGACGGGCGGCGAACTGGCAGCCGTGGAGCGTCAGTTGGCTGTCGTACGGGTACGGCGGCCGTGTCGCTCGCGGAGGGCGAAGATGCCCAGCCATACGGCGATGACGGTGGCGGCGACGGCGGTGAAGGCGAGCGGCGCGTGGGCCACGGTGCCCACCACGACGCCGAACAGCAGCAGCGCTGCGACAAGGAACAGCATGGGATGAATCCCCCTCCGAGACGGCCGGGACGGCTCTCGTTACGTTTCGGTGAACGGTTGTAGTAACACTTGTTCACTGAACTTGAGTCTAGCGCGTCCGACGACTTTCCAATTACGGAGAACAGTTGTTAACTGGATGACATGAGTCACACCCTCGGCATCCGGCAGGCGCAGAAGCAGAAGACCCGACAGGCGTTGCTGGACGCCGCGTTGGGGCTGCTGGAGGAGCAGAGCCTGAGCAGTCTGGGGCTGCGTGAGGTCACCCGCGCCGTGGGCGTCGCCCCGACCGCCTTCTACCGGCACTTCCGCTCCACGGAGGACCTCGGGGTCGCGCTCGTCGAGGAGGCGCTGGGCAGTCTGCATCCGATGATCCGGCAGACGGTGGCCCCCGCGGACAGCGGTCAACGCATCACGCGCGCGGTCGAGTTGATCGCCCACCACGTGGACACGTATCCGGCGCACGTGCGCTTCATCGCCCGCGAGCGGCACGGCGGGGTGCAGCCGGTACGGCAGGCCATCCGGGAGCAACTGGCCCGGTTCGCCGAGGAGGTGAAGGCCGAACTCGCCAAGGACCCGGAGTCCGACGGCTGGAACGACGAGGACCTGCTGATGCTCGCTCATCTCTATGTCGACCAGATGCTCATCACGGCCTCGCTCTTCATGGAAGCCATGGAGGCCGCGGAGACCACGGAGTTCTCCGGCGAGGAGCGCGAGCGCGTCACCCAACTCGCCACGCGCCAGATGCGGTTGATCAGCGTCGGTCGGCGGCACTGGCTCGGCTGAACACCCGACACCCGGGCGGCGGGCATACGACAGGGGCGGCACGCCCGGTGTACGAGCGTGCCGCCCCTGTCGTGCGGGAGCCGCGGTCAGCCCTGCTGCGGGGCGCCGCTCATCTGGCCACCGCCGGGCCCGCCGCCGCAGCCACCGCCAGGGCCGCCGCCCTGGCCGCCGCCTCCGCCGGGGCCACCGCTCGGCATGCCGGAGGCGTTGCCGGTCGGCATGCCCGTCGGCCGACCGGTCGGCATGCCCGAGGCCGCGGCGCCCGTGGGCGCGCCGGACGGGGCCCCGCTGGGCCGTGCCGTGGCGTTGCCGGTGGGCGCGGAACAGGACTGCGTGGAGCCGGAGTTGCCGCTGCCGGAGGACGACGAGGTGGAGCCGCTAGAGCCGCAGGCCGCCAGGGCCAGGGGCGAGAGCGCCAGCAGGGCCACTGCGGGGAGGAGACGCGCACGCTTCATGAGAAACAACTCCAAAAACGATGAGGAGGCCTTGTGGCGGGAACTCAATCAACGCCGCTTAGGGCTTCCTTGTCGGCGCCCTGTCCCCCTCCTGTGCGCCGGGTAAAGGGCGCCCCAAGAAGCCTCCCTGACCTGCGAGTTCACGATCGGGGCTCGCCTACTCGCTGGTACAGCTCCGTGACAGAAGCGGCCGCGGCGGCCACCTCCGCGCGTGCCTCCGGCGGTGATACGACCTCCAACGCGTCGGCGAACTGGAGCAGTTGGCGCGCCTCGCGGACGACGCCGTAGGTCAGGCGGACCCTCACCCAGTCGCTCTCTCCGTTCCTCCCGTCATCCGTGGGGAGTTCGGCGAGCGAGGAGGCGCTGAGGCGCAGGAACATGTCGAGGCGGGCGCGGCGGACCCGGACGGTGACGTCGAGCCCGCCGGGGCGTTCCTCGACCTGGCGGCGCAACTCCTCCCAGGCGTGGGCGAGTTCGACGCCCGGGCGGCGCTTCACGGGGTCGGGCAGGAGGGTGGCCGAGTGGACGCGGTCGGCGCGGAAGAGGCGGGGTCTGGTCCGGCGGTCGGCGACCAGGTACCAGACGCCGGCCTTGGAGACGAGGCCGTACGGGTCGACGGTGTAGGTGCTGGGTTCCTTGGCGCCGCTGTGCCGGTAGCGCAGGCGCAGCCGACGGTCGGTGAGGACGGCGTCCTGCAACACGTCCAGGTCCACGGCGAGTTGGGGCCCGCTCTTCCAGCGGGTGGCGTCGACGAGGATGCGCCGGGAGGTCACCTCGGCGGCCGGGCGGTAGGGCGCGGGCAGCGCGGCCATCACCTTGCGCAGCGCGGAGCCGAGCGCGGCGTCGAGGCCGAGGGCGGCGTGGGCGCCCTGTGCGGCCAGGATGAACAGGGCGCGTGACTCGTCGGCGGTCAGTCCCGTGACGTCCGTGCGGAACCCGGCGAGCAGCTCGATCCCGCCGTGCCGCCCGCGCTCGGCGTACACCGGCACCCCGGAGGCGGACAGCGCCTCGACGTCCCGGTAGACGGTCCGCACCGACACTTCGAGCCGGGCGGCGAGTTCGTGCGCGGGAACGCGGCCCCGGGTCTGGAGAAGCAACAGGATCGAGAGGAGTCGGTCGGCCTTCACGCCCTCAGGATCGACCTCCCGAGAGCCCCGCGCAAATGTTGACGGAAACTGTCAGGTTATGGGCCCAGCATGACGCCCATGAACACAGACACCACGGACCCCCGCCCCCTCTACACCCGCGCCACCGAGCAGGTGGCCGCGCTGATCAGGACGGTACGACCGGAACAGCTCGACTCCCCCACCCCCTGCACGGAGTTCGACGTACGCACCCTGCTGAGCCATCTCGTCGGCGGCTCCCACCGCATCGCGACGGTGGGCGAGGGCGGCGACGGCCTGGCCGTCCGCCCCTTCGTGGACGGCGTCGCGGACGAGGGCTGGCCGACGGCGTACGACGAGGCCCGCACCCGGGTCGCCAAGGCCTGGTCGGACGACGCCCGCCTGGACGCCCTGGTCCGGGTCCCCTGGGGCGAGGTACCGGGCCGCATCGCCCTCTCCGGCTACGTCATGGAGGGCGTCACCCACACCTGGGACCTCTCGGAAGCCCTGGGCCACCCCCTCCAACTCGACCCGGAACTGGCCCAGTTCGCGCTGACGTTCGCCCGCAGGGCCCTCCCGGACGAGCAACGGGACGCCGACACCCCCTTCGCCACGGCCCAGCCGGCCCCCGAAGGAGCCGACGTCTACGGCCAGTTGGCGGCTTGGCTGGGGCGGAAGCCGATCGGCTGAGTCGGTCGCAAACAGGGGCCGGACCGTCCGACGACCGGCACAGGTCCGACCCGCCCGGCGCGGGCCGAGCGGGTGGCCGGGGCGCACCGTCGATCGCCCCGGCGACTACCTCGGCCCGAACGCGGCCCCGCAGCTCACCGACCCCGCCCGGAGTCGCCCCCCTCAGGTCAGTCTCGCCCGCGCCAACTGCCGTGACTGGGCGACCAGTCGGTCCGTGCTGTCCCAGACCTCCGCGTCCTCCTCCAGGAAGCCGCCGGCCAGGTTGCGGGTGGTGATGGAGACGCGCAGGGGGCCCGGGGCCGGGCGGGCCCGGACGTGGACGGTGAGTTCCACCGTGGGGACCCAGCCCTTCAAGCCGATCTCGAAGGCCGTCGGGGGGAGCGCGTCCACCGCCAGGAGGAGGGAGAGCGGGTCCGCGTCGCGGCCGTCCGCGAGGCCGAACCAGGAGCGCATCTCGCCCTTGCCGGAGGGGGCGCCCAGGGCCCAGCCGAGGGTGGACGGGTCCAGCTTGAGCATCAGGCGGTCGGTGATGGCCGAGCTGCCGTCGACGGGGGCGGGACCGTCCTCCGGGCCGAAGCACTGGTCCAGGGGCGGGAACACCGGAGGGCGGGCCGTCGTACGGACGTCGTCCGGGAGCGCGTCCAGGTCGCCGTAGGAGGCCAGGACGCGGATGCGTTCGACCTCCGCGCCCTCCTCGTCGTACTGGAAGAGGGACGCCTGGCCCGTGGAGAGGGTGCGGCCGGTGCGGATCGTGTCCGTGCGGATGACCGCCGGGCCCGGTTGGGACGCCGTGAGGTAGTGCGCGGAGATCGTGAACGGGTCGGGGTGCGGGAGCGCGTCCGCCAGGGCTCGCCCCAGGACGGACAGGAGGTAGCCGCCGTTGACCGCGTTGATGATCGTCCAGCCGGCCGAGAGGTCGATGTCGTAGACGCCCGGGGCGCGACGGGTGACCGCCGTGTCGCGGTCGAACTCGCTGTCGCCGATCGTGGCCCGCACGGGCGCCGGCGCGGATGCTGCTTCTCGCATGGATGAACCGTACAACAGGTGATTACTAAGCGGTAGCTTTGCTGTTGCGGGCATATGAAAACACCGGCAAACCATCGGCCACTCGGGTGAGGAACCGGCAATTTCTTGGTAAGTGTCCGTTCTCGTCCGTGACCCGCGGCCGGTGATCCCCCTCTTTGGGGACATGAGCCTCACCGGGACTCCGTTCCTCTACACCGCCGTCGTGCTGACGATCGTCGCCCTCATACTGCCGCTCGTGCTGTGGTCGCGGATGCGCGGCCCCAAGGCCGTACGCGTGGCGGCACGGGCCGTGATGCTGCTGTTCGCACAGGCCACGGCCGTCACCCTGGTCTTCGTCATGGTCAACAACCAGAACAACCTCTACGACAACTGGGCCGACCTCCTCGGCACCGGCAACCACGTCCAGCAGGCCGCGAATCTCGGCAAGAACGGCACCGGCAACATCTCGCTGAACCGGCTGCCCAAGGTGAAGCAGGCCTTCTCCCCCGCCGAGGGTCCCGGCATGCGCGCGGCCGGCGGGGTGGAGGTCACCCAGCTCAAGGGCCAGGTGTCGGGCGTCAACGCCGAGGTCTACGTCTGGCTGCCGCCGCAGTACAAGGAGCCCGCCTACCGCCACCACAAGTTCCCGGTGGTGGAACTGCTGCCGGGCTACCCCGGCTCGGCGAAGGCCTGGTTCGGGTCGCTGCACGCCAACGCGCAACTGCTGCCGCTGATGAAGAGCGGCCGGGTCGCGCCCTTCATCCTGGTCGCGCCGCGCACCAACCTGCTGGCCGGCGTCGACACCGGCTGCGCCAACATCACCGGCACGGTCAACGCCGACACCTGGCTGAGCGTCGACGTTCCGAAGATGGTCATGGACAACTTCCGCGCCGAGCCCGCGCCTTCGGGCTGGGCGGTGGCCGGTTACTCGGCCGGCGCGCACTGCGCGGTCAAGCTGGCGGTGGCCCACCCGGACCGCTATCGCGCGGCCGTGGGCATGTCCGGCTACAACGACCCGATCGCCGAACGCAATTCACTCGCTGCGGCCGGCCCGACGCTGCGCGCCGAGAACAACCCGTACCTGCTGCTGAAGGCGAAGAAGACCCCGCCCCCAATCGCGCTGTACATCTCGGGCGAGTCCGGCGACGGCTACGAGGCGGGCACCGCCCTGGCATCGGTCGCGGAGGCGCCGACGACCGTGCACGTGGTGTTCCTGCCGCGCAGCGACGGCGGTCACACGATGGCGCTGTGGCGGCCGCAGGTGAAGGCCGTGTTCCGCTGGCTGACGCTGGAGATGGGCAAGAACCATCCGCACGCCAAGACCGGGACCACTACTCCTCACGGACGGTCGAACGCCGGTTCCACGCACGCGGAGCTCGCCAGTGGAACCGCATCGCGAGCAGGCGCAGCACGAAAGCGGTGACGATCGCGAGCCCACTGGTGAGGGGGGTCAGCGCGTCGTAGTGGATGCACAGGACGGAGATGGTGGCGCCGACGATCGCCGGGACCGCGTACAGGTCGCGGTCCCAGCGCAGCAGGGACGGGGTCTCGTTGGCGAGGACGTCCCGCAGCACACCGCCGCCGACGGCGGTGGCCAGACCCAGGGCGGCGGAGGAGGTGAGGCTGAGCCCGTAGTCGTACGCCTTCACCGTGCCCGAGACGCAGAACAGGCCGAGGCCCGCCGCGTCGAAGACGTTGACGCCGGCCTGGATGCGCTCCACGTGCGGATGGAGGAAGAAGACGAGGAGCGCGGCGAAGAGCGGGGTGATGAAGTACCCCAGGTCCGTGAAGGCGGCCGGGGGCACCGCCCCGATGATCACGTCCCGGAAGATCCCTCCGCCCAGCGCGGTGACCTCGGCGAGCACGGCGATGCCGAACACGTCGAAGTTCTTGCGGACGGCCAGCAGCGCGCCGGAGATGGCGAACACGAAGATGCCGACGAGGTCGAGCGTGTGCTGGACGGAGGGACTGAACAGTTGCTGAAGCACACCGCATTGTTACGCGTGGGTCGTCAGAGGGTGGGCTTGCCCGTCGTGTAGAGCCAGGTCCGGAACAGGTCGTCGAGCTGTTGGCCGCTGATCTTCTCGGCGAGCCTGATGAAGCCGGCCGTGTCGCCGTTGCCGTAGCGGTGGAGTTTCGTCCAGGCGGGCAGCAGCTTGAAGAACGCGGTGTCGCCGATGCGTTCGCGGAGCATCTGGAGGGTCATCGCGCCGCGCTGGTAGACCGCGGAGGCGAACATCGTGTCGCGCTGCGGGTCCGCCACGACGGTCTGCCAGAAGCTGCTCTCGGCGGGGCGGGCGTTGTAGCCGGCCAGGAACGAGTCGTGCGCGCTGCGGGTGCCCTGGTGCTCGGCCCACAGCCACTGGGCGTAGGTCGCGAAGCCCTCGTTGAGCCAGATGTCCTTCCAGTGCGCGACCGACACGGAGTCGCCGAACCACTGGTGCGCCAGCTCGTGCACGATCGTCGACTCGCTGCGCACGGCCGAGTAGGCGGGCTTGGACTGCACCTCCAGCGAGAACCCGGCCTCCGGCATGTCGTCGACGATCGCGCCGGTCTCCTCGAAGGGGTACGGCCCGAAGACCTGCGACCAGTAGTCGGTGGCGGCGGCCGTCACGGCGTACACGTCGACGCTGTTGCTGTTGGCGAGGACGGGGTCGATGGCGACGTAGATCGGGGTGCCGCCGGGCGTCGTGCCCGTCTTCACGTCGAACTTCCCGATGGTGGCGGTGGCGAGATAGGTCGCCATCGGCTTCGACTCCCGCCAGTGGGTGTACGTCGAGTCGCCCTTGTCGTACGTCGAGACGAGCCGGCCGTTGGAGACTCCGGTGAGGCCCTTGGGGGCCTTGATACGGATGTCGTAGGTGGCCTTGTCGGAGGGGTGGTCGCTGGACGGGAACCAGGTCGAGGCGGCGTTGGGTTCGCAGGCGACGAAGACTCCGTCGGCGGTCTTCATCCAGCCGTAGTCGGAGCCGAACACGATGGGTCCGTTGAGGGGTTCGGGTACCCCGCCGTAGGTGACGGTGACCGTGAAGTCCCTGCCTTTGCGGAGGAAGTCCCGTGGGGTGATGCGCAGTTCGTCGCCGGTGCGGGTGAACTGGGCCCGTCTTCCGTTCACTTGGACCTTGGTGACCTCCAGCTTCTGGAGGTCCAGGTCGAAGGAGGAGAGGTTCTGGGTGGCGCGGGCCGTGAGGGTCGTACGCCCATCCAGGCGGTCGGTGTCGGGGTTGTAGGCGACGTCGAGGGTGTAGTGGCGGGCGTCGAAGCCGCCGTTGCCCAGTTGCGGGAAGTAGGGGTCACCGATGCCGTCGGCGCCGGGGGTGGGGGCGGGGGAAGCGGCGATGACAAGAAAAGAGGCCGCCGCGGTCGCGAGGGCCCCCAGACGTGCCGAACGGGAGAGTGCCATGAAGTCGTCCCTTCGGTGCGTGTTTCCGATCAGTCGGACACGCAGGACTCTGCCCTCACCTCGCATGTCATGTACATGACTTTACCAACTTGTCATGCGTCACAGGGTAGTTGACCGTGACCGACCCCGGCATGCGAACGCCCCCGGTGACCTGGATCGGTCAACGGGGGCGTACGGACGGCCGGTTGCGTCTACTTCTCTTCGCCGGTCGAGGCTTCCGGCTCGGTGGCTTCCGGCTCGACGGCCTCGGGCTCGGTGGCCTCCGCGGGTTCGGCGGCCGGTTCGGCCGCCGCCTCGGCGAGCGTGGCCGCCACCGCCACCGACGTCTCCGCCGACTCCTCCAGCACCGCGTCGCCGACCAGCTTCTCGGCCTCCTTCGCGGCCGACAGCAGGACCGTGTCCTGCGGCGCCTGGTCCGCGAAGTTCTCCGGGTGGTGGCAGGCGACCTGCTGGCCGGGCTGCAGCTGAAGAAGCGGCGGCTCGGTCGTCGTGCAGATCTGGGTCGCCTTCCAGCAGCGGGTGTGGAAACGGCAGCCACTGGGCGGCGAGATCGGCGAGGGCACATCGCCCGTGAGCAGGATGCGGTCGCTCTTCGCGTTCTTCCGCCGCGGGTCCGGGATCGGCACCGCCGACATCAGCGCCTTGGTGTACGGGTGCATCGGCGCCTTGTACAGCAGCTCGCGGTCGGCGAGTTCGACGATCTTGCCGAGGTACATCACGGCGATACGGTCCGAGACGTGCCGGACCACCGAGAGGTCGTGCGCGATGATCACGTACGTCAGGCCGAGCTCCTGCTGGAGGTCGTCCAGCAGGTTGACCACCTGCGCCTGGATCGACACGTCGAGCGCGGACACCGGCTCGTCGGCCACGACCAGCTTCGGGTTCAGGGCGAGCGCGCGGGCGATGCCGATGCGCTGGCGCTGACCGCCGGAGAACTCGTGCGGGTAGCGGTTGTAGTGCTCGGGGTTGAGCCCGACCACCTCCAGCAGCCGCTGCACCTCCTTCTTGACCCCGCCCTCGGGGTTGACGCCCTGGAGCTTGAAGGGAGCGCCGACGATCGTGCCGATGGTGTGGCGCGGGTTCAGCGACGAGTACGGGTCCTGGAAGATCATCTGCATGTCCCGGCGCAGCGGACGCATGCCGCCCACCCCGAGGTGCGTGATGTCCTTGCCCTGGAACTCGACGGTGCCGCCGGTCGGCTCCAGCAGCCGGGTGATCAGCCGGCCCATCGTCGACTTGCCGCAGCCCGACTCGCCCACGACGCCCAGCGTCTCGCCGGCCTTGACCTCGAAGTCGAGGCCGTCGACCGCGTGCACGGCGCCGACCTGCCGTTGCAGCAGTCCCTTCCTGATCGGGAAGTGCTTCTGCAGCCCGGTCACCTTCAGCAGGGTCTCGCCGGGGGCGACACCGCCCTTGGTGGCCACGCTGCCTTCGCTCTGCACAGGAATGCTCACTGCTGTGTCCTTGGGTTTCTCGCTCACAGCTTCGGCGCAATCTCTTCGGTCCAGATACGCTCCCGCTGCTCCGCGTCCAGGTGGCAGGCCGCCCAGTGGCGGCTGCCGACCTCGGCCAGCTCGGGGCGGACCGTGCGGGTCAGGTTGTCCTTCGGGAGGTCCGCGTAGGGGCACCGCGGGTTGAAGGCACAGCCGGACGGGATGTTGATCAGCGAGGGCGGGGAGCCCTTGACCGGGATCAGCCGCTCCTGCTGCTCGCGGTCGAGCCGGGGCATCGAGCCCAACAGGCCCCAGGTGTAGGGGTGCCGGGGCTGGTAGAACACGTCCTCGGCCGGACCGCGCTCGACGCACCGGCCGCCGTACATCACCAGGATGTCGTCGGCCAGTTCGGCGACGACGCCCAGGTCGTGGGTGATGACGATGACCGCGGAGCCGAACTCCTTCTGGAGATCGCGGATGAGGTCGAGGATCTGCGCCTGGACGGTCACGTCCAGGGCGGTCGTCGGCTCGTCCGCGATCAGCAGCTCGGGGTTGTTGACCAGCGACATCGCGATCATCGCGCGCTGGCGCATACCGCCGGAGAACTCGTGCGGGTAGCTGTCCACGCGCTTGTCGGGCTGCGGGATGCCCACCCGGTCGAGCATCTCGACCGCGCGGCGCTTGGCGGTCTTCTTGTCGACGTCGTGGTGGATCCGGTACGCCTCCACGATCTGCTGGCCGATCGTGAAGTACGGGTGCAGCGCGGAGAGCGGGTCCTGGAAGATCATCGCCATCTGCCGGCCGCGCAGCTTGCGCACGTGGTCGGGGTCGGCGGAGAGCAGCTCGGTGCCGTCCAGCCAGATCTCGCCGGAGATCTGCGCCTTGCGCTTGCCGTACTGGCCGGCGGTGTGCAGGCCCATGATGCCGAGCGAGGTCACCGACTTGCCGGAGCCGGACTCGCCCACGATGCCGAGGGTCTTGCCCTTCTCCAGCGCGAAGCTGAGCCCGTCGACGGACTTGACCAGACCGTCGTCGGTCGGGAAGTGCACCTTGAGGTCGCGCACTTCGAGGAAGGCCGAGGGCGCGGGCGAGGCGGACGTGGGTTCGCCCACCGCTGCCCCGCTCTTGCTGAGTTCCGTCATGAGAGCCTCACTCGGGGGTCGATCACGGCGTACAGGATGTCCACCACGAGGTTGGCGAGAAGCACCGCGAGAGAAGTGATCAGGGTGACGCCCAGGATGATGGGCAGGTCCTGGTTCTTGATGGCGTCGAGGACCGCGCGGCCGAGGCCGGGCAGGTTGAACGTCGACTCCGTCAGGATGGCGCCGCCGATGAGGGCGCCGAGGTCCATGCCGAGCATGGTCAGGATCGGGGTCAATGTGGAGCGCATGGCGTGCTTGCCGATGACGACCGGTTCGGTCAGGCCCTTCGCGCGGGCGGTGCGGATGTAGTCCTCACCGAGGATCTCCAGCATGGTGGCGCGGGTGATCCGGGCGTACATCGCCGCGTACAGGAAGGCGAGGGTGATCCAGGGAAGGATCATGCCGCCGAAATAGCCGCCGACGCTCTGACTGAGCGGCACGTACTGGGCGTCCAGCCAGTGCAGCCCGTAGGTGAAGATCGCCAGGCTGAGCATGCCGGTGAAGTAGATGGGGAGGGAGACACCGGAGAGGGCGACGACCATCGCGCCGCGGTCCCAGATGGTGCCCCGCTTGAGCGCGGAGAGCACACCCGCCGCGACACCGAAGACCAGCCACAGCACGGCGGCACCGAGCGCGAGACCCAGGGTCACCGGGAAGCGGTCGGTGAGCACCGGCCAGACGGCCTGCTCGCTGCGGAAGGAGTAGCCGAAACAGGGTGCGGCGCAGTGCGTGACGTCACCGCCGCCGGAGTAGGTGCGGCCGGCGAAGATGCCCTTGAAGAACTCCCAGACCTGGGAGTAGATCGGGTCGCTCAGGCCCAGCTTCTCCCGTACGGCCTCGACGGATGCCGGGTCGGCCTGCTTGCCCACGAAACTCGCGGCGATGTCCACGCCCGCCCACTTGGGGACGAGGAAGAAGATGCCGAAGACCACCATGACGATGACCACGAGCATCACTGCGGCGGCGAACAGCCGCCTGATGAGATAAGCGAGCACAGCTTACGGCCCGCCGCGGGGTCGCGGGCCACCGGAGGTTGTCCGGTGGCCCGCGACCACGCCGCGCCGGCCTTCACCTGCCTTTCGTGCCGTACGGCGGGTGTGCCGGTTTACTTCTTCGGGTTCTTCAGGCCGAGATTGACGAAGTCGTACGTACCGCTGTAGTTGTCCGTCGTGTAGACGTTCGCGAGGTTGTCGCCACGCCAGTTGATGAACTTCTCGAAGACGAAGGGCAGGTAGTACGCGCCCTCCATGACCTTGTGGTTGATCTCGGTCGAGATCTGGGTCTTGCCCGACTCGTCCAGCGTGGTGACGAACTTGTCGAACAGACCGTCGATGGTCTTGTCCTTGATCAGGGCGAAGTTGTTGTTACCGCTGGGCAGGATGTACTTGCTGTCCCACAGCGGCAGACCGAAGCCCTGGACGGTCGGGAAGTCGGCGCCCCAGCCCATGATGATGATGCCGTAGCCCTTCTTCTTCACGTTCGAAGGGCTGCCGATGATGCCGCTGGTCTGCGAACCGTCGAACTGGTCGATCTGCGCGTTGATGCCGATCTTCTTCAGCGACGCCTGGAGCGACTGGGCCGTGGCGACCTCGACCGGCTTGTTGTTGCGCACCGCGATGGTGGTGGAGAAGCCGTTCGGCTTGCCGCACGCCTTCAGGGCCGCCTTGGCCTCGGCGATGTTGCCGTTCTTGTTCGCGCCCGCGAGCTTGTACGGGTCGTACTTCTGGCCCTCGGCGCCCGGGACGGACGGCGGGAGCATGTTGGTGCCGATGTCACCACCGGCGACCGGGCCACCGCGCGCGGTCTGCAGCGAGACGTGGTCCGCGCCGAGGATGACGGCCTTGCGGCACTCGACGTTGTCGAACGGCGCCACGCTCGTCGGGAAGGTCGCGTAGCGGATGTAACCCGAGACCGGGTTGTCCAGGTTGGCCTTGTGCTCCTTCAGGGCGGTGGTGCGGCCCTGCGGGGACATGCCGGTCTGGTTGATGTCCAGGTCGATGTCGCCGTTGAGCAGGCGCTGGTCGAGCTGGTTGGCGTCCGAGAAGAACTGGACGGTGATCTTGTCCGGGTACGCCTTGCGGACCGGGTCCGAGGACTGCTTCCAGTTCGTGTTGCGCACCAGCGTCAGGCTCTTGCCGGGGCTGTACGACTCGAACTTGTACGGGCCGGAGGAGAACGGCTTCAGGCCGTACTTGGACTTGGTGTCCATGTCCTGGCGGACCGGGGAGGCCGAGACCAGACCCAGCACCTCCTGGAAGTCCGAGTTGGCCTCGGGGAGGTGGAAGACGATCGTCTTGTCGTCCGGCGTGGTGATCGACTTCAGGCCGAGCTTGTCCTTGGTCGTGTCCTTGTAGGGACCCTTGTACTCGCCCTTGGGGTCGAGGAAGTCCTTCAGGTACGTCGGACCGCCGGACAGCACGTCCTGCGCCCACACGCGCTCGATGCCGTACTTCACGTCCTTGGACGTGATCGCCTTGCCGTCCTCCCACGTGATGCCGTCACGCAGGGTGTACGTGTAGGTCTTGCCGCCGTCGGTGACCTTGGCGAGACCGGTGGCGAGGTCCGGGGTGAGCTCGGCGCCGGCCTTGCCCGGCTCCGTCTTGCCCGTGACCAGCTGACGGCTGTAGTAGCGCGCGAAGTCCCACATGAAGCCGTAGTAACCACGCGTGGTGTCCCACGAGTCGGCGTCCTGGGCACCACCGAAGCGCAGCGTGCCGCCCTTCTTGACCAGCGAGGCCTGGGCGACCTTGTTGTTCGCGGCGTCGAAGCCGGCGGCACCGGTCTTCGAACCGCTGTTGTCGTCGCTGCCACCGCCGCCGCACGCCGCCGTGGTCAGCAGTGCGGCGACCGCAGCAGCGGCGGCGAATGCCTTCTTGCGCCGCCCTGGAGTGCGTTGGGTTGTCACGATCTCGGATCCTCCGGACTAGATGAGAGACCCCGTGTTGGTGCCACGGGACAGATGGGGGTGGTACGGATGTTCAGCGGGACGCCTTCGGGTCGAGCGCGTCGCGCACGCCGTCGCCGAAAAGGTTGAAGGCCAGGACGGTGATGAAGATCGCCACACCCGGGACCACCATGTACATGGGGTCTGACTCGTAGTAGTCGATGGCGCTCGACAGCATCTGTCCCCAGGACGCGGTGGGCGGCTTGACGCCCACGCCGAGGAAGCTGAGCGCGGCCTCGGTGAGGATGTTCGTCGGGATCATCATGGTCGTGTACACGATGATGGGCGCGACCAGGTTGGGCAGCAGTTCCTTGAACAGGATGTAGAACCGCCCGGCGCCCAGCGAGCGGGCGGCCTCGACGTACTCGCGCTCACGCATCGAGAGCGTCTGCCCGCGCACCACCCGCCCGATGTAGGGCCAGCCGAAGAACCCGATGACCAGGATCATCACGAACACGCGCACGTTGGACCCGGACAGGCCCAGCAGGTCGTTCGGCATGACGGAGACCAGGGCGATCGTGAACAGCAGCTGCGGGAAGGCCAGCAGGCCGTCCATCACGCGGCTCACCAACGAGTCGATCCAGCCGCCGAAGAAGCCGGCCAGGATGCCCAGGACGGTGCCGAGGACGACGGCGACCATGGCGGACAGGAAGCCCACCAGGAGCGAGACGCGGGCGCCGTAGAGGATGCGGGCGAAGATGTCGCGGCCGTTGACCGGCTCGACACCCAGCAGGTGATCGCCGCTGATGCCGCCCAGCGACCCCTTGGGGGTGCCGAACAGCGGGTCGATCAGGTTCTCGTTGTACGCGTCGGGGTCCTGCCCGAGCAGGTGGGTGATGACCGGCGCGAGCAGGGCGAGCAGGATGAGGACGAGCACGACGATGCCGCCCGTCAGGGCGAGCTTGTCCCGCTTGAGCCGTTCCCAGGCGATCCGGCCCAGGGAACGCCCCTGGACCGCCTTCGCCTCGGCGCTCACTGCCGCCGCTTCCTCGGCCGCGCTCGGGGCCGTATCCGCAGTCGGCTCGTGCAATGGTGCCGTCATCTGGCAGGGACCCCTCTCAACCGGCGGTAGCCGGCCCACACTTGCCGCTGTGGCGGCGTGATCAGTCCGTCGTACATCGGGGCGAACGGCCCCTGGTGCGGGAGTCTTCAACGCTTTGGTGATCTGCTGCCAGGGTTGACGGCGAATGGATGCGCAAACGTGATGCAGCCTGGAGGGTTCCGTTATACGGACAGTGGGTAACGCACCCCGGACGCAAGACACTTGGGACACAAAGCCAATTCGACGCCATTTTGGGCATCTCACCGCTATCTACGCGCGAAGAAATGTGTCGTAGACGTAAATCCTGCGGAGAAGCGGAGAAGAGGACTCGCCGGGTCAGTATCCACCACGGACGGGTGGGTATCCGTACCCGCCCGCCTGGGCGGGCGCCGCGTGGGCCTCGCGGTCGTAGAACGGGCGGGCGTTCGCCCGCAGCCAGAGGGCCACCGGGTCGTACTCGTCGGACATCGCCACGGTCGAGACCGGCAGCCCGTCGGGGACCGCGCCGATCGACTGCTGCATCATGCCGCGCACCGAGTCCACGGCCGCCGGGCCGGTGTCGTAGACGTCCAGACCGATCGCGAGATACGGCGCCCCGAGCGCGGGCTGCACCCAGGCGCGGCGCAGCGAGCGGACCGCGGGGGTGCGGTGGGCGTTCTGCGTGAGCAGGGCGTAGAACTGCGGGATCTCGATGCCCGGCTCCGACAGCCGCAGGGGTCCGGCGGGCTGGCGCTCCAGGCCGGTGGCGATCCGGCGCAGGTCGAGCCAGGGGATGCCGACGCCGCCGCCGGGGGCGTGCGGGTTGAGCCAGAGACCGAAGTGGTCGGGATACAGGGTGCGGGCCACGTCCAGGCCGTCGACCACCTCGTAGGAGCGGTTCCAGCCGCTCGCCGAGAGTTCCTGGGCGGAGGTGACGCAGGGGGCGTAGCCGTACTTGTCGACCTGCATGTTTCCGTACTGGGCGTCCGGGGAGCCGGACTGGCCGTGCCACAGGAGCATCCAGATCTGGCCGGAGTGCGGGGTCGCGAGGGCGCGGAGGAGTGCCTCGTAGGCGTCGTAGCGCCCGGGCGTCACCTGGCGCAGCATGTGCTCGACCTGGCCGGTCGCGGTGCCGCTGGCGCTCACGTGTCCGCTCCTTCTGGTAGGTGCCCTGCGTTGTCGCGGTTCTGGAAACAGCTTAAGCGCCCAAGGGGTGGGGGCCCGGGGTGCGTTCGCGAGTGCGGGTCGCTCGTGGCCGGCCCGGACCTTCTAGTGACCCTGTGTATAGAAGGGGCGCACTGTCTGGCGCATCCAGTCCGCCACCGGGTCCTGGGTCACGTCCAGCAGGACCAGGTTGACCGGCCAGTTGACCTGGGTCGTGGTGAGGGCCCGGGACAGGGCGTCCATCGGGGCCGCTCTCAAGTCGCCGTCCCAGTTGGTGAGTTCGACGCCCACGAACATCACGGGGTCGGCCGTCTCGATGGCGGCGAGGCAGCGGCGGGCCGTGCTGACGACTCCGGTGTTCGCGAACTCCGCCGAGGCCGCGGCGAGGAAGTCGACCGGGTCGTCCTGCCAGTCGGGTTCGAAGAGGCGGACCCGGCCGCCGCTGGTGGGGCCGTCGAGGGCGGTGCGGCCGATGCGGCACAGCTCGGCCACGGCGAGCGGCGGGAGGGGGACACCGACCGTGCCGCCCGGGTTCACCGCCATGCCGACCTGCGGGGGCAGCCCGCGCGCGAACTCCACCGCGGGCGCGATCGTGAACGACAGATGCGAGCCGACGACCTGCCGGAACTGCTCCTCGGAGCTGAACACCGGGACGTACGCCTGCCCCTCGATGTCCAGCGTCGGCAGGTCGAGGGGGCCGCTCCGCGGGCCGCCGCCGCTGGGGAGCGGGACCCAGACGAAGCTGCGGCCGAGCACCTCGACGATCCGGCCGCCGGCCGAGGGCAGGCCGAGGGACACCGAGAGCACCTCCTCCAGCTCGTTGCCCGGCCATCCGCCGTGCGGATGCGGGTGGGGGTACGCCTGACCGGGGAAGTCCGCCGGGAAGTCCATCTACCTACCGCCTGCTGGTGAAACCGCCTGCTGTAACCCTGCTGTGGCTGAAAAGGCTAGCGGCTCAGTCCCCGAAGTCGATCCGGCGCAGCACGTCCGCCGCGTCCCGGTCCAGGAGGACCGCCGAGTGCACGCCCCGGGGCAGGTCACCGCGCTCCACCGAGCGCAGCAGCCGGGCGGCGGCCCTGCGGTGGCGCAGGAACGCGTACCGCGAGACCCCGCGCCCTCGCTCGCGCTGGCCGCCGAGCGCGGTGTCCGGGCTGACGTCGAGGAACACCAGGTGCAGCGCGCCGCCCCGGCGCTCGGCGGCGCGGGCCAGCCAGCCGCGCACCCAGGTCTGCGTACCGCAGTCGTGCACGACGGCGCCGGACGTGGAGCGCAGCGCGCGGTGCAGTCCCGCGTAGTGCGCGAGGCGGACCAGGGGGCGGTAGACCGCGTACGGGAGGCCCTTCGCCGTGCGGGACATGCGGGCGTCCCAGCGGTCCCGGGTGTCCTGGCTGTCGACGCGGACGCCGTCGCCGGTCACCGCGCGGCGCATCAGCGTGGACTTGCCGCTGCCGGGCAGGCCGGTGACCACGACGAGGTCGCGGGGGCCGAAGCGGAGTCCGTGCGGGCTGTGGCCGGCGCGCTCGCGGAGGTCGCGGACGGTCGGTACCGGGCGGGCCGGGCATGCCTCCCTGGCCGGGGCCGAGGGCTGCTTCGGCAGCGCTACGGCCGAGGTCGTGGCGTACACCGTGGTCCTTGTCACCGTGATCGTCCTCCCTGCGGGGTCAGGAAAGGTTCTCCCCACTGAACGTAAAGAGAAGGTAATGCACGGTGTCTCGCGGTTCCGTTCGCTTCCGGCCACAGGCCTGTTACAAAGCCTGTGCGATGATGTGCCCGCCAACTGCATACCGGCCGCTTGAATCCGCGCGGGAGAGTCCCCAGTCGTACGACATCGGTCGTAGGGCATCTGGGGCGCCGAAGGAGCAAGTCCCTCCCTTGAATCTCTCAGGCCCCGTTACCGCGCGGGCGAGGCACATCTGAAAAGCGGACCGCCCGTCCCGGTGGTCCCACCCAAGGTGCAACCCATGGCCCGCGCGCGGTCATGGCGAACCTCTCAGGTCCCGATGACAGATGGGGAGGAACGACCTCGCCGTCATGCCTTGGGAGACCGACCGATGAGCAGTACCGCCGCCCCCCGTCGTACCGCGCTCGACGCGCTGCACCGCTCGCTCGGTGCGACGATGACCGACTTCGCCGGCTGGGACATGCCGTTGCGCTACGGCTCGGAGCGCGACGAGCACCTCGCCGTCCGCACGAGGGCCGGCCTCTTCGACCTCTCCCACATGGGCGAGATCACGGTGACGGGACCGGACGCGGCCCGTCTCCTCGACTACGCGCTCGTCGGCAACATCGCCTCCGTGGGCGTCGGCCGGGCCCGCTACACCATGATCTGCCGGGCCGACGGCGGGATCCTCGACGACCTGATCGTCTACCGGCTGGCCGACACCGAATACATGGTGGTGGCCAACGCGTCCAACGCGCAGATTGTCCTGGACTCGCTGGTGGAGCGGGCCGCCGGCTTCGACGCGGTCGTCCGCGACGACCGGGACGCGTACGCGCTGCTCGCCGTGCAGGGCCCCGAGTCCGCCGCCGTCCTCAGGTCCCTCACCGACGCCGACCTCGACGGCCTGAAGTACTACGCCGGCCTGCCCGGCACGGTCGCGGGCGTCCCCGCGCTGATCGCCCGCACCGGCTACACCGGCGAGGACGGCTTCGAACTGTTCGTCTCCCCCGCCGACGCAGAGAAGCTGTGGCTGGCCCTGACCGAGGCCGGCGCCTCGGCCGGACTGATCCCGTGCGGCCTGTCCTGCCGCGACACCCTGCGCCTGGAGGCCGGGATGCCGCTGTACGGCCACGAGTTGTCCACCTCCCTCACCCCGTTCGACGCCGGGCTCGGCCGGGTCGTGAAGTTCGAGAAGGACGGCGACTTCGTCGGGCGTACGGCCCTGGAGGCGGCCGCCGAGCGCGCCGCCTCGCAGCCCCCGCGCGTCCTGGTCGGACTGGTCGCCGAGGGCCGCCGGGTCCCGCGCGCCGGGTACCCCGTCGTCGCCGACGGACAGGTGATCGGCGAGGTCACCTCCGGCGCCCCCTCCCCCACGCTGGGAAAGCCCATCGCCATGGCCTACGTCGACGCCGCGCACGCGGCGCCGGGCACGGCCGGTGTCGGCGTGGACATCCGGGGCAGTCACGAGCCCTACGTGGTCGTGGCGCTGCCGTTCTACAAGCGCGAGAAGTGACAGTCGTCGTAGCGTCACGTCTGTGACCCGGGGCGGATCGACCCTGCCCGCCGATGTCCTCCGTAGTCCCCCATTCATCAGCACTCCCCCGCGTACAGGAGAATTCAGGCCATGAGCAACCCCCAGCAGCTGCGCTACAGCAAGGAGCACGAGTGGCTGTCGGTCGCCGAGGACGGCGTCTCGACGGTCGGCATCACCGAGTTCGCGGCCAACGCGCTCGGCGATGTCGTCTACGCCCAGCTCCCCGAGGTGGGCTCCACGGTGACCGCGGGCGAGTCCTGCGGTGAGCTGGAGTCGACGAAGTCGGTGTCCGACCTGTACTCGCCCGTCGGCGGCGAGATCACCGAGATCAACGAGGATGTGGTGAACGACCCGTCGCTGGTGAACTCGGCGCCCTTCGAAGGGGGCTGGCTGTTCAAGGTGCGTGTCGCGGAGGAGCCGGCCGACCTGCTCTCCGCCGACGAGTACACCGCGTTTTCCGCCGGCTGAGGAGTCGTACACCTGATGTCTGTTCTGAACACGCCCCTGCACGAGCTCGACCCGGACATCGCCGCCGCGGTCGACGCCGAGCTGCGCCGGCAGCAGTCCACGCTGGAGATGATCGCCTCGGAGAACTTCGCTCCGGTCGCGGTCATGGAGGCGCAGGGCTCGGTCCTCACCAACAAGTACGCGGAGGGGTACCCGGGCCGTCGTTACTACGGCGGCTGCGAGCACGTCGATGTCGCCGAGCAGATCGCGATCGACCGGGTCAAGGAGCTGTTCGGCGCCGAGTACGCCAATGTGCAGCCCCACTCGGGCGCCTCGGCGAACCAGGCCGCGCTGTTCGCGCTGGCCCGGCCCGGCGACACGATCCTCGGGCTGGACCTGGCGCACGGCGGTCACCTGACCCACGGGATGCGGCTGAACTTCTCCGGGAAGCAGTTCGACGTGGTCGCGTACCACGTGGACGCGCAGACCGGCCTGGTCGACATGGCCGAGGTCGAGAAGCTCGCCAAGGAGCACCGCCCGAAGGTCATCATCGCGGGCTGGTCGGCGTACCCGCGCCAGCTGGACTTCGCCGAGTTCCGCCGGATCGCGGACGAGGTCGAGGCGTATCTGTGGGTCGACATGGCGCACTTCGCGGGGCTGGTGGCGGCCGGCCTCCACCCGAACCCGGTCCCGTACGCGGACGTCGTCACGTCCACGACCCACAAGACGCTGGGCGGCCCGCGCGGCGGCATCATCCTGGCGAAGAAGGAGTTCGCGAAGAAGCTGAACTCCTCGGTCTTCCCCGGCTTCCAGGGCGGTCCGCTGGAGCACGTGATCGCCGCGAAGGCGGTCTCCTTCAAGGTCGCCGCCAGCGAGGACTTCAAGGAGCGGCAGCGGCGTACCGTGGAGGGGGCGCGGCTGCTGGCCGAGCGCCTGGTGCGGGACGACGTGAAGGCCGTAGGGGTCGACGTCCTGTCGGGCGGTACGGACGTGCACCTGGTCCTGGTCGACCTGCGGAACTCCGAGCTGGACGGTCAGCAGGCCGAGGACCGGCTCCACGAGGTCGGCATCACGGTCAACCGGAACGCCGTCCCGAACGACCCGCGGCCCCCGATGGTGACGTCGGGCCTGCGCATCGGGACGCCGGCGCTGGCGACCCGCGGCTTCTCGGCCGAGGACTTCGCCGAGGTGGCGGACGTGATCGCCGAGACGCTCAAGCCGTCGTACGACGTGGCGGGTCTGAAGGCCCGGGTCACGGCGCTGGCGGAGAAGTACCCGCTGTACCCCGGGCTGTAGTCGGCCCGTCCGGCCGTAGTCGGCCACCGGGGGCGCCGCGCACACTGGGAGGTGTGCGCGGTGTCCCTCCCCTTGCACCACCCCGCACGTCTTGCGTTCTGAGGAGTCACCGTGGCCATCTCGGTCTTCGACCTGTTCTCGATCGGCATCGGCCCGTCCAGCTCCCACACGGTCGGCCCGATGCGGGCGGCCCGTATGTTCGCGCGCCGGCTGCGCAACGAGGAGCTGCTGGACTCCGTCGCCGCCGTCCGCACCGAGCTGTACGGCTCGCTCGGCGCGACCGGCCACGGGCACGGCACCCCGAAAGCGGTGCTGCTGGGCCTGGAGGGCCAGTCGCCGCGCACGGTGGACGTGGAGGGGGCCGACGAACGGGTGGAGCGGATCAAGGAGTTGGGGCGCATCCGCCTCCTCGGCGAGCACGAGATCCCGTTCTCCTTCGACAACGACCTGAAGCTGCACCGCCGTAAGACGCTGCCGTACCACGCGAACGGCATGACGCTGTGGGCGTACGACGCGGCGGGCGCCGAGCTGTTGTCGAAGACGTACTACTCGGTGGGCGGCGGTTTCGTCGTCGACGAGGAAGCGGTCGGCGCGGACCGCATCAAGCTGGACGACACGGTCCTCAAGTACCCCTTCCGCACCGGCGACGAGCTGCTGCGCCTCACCCAGGAGACGGGTCTGTCGATCTCCGCGCTGATGCTGGAGAACGAGCGCGCCTGGCGTACGGAGGAGGAGATCCGAACCGGGCTGCTGGAGATCTGGGGTGTGATGCGGGCGTGCGTCTCGCGGGGCATGTCCCGCGAGGGCATCCTGCCCGGCGGCCTCCGGGTCCGCCGCAGGGCCGCCATGTCGGCACGCCAACTCCGCGCGGAGGGCGACCCGTTGGCGCACGCGATGGAGTGGATCACGCTCTACGCGATGGCGGTGAACGAGGAGAACGCGGCGGGCGGCCGGGTCGTCACCGCCCCCACGAACGGCGCGGCGGGCATCATCCCGGCCGTCCTGCACTACTACATCAACTTCGTGCCCGGCGCCGACGAGGAGGGCGTCGTCCGCTTCATGCTGGCCGCCGGCGCCATCGGCATGCTCTTCAAGGAGAACGCCTCCATCTCCGGCGCCGAGGTCGGCTGCCAGGGCGAGGTCGGCTCCGCGTGCTCCATGGCGGCGGGCGCGCTGGCCGAGGTCCTCGGCGGCAGCCCCGAACAGGTCGAGAACGCGGCCGAGATCGGCATGGAACACAACCTCGGCCTCACGTGCGACCCCGTCGGCGGCCTCGTCCAGATCCCCTGCATCGAACGCAACGGGATGGCGGCGGTGAAGGCGGTGACCGCCGCGCGGATGGCGATGCGGGGGGACGGGTCGCACAAGGTGTCCCTCGACAAGGTCATCAAGACGATGAAGGAGACGGGGGCGGACATGAGCGTGAAGTACAAGGAGACGGCTCGGGGTGGGCTTGCGGTGAACATCATCGAGTGTTGAGGGGGTGGGGGCTGAGCAGGGCGTTGTCGTCTTTCAGCACTGACAGGGTCGTCCCTGCTCATGGCGCCGTGACGTCCGCAACTCCACGACGTCGCACGCGAGTTGGATGCTCGCTCCGTCATCCGCCCCGCAGTTGCGGCGGTGCTCGCCTGATGGCCGACCCCAGGCGTGACACCACCTCCGGCCACGTCTGCAACGACCTGCGCAGCCCCGCCCGGTTCGGCGCGCGCCGGACGGCCCGCGACATCGACGTCCTCGGCCGCTCGTTCCGGCACGGACCCGCCCCTACCGGCCACCCGGATCGCTTCGTTGACGTCGGCCAGCAGGTCACCGCCTTCGACGACGTACTACTCCGCGGCGACGCCACCACCCGCACAGGGAATGCGGCGACCCTCGCACGGTCATGAAACGGCCGCGGGAGCTGGGTCATTGCGTTCGTTCGGATCCGGGCATTGACCAGCTCGGATGTCCGCGGCCGGCCGGCTTGACATCCAGGCGGGGACTTTACGTGGACATTACGTGTTCATATGATGTCGGCGCATGACCAGGCCTGACCAGCCCGTGTCTGCGCACATCTATCAGCGACCGGGGGAACACCGTCGTTCACGGGGAAGATTCGCTTCGTCATGCCGCCGTGCGTGTTCGTACGGCTTCTGGGCTGCTCTCCAGCTGTTCTTCGATGCTCTCCCGGCACGCATCCCCCTTGACGAAGACAAGGATGCTTCTTTGCGTTCCACACCACGATCCGGCCTGGCCAGATCGCGCAGTTCAGGGTTGGTGACCACCTCTGCCGTGGCGCTGGCGGTACTGGCCGGGCTGGCGGTCCAGCCCGGGGCGGCGCCGGCGCGGTCCGAGCCGGCGAGTGACTCCTATCCCTGGTACGAGGACACGACCGGCGAGCAGTTGCGGCAGGACCAGTGTCTGATGGCCGACGTGCTGCGGCTGGGCGGCACGTCGATGGCGGCGACCGCGCAGGACGGCCTGAACCAGACTCCGGAGAAGCTGCGTGTCGCGGCCGACCGGAAGAACTGGGAGAAGACGCCGCTGGCCGTCGCATACGAGGCGGACAAGACCGCCGCGAGCAAGGAAAGCGCTGCGCTGTCCGCGCTCCAGGCGTCCTGGAAGAAGCCGCTGGCCGGTCTGGCGACGCCGGACGGGTTCACCGAGACCGGGTTCCACTGGCCACCGGGCACCAGTAACGACGGGCAGCAGTCGTTCTACGAACAGACCGGTCTGACGTCCTGGATCTCCGACCGGTACTGGAAGACGGACTCCGACTTCTACGACGACGAGACCCCGGCGGCCGACGAGAAGACCCTCGCGACCGTCGACCAGGTGGGCACCCCCCGGTACGGGCAGGACCCCAGCTCGGTGGGCAGGACCAGGGATGAGTTCAACCAGGCGCTGGCCGAGCACGCCGCGTTCGAGTGGATGCACGGCGGTCCCGGTGCGAACCCGGGTGCGGACGACGCGCGGATCTTCCTGGCCTCGGGCGGCTTCCCGCGCACCGCACCGCAGCCGGGCACGCCCGAGTACCGGATCGCGGTGGAGGACGTGAAGTCCCGCTTCGCCGCGTGCGGCTGGCGTGATCCGCTGGATCCGAACGGTGTGCTGGACGACATCACGTCCACCGCGGCCGGTGAGTGGCAGCAGGAGATCGTCTCCCAGACCACGCAGCGCAACCAGATCCTCGACGCCAACAAGGCGGCGGTCGACGCACTGACCAAGGGCACCAAGGCCCTGGGTGAGATGCTCGGGCACTCCTGGATCGCCGACCACGCCACCCGCTGGCAGGACTACTGGTCCGCGGGCGGTATCGGCTACATCGGCGACGCCCCGCTGAGCATCGAGATCCCCGGCGCCACGGGCAAGTGCCTGGACGTGGAGGGCGGCGCCACGGCCAACGGCACCGCGATCCAGGTCTACACCTGCGGCGGCGGCCCGGCGCAGGAGTGGCGGTTCCAGGGCTCGTACGCCGACGGCTACGCCCTGGTGAACACCAAGTCGCAGAAGTGCCTGGAGGTGGCCGGCGGCAAGAACGCCGACGGTACGAAGATCCAGATCTATACCTGCAACGGCAGCAAGGCGCAGCAGTGGGACTTCGATGTGCGGGCGGCGGGCGTGTTCCGTAACGCCGCGACGGACAAGTGCCTGAACCTGCCCTCGTTCGACAACAGCAAGAACTCCTCGCTGCTGACCTGCAACAGCTCGGCCTCGCAGAAGCTGCGCATCGTGCCCAAGGGGCACACCGGCGACACCCGGCTGGGCTACCCGGACAAGGCGCAGTTCACCCAGGCGAAGACCGGGGTGACCGCCGCCCAGACCGGCGCGAAGACCCAACTGGCCGTGCTCAAGGCGCAGTTGGCCGCCGCGCAGAAGTCCGCGACCGCTTCGGACGCCGCGTTGCAGACCGCGTACAGCACTGCCGACGCCAACGGTGCGCCGAGGGGCCGGGGTCTGCTGGTGGGCCAGCAGAAAGCACAGGTGACCAAGGGCACGGTCGCGGCTCTGACGGCGTTGGTGAAGGCCGGTGAGACGGCCGAGGCCGCCACCCGGGCCGCCGCCGGGGACAGTGCGACCATCGCGCAGCGTGCGCTGGCGCAGGCCGCGCAGGCCAAGGCGGAGTTCCGCAAGGAGGCCGCGAAGACGGCCGAGTTCCAGGCCAAGGCGGCCGCGGACGCGGCCAAGGTGCACCGGGACAACGCGAAGAAGGACAAGGAGACCGCGGAGGCCAAGCTCACGGTGGCACTCGCGGCCGAAGGAGACGCGAAGGCGGCCGCCGCCGACGCCCATGCCAAGCGGCTCACCGCGGAGGCCGAGGAGAAGACGGCCAAGGCCGAGAAGGAGACGGCCGCCGCCGAGCAGGCCGAGGCCGCTGAGCACAGGAAGAACGCCGAGGCCGAGGCGACCAAGGCCGGTGACGCCAAGGGCCGGGCCGAGTCCGCCGAGAAGACCGCCCAGGGCAAACGGGACGACGCGGTCAAGTCCAGGGACCACGCCAAGGCCATGCGTGACGACGCCTGGGACGCGCGGCAGGAGGCCAACGCCAAGCGGGCGAAGGCCGACGCCAAGGACGCCTACGCCGACAAGATCAGCTCCGGTTCCGCCGCGGAGGACGCCCGCGCGGCGGCGAACGAGGCGGACAAGGCCGCCGGCGACGCCGAGACAGCAGCGGACAACGCCAGTTCCGAGGCCCGTGCCGCCACCGAGGCCGCAGCCGCCGCGGACGCCGCCGCCACCCGGGCCGAGGCGGCCGCCAAGCGCGCACGCGCCGCCTCCGACGCCGCCCAGGCCGACAAGCTCAAGGCCGACGCCGCGGTGAAGACCGCGACGGCCGCGGTCGCCGACGCCATCAAGGCGTCCCAGGACGCCGCCGCCGAGGCCAAGGCCGCGGTCACACTCGCCGACGAGGCCGAACAGCACGCAAAGGACGCGAAGAGCCAGGCCCTCGCCGCCAACGCGGAGGCCGTGAAGGCCATCGCCGCGGCGGCCAAGGCCGTCGGCTTCGCCCATGTCACCGCCCAGGCGGCTGTCGATGCCGCCAAGTCGGCCGAACAGGTCGCGGCCCCCGCCAACGACGCCGTCCAACTCGGCTCTCCTTACGTCGACACCGACTCCGCAGCCGGCCTGGTCGTCCTGACCGGACAGGCGTCGAAGTCGATCGCGGAGCAGCAGCAGGCCGTCGCCCAGGCGCACGCCGCCAACGCCGCGGTCGAGGCCCAGGCCGCCAAGAACCTCGCCGACCAGGCACAGGGCGACAGCAAGGAGGCCTACCAGCACGCCGCGAACGCCGCCCAGTACGCGGCCGACGCCCGCACCTACTCCAAGGAAGCCCTCGGCTACGCGGCCGACGCCGCCACCGCCGCTTCCAAGGCGGCCGCCTCGCTGGCCCGCACCATCGACTACGACCAGCAGGCGACCGTCGACGCCGCGGCCGCCGACAAGGCGGCCGGCAACGCGGAGGGTTACGCCAAGGACGCCCGCGCCTCCGCCGACCAGGCCGAACTTGACGCCTCGGCCGCCCGCGCCGCGGCGGCCCGGGCCGAACAGGACGCCAAGGACGCCCGCGCCGCCGCCACCCGCGCCGACACCGCCGCCACCGAAGCCGAACAGGCGGCCAAGGACGCCGACAAGTACTCCGAGGAAGCCCAACAGGCCGCCACGGAAGCGGAGGCGGCTCAGGCAAGCAAGAACGTCAAGAGCGGCTCGGGGACCGGTGTCGGCGGGGTCTTCTCCGTCATCGACGAGATCAGGCCGCGCGGGGAGCCCGAGCGCCTCCCCAACGAGTGCCACGACATCGTCGTCTGCGACACGATGGTGTACATCGCGCACTTCGACGCGGTGGTCAGCTTCTACGTGTGCGGGAACCCGGACGTGCCCGCCACCCCGGCCGGCTGCCCGTCCGACGACACGCACTTCCTGAAGACGGTCACCGTCAAGGACCAGACCAAGACGGTCAAGATCTCCACCTGGGACGCGACCGTCGACGTCTGGAAGGGCATAGCCAAGTCGATCAAGGGTGACTTCACCGGCTGCTACCACAAGGCCTTCGGCGGCGGCGAGGGCAGTGCGAGCGACTGCTTCTGGGCCGCGTCCTGGCTCCCGCTCGGCGGGCCCATCGGCAAGGTCGCCGACGCGATCCGTGCCGTGGACGCCGCCATGCGTACCGGCATCGGCGTCGCCGACGCGCTGAAGGCACTGCGTGCTCTGGACATCGACGCGGAGGCGCTGGCGAGCATCGAGCGCTCGGTGAACGCCTACGAGGAAGCCCGCATGGCATGCCGGCCCAACAGCTTCCCCGGCACCACGCACGTGGTGATGGCCGACGGCACGACCAAGGAGATCAGGTACGTCAGGACCGGTGACGCGGTCCTCGCCACCGATCCCGGAAGCGGCCGGACCGCGGGCCGCACCGTCACCGACACCGTCTACACGCCGGACGACACCGACTTCGCCGACATCACGATCGACGCGGGCCGGTCACGGATCACCGCCACCCAGCACCACCCGTTCTGGTCGCCCAGCGCCCACCGATGGGTCGACGCGGGCGATCTCGAGCCCGGCCAGACGCTGCGCAGCAGCGACGGCGGGACCGTCACCGTCGTAGGCGTCCACCGCTACCAGCGGCTCCACTCCGCCTACAACCTCGGCGTCGCCGACATCCACACCTACTACGTGCTGGCGGGGACCACGCCCGTTCTCGTGCACAACACGTTCTGTCCGGTCGGTTTCGCGGATCTGGGCGGCGGCAAGCTCGAATCACCCGGCGGGCTGATCTACGGTTTCGACAAGAAGTACGGCACCAAGATCGACCATGTGCTCGCCCACACGGTGCCCGACGCCTCCAAGGTGTCGCACACGGTGTTCATCGAGCACGACCCCGCCAAGGTGCTCGCCCTGGTGGACGAGGCATGGGCCATGCAGAGCAAGGCGATAAAGGATCCCGCGGACGCTTTCAGGTTCGTCTTCCCCATGGGAAGAACGATCGGCACCAGGGGCGAGAAGTATCTCCAGATCGCGGTCAATCCGCAGACCAAGGAGATTCTGAGCGCCTATCCGGTGGCCGCGCCGTAACGGTCCGCGCCGCGTCGTAGAAGACGCCGCGTCGTAGAAGAAGCAGAAGAACGGGACGCGGCCGGCGTCGTAGGGCGCCGGCCGCGTCCCGGACGTGACGAGCGTGAGGCAAAGTGATTCCACCATGCACAGCGACATGACTGAACGGATCAAAGAACTGCTGGACAGTGACGTCTCAGCCGCGTCCACGCTCGGCGAAGAGATCCAGCACCGGGTTTCGTCCGAAGACTTCGAGTGGGCGGCACTGCTCGGCGCGGAGCTCGCCCACCGGGCCGCCCAGGAGGACGAGGATTCATCTGAACACGCCTTCCTGCTCGACCGGTTGCAGACAGCTCTTGCCGGCACGGCGGGACAGCGGAGCCTGCGCGCTTTGATGTGCCTGCCGAGCAGCCTGCGGGCCGGAGAGTCGGCACAGACCCGGGCCGAGCGGCGGCTGGCCCAGATGGTGGCCCTGGGGCATCGGCCTTCGGACATCGTCCCGGTCGTCTACGGCGAGCAGCTCGGCACCGCGGCGTCGGACGAGTTCAAGGCCTGTCTGCTGCACGAGCTGGTGCTCAAAGGCGTCGCGGTCCCCGCGTACCCCCTTCTGCGGTCCTTCGGCGAAGCGCTCGTGGCGGAGGGGCATCCGCTCGCGCCCCTGCCGCTCCACCTGCTGCCGGCGGAGCGCGCGCTGCTCAGGCCGGCGCACGCCCCGCAGGACTGGACGTGGGCCCTGCCCCCGGCAACGGTGGAGAAGCAGAGCGACCGACCCGAACTCCGTGTCTCGCCGGAGATGCGCCTGCGCAGTGCTGCGGTCGATCCAGCGGACATCACCGTTCCGGAGGTGGCCGAGGCCATGAGCGCCGCGGTGCGGCACTGGGTGGAGGAGTCCAACGGCATGGTCGCCGCGCAGGAGTTCTGGTCCGCGTCCGCTGTCTCACCGGACGACTTCGCGGCTGTCTTCGAGCGGCTGCCACTCACAGCATGGCCGACGGGAGAGAGCAGGGCCCGGCTGTACCCGGCCGACTCCGACAGGGTGCTGCGGGTACTGCTCACCGCGGCGGTGCGCAGCCCCGCCTACGGCAGCGGCATGTTCGGTGCGTACGGGCGACTCGCTGCCTGGCGTTCTCTCGGTGGCCTGGTCGGCGCCGCCCCGGAGGCGCCGCTCCCTCACACGGCCACGCTGGTCGAGCAGACACACTGGTTCATCGCCGACCCCTCATCGGATTGGTTCCACCAAGTGGCCTGGGACCTCGCCGTGGCCGCCTTGCGACCGGGCGGGCAGGAGATCGCGGTCCTCGCCGCCACGGACACCGACTGATCCCGGCGTGCGGTGAACATCATCGAGTGGTGAGGGATCGAATGCTGAGGGGATGGGTCCTGGCCTAGGAGCCCCCGCCCCCCGGCGAGACAAGTCCCGTCTCATACGCGAGGACCACGGCCTGGACGCGGTCGCGCAGGTTCAGCTTGGACAGGATGCGGCCGATGTGGGTCTTGATGGTGGTGGGGCTGAGGAGCAGGCGGTCCGCGAGTTCGGCGTTGCTCAGGCCCGTCGCGAGCAGGCGGAGGACCTCCAGTTCGCGCGGGGTCAGGCCGGACAGGTCGCGGTGGAGACCGGTCGGCCGGTCCTCCTCGCGCTGGGCGAAGCGTTCGATCAGCCGGCGGGTGATCGCGGGGGCGAGCAGCGCGTCGCCGGACTGCACCAGGCGTATGGCGGCGACGAGATGCTCGGGGCTGACGTCCTTGAGCAGGAAGCCGCTGGCGCCGGCGGTGAGCGCGGCGTAGACGTAGTGGTCGAGGTCGTAGGTGGTCAGGATGATGACCCTGGTGCCGTCCGGGCCGTCGGCGAGGATCCGTCTGGTCGCTTCGATGCCGTCCATCCGCGGCATCCGGATGTCCATGAGCACGACGTCGGGCCGGGTGCGCCGGACCGCGGCGAGCGCCTCCGCTCCGTCGGCCGCCTCGGCCGTCACCTCGATGCCGTCCGCGGCGAGGATCATGGCGAAGCCGGTGCGTACGAGGGCCTGGTCGTCGGCGATGACGGCGCGCAGCGCCGGCCGGTTCACGCCGTCCGCCGCGGGACCCGGGCCTTGATCCGGTAGCCGCCGGCGAGGGTCGGACCGGCCGTCAGTTCACCGCCGTAGACCGCCAGTCGTTCCCGCAGCCCGATCAGTCCGCGGCCGTTGCCGTCCGCCCGAGGGGCGTCGCGGGTGGCTCCGGTGTCGGTGATCTCTATCTCCAGGACGTCTCCGGTGTATCCGACGGTGACGGAGGCATCGGCGCCGGGCGCGTGTTTGATGGTGTTGGTCAGTGCCTCCTGTACGACGCGGTAGGCCGCGAGGTCCACCCCGGGCGGCAGCGGGTCGGGCGGCAGCGACATCGCGACACCGACCGGTGTCCCGGCTCCACGTACCCGCTCGATCAGGGCGTCGAGCTGCCCGAGGCCGGGCTGCGGTTCGAGGCCGTCGGCGGGGCTGTCGGGGCGGCCGGTGTCCGGGGCGGCCAACAGGCCCATCACATGGCGCAGTTCGGCCATCGTGGCCCGGCCTCCGGCCTCCACCGCCAGCAGGGCCTCCTTGGACCGCTCCGGCGCCGCGTCCATCACCTTGCGTGCCGCGCCCGCCTGGATGACCATCACGCTCACATTGTGGGTGACGACGTCGTGCAGTTCGGCGGCGATCCGGGCCCGCTCCTCCTCGACGGCCCGGCGCATGCTCTCCTCCTGTTCCTGCTGGAGCCGGGTGTACCGGTCCCGGCTGGCCGCCAGCCGCCGCTGCCAGAAGCGGACGGTGCTGGCCAGCACCCCGGCGACCAGCAGCACGACCGCCGGGCTCGACCAGCCGGGGAACACCGGATCCGTGTTACGGAACGCGAGGCCGGCCAGCACGGCGGCGACGACGAGACCGGCCGTCGCCCGCGCCCGGTGACGGCTGTACATGGTGGCGCTGTAGGCACCGATGACGCAGGTCAGCACGTTGATCCAGGAGGCGTCGCCGCCGATGACCACCGCCGCGCCCAGCACCACCCCGAACGTGGCGAGCGGATATCTGCGCCGGGCCGCCAGCGGCAGCGCGGACAGGACGACCAACGGCCAGGCCGGGGCGGAGGGTTCGCTCTCCATGACCCGCGGGCCCGGTACGGGAGGCGTGGGCGGGCGCGGGACCGTCAACCCGTCCCGGGCGTACCCGGACTCGACCTTCGAGCTGATCCGAACCGGCCCGTCACCGGGATAGCGCGACGCCACGAACAGCGCGAGAAGGGTCAGCACGACCGCCAGCACCACATCGGCGCGCACGGCCCGCCGCGACCGCGGGGCGTCCTCCGCCTCCGACCGCAGCGCGTCGCGCAGTTGCCGACGCCAGCCCTGCCACGCCTCCGTCTCCACCGGCTCATTGTGCGGTCCCCGCACCCCCTTCCGCGTCCTCCTGCGCGGCCAAGTCACCGTCCCTCAGGCGTACTTCGCAGGGATGAGGCCGCGGGTACCTCCTTCGCAGGGAGGCCCTGATGTCGGTGCCGCGGCCGACGCGCCCCACCGGGCCACGGCCCTACCTTCGCTGGGCCGGCACAGACATCTCCCTCTCGACCAACTCCCCTTCGACCAACTCCCTCTCGACCGCGAGGACGGACCACACCCATGACTCACGTGATCGAACTGGCGGGCGTGGCGAAGCGCTACGACAGCGCCGGCGCTCCCGCACTCGGACCGCTGGACGTCAGCGTCGCCCAGGGCGAGGCGCTCGCCGTGACCGGTCCCTCCGGCAGCGGCAAGTCCACGCTGCTGAACCTGGTCGCCGGCCTCGACAAGCCGACCGAAGGAGCCGTGACCGTGGCCGGGCAGCGGATCGACCGGCTGAGCGAGCACGCGCTGGCCCGGTTCCGCCGCGAACGGATCGGCATGGTCTTCCAGTTCTTCAATCTGCTCGACGACCTGACCGTCGCCGACAACATCCAGCTCCCCGCCCAACTGGCCGGGACCCCGCGGCGCAAGGCGGCGGCCCGCGCCGACGAGCTGATGGAACTGCTGGGCCTGACCAGACACGCCCGTGCCTACCCGGGCCGGCTGTCCGGCGGCGAGCGCCAGCGGGTCGCGGTCGCCCGGGCGCTGGTCAACCGGCCGGCGCTGCTGCTCGCCGACGAACCGACCGGCGCGCTCGACACCGCCTCGGGCCACGACGTACGGGAGCTGCTGCTGGAGCTGCACCGCGGCGGGCAGACCCTGGTGCTGGTCACGCACGACATGGCGCTGGCTCAGGCGTGTGCGAGCCGCACCGTTCAACTCGTCGACGGCCATGTCTCCCTCGACACGCGTGCGGAGGCCGTCCGATGAGCTTCTTCGACACGCATACGGAGGCCGTCCGATGAACCTCTACGGCACCGGCGCGCTCGGCCGGGTCGTACGTTCCGGGGTGGGCCGACGGCGGGTGCAGACGGTGGTGATCGCCGTGGCCACCATGATGGCGGTCGCCGCGGCCGTCATCGCCGGGTCGCTCATCGTCGCCTCGAACGCCCCCTTCGACCACGCCTTCGCCAAGCAGCACGGTCCGCACATCACCGCGCAGTTCGATCCGGCCAAGGTGAGTGCGGCACAACTGAAGGCGACGAGACGGCTGGACGGCGTCACCGCGAGCGCGGGGCCCTATCCGTCGACGACCATCAGCCCGGTCGATCCGGACGGCGGGCACCTGCCGGACCTGAGTCTGGTCGGGCGGTCCGGTCCGCACGCCGACGTGGACGACCTGGACCTCCAGTCCGGCCGGTGGGCCACGAAGCCGGGCGAGATCGTTCTCTCCGCGTCGTTCAAAGGCCCCTTCCTCGGGGTCGGTTCCACCCTGAAGGCCTCGGACGCCGCCGACAGCCCGACCCTGAAGATCGTCGGCTTCGCGGTGTCGGCCGCCGAGACCGCCGATGCCTGGGCGACCCCGGAACAGGTCGGTGCGCTGGCCTCGAAGGACACACCGGTCACACGGCAGATGCTCTACCGCTTCGACTCCGCGGGAACCAAGGCGCAGCTCTCCGCCGACCGCAAGAAGCTCACCGCCGCCGTACCGTCCGGGGCCCTGCTGGGCACCCAGTCCTACCTGGACACCAAGCGGGCCGCCGACACGGGCGCGGCGGCGACCATCCCGTTCATGGTGGCCTTCGGCGTGCTCGGCATCGTGATGTCCGTGATCATCATCAGCAGCGTGGTCAGCGGCGCGGTCGGCACCGGCCTGCGCAGGATCGGCATCCTCAAGGCCATCGGCTTCACCCCGCGCGAGGTCGTACGGGCCTATGTCGCCCAGGCTCTGATCCCGGCCGGCGCGGGTATCGCCCTCGGGGTCGTGCTCGGCAATGTGCTGGCCGTTCCCCTGCTGAAGGACACCGAGCAGGTCTACGGCAGCGCCTCGCTGACGGTGGCCTGGTGGGTGGACGTCGTCGTACCGGCCGGCACGCTGCTGATCGTCGGGATCGCGGCGCTGGTCCCCGCGCTGCGGGCCGGGCGGCTGCGCACGGTCGAGGCCATCGCGATCGGCCGGGCCCCCCGCACCGGGCGCGGCCAGTGGGCGCACCGGGCGGTCGGGCGGCTGCCGCTGCCGCGGGCGGTGACCTACGGACTCGCCAGTCCCTTCGCCCATCCGGTCCGTACGGCCGCGATGCTGCTCGCGGTGGCCTTCGGCACGGTCGCGGCGACCTTCGCGGTGGGGCTGACCTCGTCCCTGAACGCGGTCGGCACCGCGTCCGATCCCGAGGACCGCGCGGCGGTCACCGCCGTCGCCGGCGGGCAGACCGTTCCGGGCGGCGCCGGAGGCGGAGTCCGCCACCTGCACCCCGGGAAGGGAAGTGCCGGTCTTCCGTCCGCCGACCCGGCGAAGATCCGCGCCGCCATCGAGGCGCAGGCCGGCACGGCCTCGTACTACGGCATGGCCAAGGACGACGTCACCGTGGCGGGGATCTCCGGCTCGGTCCAGGCCACCCTCTACCAGGGCGATTCACGTCCCGGCAGCTACGAGATGATCTCCGGGCACTGGATCACCGGCGCGGGGCAGGCCGTCGTACCCACGAACTTCCTGGAACGGACCGACACCGAGATCGGCGACACGGTCCGGGTCACCCTCGGGAAGGACACCCAGGCCCTGAAGATCGTCGGCGAGGCCTTCGACACCTCGAACGACGGCCTGTCGATCCACGCGGACCTCGCGAGCTTCGCCGGGGCAGCGCCCCAGGCCTTCCAGATCGAGGTGAAGCCGGGTGTCTCCCCCGCCGCGTACGCCGCGAAGCTGCACGCGGTGGTGGAGCCGCTGGGCGGCGACGTCATCGCCAACTCCCCCTCGCAGCAGGAGAACATGATCCTCGTCCTGGACGCGATCGCGGTGCTGCTCACCCTCATGCTGGTCTCCGTGGCAGGCCTCGGTGTGCTCAACTCCGTCGTCCTCGACACCCGCGAACGGGTCCACGACCTGGGCGTCTGCAAGGCACTCGGTATGTCGCCGCGGCAGACCGTGAGCCTCGTACTCGCCTCGGTGGCCGGGATCGGCGTGCTCGGCGGACTGATCGGGGTACCGCTCGGGTTCGCTCTGCACGGCTTCGTACTGCCGGTGATGGGGCACGCGGCGGGCACCAATCTGCCGCCGTCGATCCTCGATGTGTACGACGCTCCCCAGCTGGTGCTGCTGGGGCTGGCCGGCGTCGCGATCGCCGTGCTGGGGGCGCTGCTTCCGGCGGGCTGGGCGGCCAGGGCCCGCACGGCGACGGCACTTCGCACGGAGTAGGCGGTCAGCGCGCGCACTGGCACTCGCCGGGACTGCCCTCCTGGTGAGTGCGGTCGGTCCTCCTCCCCGCACAGCGCCCGTTCCCGGGGTGTCCCTCGACAACCCGGGGCGCGGCCGCTCCTCCCCCGCGACCGCGAGCCGTCAGCACTGTCTGCCGCACCACTTTGTCGGCGCCGCTATCGCAAAGCGGACTGCTCAACCGTGTTATGAAATGGCATCGATTCCCTGCTGCCACATTTCATAGTTCCCACATTCCGCCGTGATCTCGGCCGCCGCCTGAGCCGCGCTGAAGAAGTCGTCGACCACGGGCGAGGTGTGCGATTCCGCCGCCGCGAGGCACACCTGGTCGGGAGCCAGATCCGGAATGGGCACATAGACGACATCCGGATGGGAATAGAAAACGGCCGCCGAACGGGCCAGGAACGAAATGCCCCGCCCGGCCGCGACATGCTCCAGCGTCTCGTCCACCCCGCGCACCACATATCCGGCGTTGGGGTGCGGGCGCCTGGTGGGCTGCGTGCTCGGGTCGGCGTGCCAGACCAGCGGTTCGCCGGCCAGCTCGGCCTCGGTGACCTCCTCCTTGCCGGCCAGCCGGTGGCCGGCGGGCAGCACCGCCACCCGCGGCTCGGTGTACAGCGGGGTGACGCGCAGGCCGGACTCGTCGATGGGCAGCCGCACATAGCCGACGTCGATGCGGCCGTCGAGCAGCATCGGGGCCTGCTCGTCCCCTTCGATCCGCCGCACGTCCACGATCACGTCCGGGTGCCGGGCCTCGAACGCCCGCGCCGCCGGGACGACCGGGATGCCGGCCCGGAAACCGACCGTCAGCCGCCGACTGCCGCGGGCGGCCACGGACGCCCGGCGGCGGACCGCGTGCGCGGAGGCGAGCAGCGGACCGGCGTCGGCCAGCAGTTGCCGGCCCGCGTCGGTGAGCGCCACGCCATGGCGATCCCTGGTGAACAGCGAGGCGCCGAGATCCTGCTCGAGCGCGCGGATCTGCCGGCTGAGCACCGGCTGCGCGATATGCAGCTCCTCAGCGGCGCGGCCGAAGTGCAAGCGGTCGGCCACGGCGACGAAGTACCGCAGTTTGCGCAGGTCCAGATCCATGGCGCCTCCCGGCCGGTGATGCCTCCAAGGTATCACCAGGGCCGAAATTGGTCTTGGACTTTCCACTCGGACCAATGGCAACCTGAATAGGTACCCAAGAGGGCCGGACCGAATTCGACACAAGAATTCGGCACAGGAATTCAGCACAGGAATTCGCCGGAATTGACGACATGACCGCCGACAACAACGACGAGTGGTCATGGCGTCCTCTTCAGCTTCAGAAAGCAGGAACACCAATGAGCGGCATCAGCATTGTCGGCCTGGGAAACATGGCCCGCGCCCTGGCCGGCCGGGCGCTCGCCGGCGGCAACGCCGTCGAGATCATCGGCCGCGACCCGGCCAAGGCCGAGGAACTGGCCGCCGCGCTCGACGGCGCCACTGTCGGGACGGCCGGCGCGGCCCCGGCCGGGGACATCGTGGTCCTCGCCGTGCCGTACGCCGGCGCGGCGGCGGTGGTCGGCGCGTACGGGGACGCACTGCGCGGCAAGATCATCGTCGACATCACCAACCCCGTCGCCCCCGATCTCACGGGCCTTGTCACCCCCGACGGCAGCTCCGGCGCGGAGGAGATCGCCAAGGCCGCCCCCGCCGACACTCATGTCGTCAAGGCGTTCAACACCCTGTTCTCCCATGTGCTGGCCGCCGGCTCGGCCGAGGGCCGTCCCCTGGACGTGTTCATCGCGGGCGACGACCCCGAGGCGAAGGCGCGCGTGTCGGCGTTCGTCGAGAGCCTGGGACTGCGCCCGTTGGACACCGGGCGGCTGGCCATGGCGCGGGCGCTGGAGAACGCCGGCCTGCTGGAGCTGGGCCTCGTCGCCCACTCCGTCAAGCACACCGACTTCTCCCTCGGCGTCAGCCTTCTCGGCTGACCGCACCGCACCCCCACCACCACTTCTCGCGCCACACCATTCACAAGGAGCAGTAGCGTGCGCGTTTTCGTCACCGGCGGGACCGGTCATTCCGGTTCGTACATCATCCCCGAGCTCATCGCCGCCGGACACGAGGTCACCGGTCTGGCCCGGTCGGACACGGCCGCGGCGGCGGTGTCCGCGCTCGGCGCGAAGGTGCGCCGCGGCGGCCTGGAGGATCTCGACGGGCTCAAGGAGGCGGCCGCGGACTCCGACGGCGTCATCCATGTCGCGCACCGGCAGGACCTGCTTCCGTCCGGCGGGATCGACGCCGTGGCCGCCGCGGAGCTCCCGATCATGCTCGCGTACGGCGAGGCACTGGCGGGAACCGGAAAGCCGCTGGTCGCGGCCGGGAGCATAGGCTCGCCCGGGAACCTGGGCCGGCCGGCCACCGAGGAGGACCCGGCCCTTCCCGGCGGCGACGAGCACAGGGGCACCCTGCGGGTTCGCAACGTCGTGGAAACCACCGTGGTCGGCCTCGCCGAACAGGGAGTGCGGTCCTCCGTCGTGCGGATCGCCAACATCGCGCACAGCACGACCGATCGCGCCGGCTTCCTCGTACAGCTGATCGCGCTCGCGAAGGAGAAGGGCTACGTCGGCTACCCCGGCGACGGCGCGAACCTGTGGAACGCCGTGCACGCCCGCGACGCCGCCTCCTTGTTCCGCCTGGCGCTGGAGAAGGGGCCGGCCGGCAGGTACTGGCACGCGGTCGGGGACGGGGCCGTCCCGCTCCGCGTGATCGCCGAGGCCATCGGCAGCCGCCTGGGCCTGCCCGTCGTGAGCGTTCCGGCGGACGTGCTGATGGTGCCGGGCTACTTCGGGTTCCTCGCGAACATCGTCACGCAGAGCTACCCGGCGTCCAACCTCGTCACCCGCCGGACCCTCGGCTGGGAACCCGCTCAGCCCGGCCTGCTCGCCGATCTGGACAACGGCCATTATTTCCCGGCCGGTTGACGGCATGGACGCCATCCGCGCGGCACGGGCCACCGCGACGCGGTGTCCGTAGGTCGCCGCGATCCGGATCGGCCATCACGATGGAGCTGGGTTCAGGGCGTGTCGTGCGCCGCGAGGAAGGACCGGAGGTGGCCGAGGGTCTCCTCCGGTGCCTCCTCGGGGACGTAGTGGTCGCAGGGCAGCCCCGCACCCGTGACGTCGTCGGCGTACCCGGACCAGACGGCCGGGACGTCGTAGTGGCGGCCGACGAAGCTGTGCTCGCCCCAGAGCGCGAGCAGCGGCTGGGTGAGTCGGCGTCCGGCCGTCGCGTCCTCCTCGTCGTGGACGAGGTCGATGGAGCCGGCCGCGCGGTAGTCCTCGCAGGAGGCGTGGATCGCGGCCGGGTCGGAGAAGCAGCGCACGTACTCGGCCTGCGCGTCCGGGTGGAAGGGGGTGCCGCCGTGGTGGCGGGCGCCCATCCGGGCCCGGATCCAGAACTCCGGGTCGGCGCCGATCAGATGCTCGGGGATGCCGTTCCCCGCCGTCAGGAAGAACCAGTGGTAGTAGCCGCGCCCGAAGTCGGCGTCGGCGTGCAGATAGGCGTGCCGGGTCGGCACGATGTCCAGGACCGCCAGCGCGGAGACCGCCCGCGGACGGTCGAGGGCCAGGCGGTGGGCGACCCGGCCGCCCCGGTCGTGCCCGGCCACCGCGAACCGCTCGAAGCCCAGCTCCCGCATGACCAGCAGCTGGTCACGGGCCATGGCCCGCTTGGCGTACGGGGTGTGCCCGGCGTCCGACGGCGGCTTGTCGCTGTCGCCGTAGCCGCGCAGGTCGGTGAGGACCACGGTGTGGGTCTCGGCCAGGCGCGGGGCGATGTGGTGCCAGATGGCGTGGGTCTGGGGGTAGCCGTGCAGCAGCAGGACCGGTGGTCCCTGCCCGGCCGTCCGCACGTGGATACGGACACCGTCCGCGTCGACGGTGTGCCGGGCGAAGGCTGCGAGCAGCGGACTCTTCATGGTCCGATCCCAGCAGGGCCCGGGCGGCCCGTCCAAGACCCGTGGCCGACAATGCAGATAGGCGTGGCCTATCGACGGTTCTTCCACGTACGGGTGAGGGAAGGCGCAACGCACCATGGACGTCCGGCAGTTGGAGTACTTCCTCGCGGTGGTCGACCACGGCGGCTTCAACCGTGCGGCGACCGCGCTCTACCTCTCCCAGCCCTCGCTCTCCCAGGCGATCCGGGCCTTGGAACGGGACCTCGGCAGCGACCTCTTCGACCGCGTCGGCCGCAGGGTCGTCCTCACCGATGCCGGTACGGCGCTCATCGAACCGGCCCGCGCGGCGGTCCGCGGCCTCGAACTGGCGCGGGCGAGCGTCGAGTCGGTGCACGGGCTGCGCACCGGCCGGGTGCGGATCGCGGCCATGCCGTCCCAGGCCCTCGCCCCGCTCACCGGGATGATCAGCCGCTTCCACCGGGCCCATCCGGGTGTGTCGGTGACCGTACGGGCCGCGTTCACCGCCCGGGACGTGATCGAGATGGTGCGCACCGGCGTCACGGAGCTGGGCCTGCTGGCCTCCCCGGACCCGGTCCCGGACACGGAGGTCCGCACCCACCCGCTCCCGGAGCAGCGGTTCGTGCTGCTCGCGCCGCCGGACGGCCCCTTCGCCCCGGGCACGACCGCGGTGGACCGGAAGGACCTCGCCGGGCACCGGCTGATCGTCGGGCAGCAGGGCACCGGGATGCGCCGGTACGTCGACGACCTGATCGCCGAGGGCGTGGCGGTGACCCTCGCGGTCGAGACCGAGCACCGGGTGGCGATCCTCCCGCTGGTCCTCGCGGGCGCGGGCCTCGCCGTGGTCACCGACGCCTGGCGGGAGCCGGCCCTGCGGACGGGCGTCCGGGTACTGGACCTGGAGCCGCGCACGACCCTGCGGGTGACCCTGGTCGCCCGGCACGGCACGACGACCCCGGCGGCGCGCGCGTTCCTGCGCACGGCACTGCCGGAGGACGCCGACACCGCCGTAGAACCGCCTTCATAAGCACTGCTCATAAGCACTGTTCATAAGCACGGCCTATAAGGCACATGGGCAGTCGGTCTTGGACGGGGCGGACGGACCGTTGCTGCAATCGCTGCCATGTCTCCCTTCAAGAAGCACCGCATCGCCCTGATCCCCGGTGACGGCATCGGCGCCGAGGTCGTGCCCGCGGCCCGTCGGGTGCTGGACGTCGTTGCCGGCCGGCACGGGATCGCGTTCGCCTACGACACCTTCGACTGGTCCTGCGAGCGGTATCTCGCGGAGGGCTCGATGATGCCCGCGGACGGGCTGGACCTGATCCGCGGGCACGACGCGATCCTGCTCGGGGCGGTCGGCTACCCCGGGGTCCCGGACCATGTCTCGCTGTGGGGGCTGCTGATCCCCATCAGGCGCGGCTTCCAGCAGTACGTGAACCTGCGCCCGATCCGTGTCTTCGACGGCGTGCCCAGCCCGCTGCGCGAGGCCCGGCCGGGCGAGGTGGACTTCGTCGTCGTACGGGAGAACGTCGAGGGCGAGTACGGCGAGATCGGCGGGCGGCTGTACCGGGGGCTGCCGGAGGAGACGGCCGTGCAGGAGGCGGTGTTCACGCGCAAGGGCGTGACCCGGGTTGTGGATTACGCCTTCGAGCTGGCCGCCGGGCGGTCCGGGCGGCTGACCTCGGCGACGAAGTCCAACGGGATCGTGCACACGATGCCCTTCTGGGACGAACTCGTCGCCGAGCGCGCCGCCCTGCACCCGGGGGTGGCGTGGGACCAGGAGCACATCGACGCGCTGGCCGCGAAGTTCGTGCTCGATCCCGGGCGCTTCGACGTCGTCGTGGCGTCCAATCTCTTCGGTGACATCCTCAGCGACCTGGCGGCGGCGATCGCCGGCGGCATCGGCATCGCGCCCGCCGCCAACCTCAACCCCGAGCGGGACTTCCCCTCCATGTTCGAGCCGGTGCACGGCTCGGCCCCCGACATCGCCGGGCGCGGCATCGCCGACCCGCTCGGCGCGATCTGGTCCGCCGCGATGATGCTGGACCACCTCGGCCACCCGGAGGCGGCCGGCGCCGTCACCGACGCGATCGCCACGCTGCTGTCCACGACCCGGCTGCGCACCCCGGACCTCGGCGGCACGGCGACGACGGCCGAGTTCACGGCGGGGCTCGTCGACCTGCTGTGACCGGGATGTCACAGCGGCCCACTCTGCCCGGTCCATCTGGTGACGGACAACGAAGCAGAGGGAGTCATGCGACAGATCCTGATCGTCGGCGGCGGCTACGCGGGCTTCTACACCGCGTGGGGCCTGCAGAAGAAGCTGCGTCCGGGCGAGGCGCGGGTCACCGTCGTCGACCCGCGCCCGTACATGACCTATCAGCCGTTCCTGCCGGAGGTGGCGGCCGGTTCGGTGGAGGCACGGCACGCCGTCGTCTCGCTGCGCCGCCATCTGGGCCGTACCCGGCTGATCGCGGGGACCGTGACCGAGATCCGCGACGCGGACCGTACGGTGACCGTCCGCCCGGTGCGCGGAGACGCCTATGAGCTGCGCTACGACATCCTCGTGGTCACCGCCGGTGCCGTGACCCGAACCTTCCCCGTCCCCGGCCTCGCGGAGCGGGCCATCGGTCTCAAGCACGTGGAGGAGGCCGTGGCGATCCGGGACCGGCTGATGACCGCGTTCGACCAGGCCGCGTCGCTGCCGCCCGGCCCCGAGCGGCGCAAGCTGCTCACCGTCACGTTCGTCGGAGGCGGGTTCTCCGGCGTCGAGGGCTTCGGCGAACTGCTGTCGCTGGCGGCCGCGATGCTCAGGTCCTATCCCGAACTGGCCCCGGACGACCTCTCCTTCCACCTCGTCGAGGCCCGCGGCCGCATCCTGCCCGAGGTGAGCGACAAGCCGGGCGCGTGGGTGGTGCGCCATCTGGAACGCCGTGGCGCGCACGTCCACCTCAACACACAGCTGCTGTCCGCCGAAGACGGCCATGTCGTCCTCTCCGACGGCCAGGAGTACGACTCCACCCTGATCGTCTGGGCCGCGGGCAACGCCTCGAACCCGGTCGTGCACAACCACACCGACCTGCCGGTCGACGAGCGCGGCCTGCTCCTGGTCCGCCCCGACCTGCGGGTGGGCACGGACGGCGCACCGGTGCCGGACGTGTGGGCGGCCGGGGACGACGCGACCATCCCGGACCTGGCCTCGCCCCTGCCGGGCGCCCGCACGGTACCGAACGCCCAGCACGCCGTACGGCAGGGCAGGCTCCTCGCGAAGAACCTCGTGGCCGATCTGCGCGGGCGGCGCGTGCGGACCTACCGCCACAGCAGCCTGGGCGTGGTGGCGACGCTGGGCCTGGGGCGGGGCATCTTCCAGTACAAGGGCATCGTCATCAAGGGCTTCCCGGCCTGGCTGATGCACCGGGGCTATCACGTGCTGGCGGTGCCCAGCTGGGAGCGGAAGATCCGCGTCCTGGCGGTCTGGCTCACGGCCGCCCTGACCGGCCGTGACCTCGTCTCCCTCGCCTCCGTACAGCACCCGCGGGACGCCTTCGTCACGAACGGGCGCGCGCAGGGCCCGGTCGCCGACCGGACGAGGAGGCCCACCTGACTCGACGGGCAGCGACACGTCGCCCGCATGGTGACCGACCACACCGTCGTGCCACTGCGGTGCGGGGGCGCGGCGACCGCATGTCACACATGCGGCGCTCCCCCGGTCTTAAAGGCAGGGCGGCACCGCCTTACAGGCAGCACCGCGCTTTTCCTTGACCGTCGAACGGGGTGACCATGCAGGATCTCGAAGGGGACCAACAGGCCGTACGGACAAAGGGCGAGAGAGTGGCCGAGTGGGCCGACGGACGTCTGGGTGTCCGCCGCCTGATCCGCGGCGGAACGCGACGGGTCTTCCCGGACCACTGGTCGTTCCTGCTGGGGGAGATCTGCCTCTACAGCTTCGTCATCCTCGTCGTCACGGGCGTGTATCTGACCTTCTACTTCCATCCGTCGATGAACGAGGTGCGGTACGACGGCAGTTACGCACCGCTGCGCGGCCAGCTGATGTCGGAGGCGTTCGCCTCGACCCTGCGCATCTCCTTCGACGTCCGCGGCGGTCTGCTGATCCGGCAGGCCCACCACTGGTCGGCGCTGATCTTCGTGGCCTCCCTGCTCGCGCACATGATGCGGGTGTTCTTCACCGGCGCCTTCCGCAAGCCGCGCGAGGTCAACTGGCTCTTCGGATTCCTGCTGTTGGTCCTCGCCATGTTCGCGGGACTCACGGGTTACGACCTCCCGGACGACCTGCTCTCCGGCACCGGCCTCGCCGTCGTGAACGGAACGATCCTGTCCATCCCGATCGTCGGGACGTACGTGTCGATGTTCCTCTTCGGCGGCGAGTTCCCGGGCCACGATCTGGTGGCGCGCTTCAACACCATCCATGTGCTGATCATCCCCGCCCTCATGGTGGGACTCCTGATCGCGCATCTGGCCCTGGTGCTCGCCCACGGGCACACCCAGTACCCGGGCCGCGGACGCACCAACACCAACATCGTGGGTGTGTCCGCCAAGGTACGGGCCGTCAAGTCCGCCGGATACTTCCTGCTGGTGACCGGCGCCGTCCTCGTCGTCGCGGCGGTCGCGCAGATCAACCCCGTCTGGCAATACGGGCCTTACCGTGCCGACCAGGTCTCGGCGGGCTCGCAGCCCGACTGGTACATGGGCGTGGCGGACGGACTGCTGCGGGTGATGCCGGGCTGGGAGATCACCTTCTGGGGGCACACCCTCGCGCTCGACAATCTGATCCCGCTGAGCGCGGGCGTCGGTTTCTTCCTCGCCCTCGGCGTGTATCCGTTCATCGAGTCCTGGGTGACCCGGGACGCACGCGAGCAGAACCTGCTGGACCGACCCCGAAATCGCCCGGTACGCACGGCACTTGGCGTCGCGTGGCTCAGTTTCTACGCGGTGGCCCTGATCGGCGCCGGGAACGACATCATCGCCGTCCGTCTCCATATGTCGGTCGAGTCGGTGACATGGGCCGTCCGCATCGGTCTGTTCGTCGTGCCCGTCGCGGCGTACTCCGTAACCAGGCGATGGGCACTGGGACTTCAGCGCGCCGACCGCGAAAAGGTACTGCACGGACGCGAGACCGGCATCGTCAAACGCCTGCCCGACGGAGAGTTCGTCGAGGTCCACGAGCCGCTCGACCGGGAGCAGTTGCACCTGCTCACCCAGCACGAGCAGTACCGCCCGATCGAGTCCGGCCCCCGGAATCTGCGCGCCCGGCTCAGCGAGCGCCTCTACGGCGAGAACGCGCAGATCACCAAACCGACGGCGCGGGAGTTCGAGCACAAGGAAATACCGGCCGAAGAACTGCAGCGATGACCAAACCCGTTGCGGAGAAGGGCAGTTGAGCACCTGTCGACAGATGAGGAGAGGAACAGCCTTGGACGTCTACGAGGCGGTCATGAGCCGGCGCGCGGCACGCGGGTTCACCGACCGGGAGGTCCCGAGGGACGTGCTGGAGCGCGTGCTGTCCGCCGCGGCCTGGGCGCCGTCCGGCTCGAACATCCAGCCGTGGCGCGCGTACGTGGTGAGCGGCGAACCGCTGGCCGAGATCAAGAAACGCGCCGGCGAACGCCTGGCCACGGGCGACCCCTGGGACGAGCCGGAGTACGAGCAGTACCCGCCGACGCTCAAGTCGCCCTACCGCGAGCGCCGTTCCGCCTTCGGAGAGCAGCACTACGGCGCGCTCGGCATCCCGCGCGAGGACATCGAGGCGCGCCAGCGGGCCGCCTCCGCGAACTGGGACTGCTTCGGTGCGCCGACCGCCCTGTTCTGCTACATCGACCGCGATCTGGGCCCGGCCCAGTGGTCCGACACCGGCATGTTCCTGCAGACCGTCATGCTGTTGCTGCGCGCCGAAGGGCTGCACAGTTGCCCGCAGATGGCCTGGGCGAAGTTCCGCGGGAGCGTCACGGAGATCCTGTCGCCCCCGGACGAACTCACGCTCTTCTGCGGCATGTCGATCGGATACGAGGACGTCACGGTCGACCATCCCCGTACGGGCAGGGCTCCCCTCGCGGAGACGGTCACGTTCGTCGAGGGATGAGACAGCGCGGGTGGCCCTTTCGAAGGAAAGGGCCACCCGGAGTGAACGGTCTCTACTTACTGATCCCTACTTCTGCCGCGAAAGCCAGTCGGCGAACCGCGTCCCGGCGATCTGCGCGCCCGGCCCCGGCAGGAGCGTGTCCTCCTCCAACTCGGCGCCCCAGTACGTCGCTTGGGGGTCGGTGACGATCTTGCGGGGGTCGTCCTGCGCGCTGAGTCCCATGCGGATGAACTCCTCCAGCTGGAACGCCTCGGGACCGGCGACCTCCACCACGCCGCCCACCGGGTCCCCAACGGCGGCGCGGACGACGGCCGCGGCCACGTCGTCGGAGACGATGGGCTGGATCTTCGCGTCGGGCAGGTGCACGGTGTCGCCCACGGTGACCCCGTCGGCGAGTCCCTTCGCGAACTCGAAGAACTGGGTGGCGTGGACGATGGTGTAGGGGTTGCCGGACGCCTTGATCAGGTCTTCCTGGGCCTGCTTGGCGCGGAAGTACCCGCTCCCCAGGAGGCGTTCGGTGCCGACCACGGACAGCGCCACGTGGTGCGCGACGCCCGCCTCGGTCTCCGCCTTCAGCAGATTCGTCGTAGAGGCGCGGAAGAAGTCCATGACCGCCTGGTCCTCGAACGAGGGCGAGTTCGACACGTCGACCACCACCGACGCCCCCTCCAGGACCTCGGCCAGTCCCTCGCCCGTCAGCGTGTTCACGCCGGTGCTGGGCGCCGCCGCGACCGCCTCGTGCCCGAGCTCCCCGAGCCCGGCGACCACCTTCGAGCCGATGAGCCCGGTGCCACCGATCACTACGACCTTCATGACGGATTTCCTTTCGGGTTTCACTGATGCCTGCACCAGCTGGCGCCTGCACCACTGAAGACCGGGCACGGGCTCCGTCTGTGACACCTCCTGTTCGACAGCCGGCCCCTCCGGTGCGTTGTGACAGCTCAGGACGTGGCGCCGCCGTCCAGGGAGGCCACGTACGGTGCCAGCTTCTCCGGGTTCATGACCCACATGGCCCGCTCGATGCCGCGCTCCGAGATGTCGAGGGTGAGCAGCAGCACCGGTGTCCCCTCGGCCGTGACGAGGGCGGCCGGTCCGCCGTTGGCCTCGACCCAGTGGATCTCCTTGCCCGGCCAGAAGCGCGGCGCGAAGGCGGCCAGGTAGCGGGAGACGTGCACCAGGCCGACGACCGGGATCCTGGACGCCCCGCGCAGTCCGTTCCCGTCGGTGTAGCTGACCACGTCCTGGGCGAGGATGCCTTCGAGCACGGCCAGATCACCGGTCTGTGCGGCGGTGAGGAACACCTCCATCAGCCGTCGGTGCTCGGTGACGTCGACGGGCTTGTGGCGCTCCGACGCGAGGTGTCGGCGCGCCCGGCTCACCAACTGGCGCGTGTTGGTCTCGCTGGTCTCCAGCATGTCCGCGATCTGCTGGTACGGGTAGTCAAAGGCCTCCCGCAGCACATACGCGGCCCGCTCCACCGGGTTGAGCCGCTCCAGCAGGAGGAGCACCGCCGTGTCGAGCGCCTCGGCCCGCTCGGCGCCCAACTGCGGATCCGCGCGTGTGTCGACCGGCTCCGGCAGCCAGGGTCCGATGTACGACTCGCGGCGCACCCTGGCGGACTGGGCGACATTGAGCGCCAGCCGGGCGGTGACGGTGGCGAGGAACGCCTTGGGCTCACGGACCACGTCACGGTCGGTGCCCTGCCACCGCAGCCACGCGTCCTGGACCACGTCCTCGGCCTCCGTGGCACTGCCGAGCACGCGGTAGGCGATGCCGAAGAGCTGGGGACGCGCCGCCATGAACACGTCCGTCGCCTCGTCGAGGGAGTCCGTACCGTCCCCGATACCCATGCGTGCCGCCTTCGTTCCGACCCGGTTCGCGCAAGCGTCTGCGCGGCCCGGCGGCGCAGGTCACGGCGCTGCGGGCGGTACGGCCGCGACGGGCGACGGGTCAGGTGCCGGTCCCCGCCCGGTGAACGGCGGCCGCACGGTCGACGTCGAGTTCGGCGACCAGGCCGCGCACGATGGGGCCGTACTGCGGGTGGGCGAGCGCGAAGGCCATCTGGGCGACCAGGTAGTCGGCCGGGTTGCCGGTGTCGTACCAGCGGCCCTGGATGACCTGCCCGTACACCGCGCGGGAGGCGGCGTAGGCGTTGATGGCGTCGGTCAGATAGACCTCGCCGGTCCTGAGCTCGTACCAGCGGCGGGTCTGCTCGCGCAGTTCGTCGATGATCCCGGGCGTGACGACATAGCCGCCGATCGCCGCGTACGCCGAGGGCGCGGCGGCGGGCTCGGGCTTCTCGACCAGGCCGGTGATGCGCAGTTGACCGTCCCCGAGGTCTTCCTTGACCACGGGCACGCCGTAGCGCTGGGAGTCGACGGGGTCCATCGGCATGAGGGCCAGCACCGGGCAGCCGGTCTGCTCGTAGGCGCGGATCAGCTGCTGGGCCCGCGGGACCTCGGCCACGAAGACGTCGTCGGGCCACAGCACGAGCACCGGCTCGTCGCCGAAGGAACGGGCCGCGTTCAGTACGGGGGTGCCGTTGCCGTAGGGACCGTACTGGTCGAGGTAGGTGATGTGCCCCTGCCGGGCCAGCTCCGCGACCTCCTCCACGGCGTCCGCGTAGGCCGTCTTGCCGTCCTCGCGGAGTTGCTCGACGAGGGCGGGGTTGGGGCGGAAGTGCTCCTGGATCAGGGACTTGCCGCCCGAGACGACGATGGTGATGTCGGTGATGCCGGAGTCCACCAGCTCGCGGACGGTGTGCTCGATGACCGGCTTGTCACCGACCGGCAGCATCTCCTTCGGCGTCGCCTTCGTCAGGGGCAGCAGCCGGGAGCCGAGCCCGGCGGCGGGAATCACGGCCCTGCGAATGGTTGGGGACATCACGTCTCTCTCCGGTCGGGTGCGGCGGCCTTCACACTTTCATGAAGCGAGGCCGGTTCACCCGCCGTCGCCGGAGTCGGTGACCTGGGCGCTCTTCAGGCAGTGGTTCGGGGACGGGAGCCGGGAATCGGGAATCGGGTGACGGTTCAGACCGTGCGGCGGCGGATCCACACGACGCACACCCCCGCCAGCGCCCCCGCCGCCAGCAGGCACAGGCCCGTCTCCGCCCACTGCAAGGGCCACAGGTGGGACGACGGATGGAACTCCGCCCAGCGGCCCGTCCTGCCGTGCCGGACAAGGCACTTCGTGTAGTCGTCGACCGCGTAGCAACCCGGCGGATCGGACACCTTGCGGCCGGCCGCGTCGACCGCGCCCTCGGCGAGGACCCACGCGTTCGACGGGGCCGCCGAGTCCGTCGTGTGCTGGACCGTGGCGAGGGTGGTGGGCAGCAGATGGGCGCGGACCTGCTCCAGCAGGTACATCGCGGCCGCGCTCAGCACCACGGTCGCGCCCATCGCCAGGACGGTGCGGCGCAGGATCAGGCCCGCGGTCACGCCGATGAGCAGGGACAGCACCGAGAGACCGACCACGACGGGGCCGACACCGTCGTACGGATACCACTGCCACCAGGGGAACCAGCCGCCCAGCAGGGAGCCCGCCGGCCGCCACCACCAGGTCGTCGCGGCGGCGATCGTGCCGCTGATCAGTACCGTCAGAGTCACCGGGAGGAGCAGTTTGGCCGCGAACCAGCGCAGCCGGGTGACGGACTGCGTGCACACGGTCCGGTAGGTGCCGGACTCCCACTCCTGGGCCAGTTGGGGACCGCCGAGGAAGAGGCCGAAGACCAACGCAGCGCCGGCATGGCCTGGAGCGGGCGGCGCATCGGGAACTGGTACCGCTGCGCGAAGGCGTTGAGCTTGTGGGAGCAGTCCCCGGCCGGGACGGTGGTGCCCCGACAGGCGTCGAGATGCCCCTGTGCGATGGCGGTCGTCATCTCCTGGTGGCGCACGATCGCGTACGCCGCCACGGCGACCGCCGCGCCGATACCGATCCAGAACGCCAGCCGGTTCTGCCGCCAGACCAGCCAGGTGAGCCCGCGCAGCCGCGGCACCGGTCTCAGACGTGGACGCGGCCCCGAACTCGTCGTACGCGAGGGGGTGTCGGTGGTCGGGGAACCGCTCATACCGTCACCTCGTGGTGTGCGCCGGCGCGTGCCGCGGGTGTGATCAGCGGGGGTGTGTCGGCTGTTCGCAGATGGGCCAGGAGCAGTTCCTCCAGGCTCGGCGGGGCGGGGTCGTGCTCCGCCGGGAGCGGGCCCCTCGGGCGGATCAGTGCCGTGGTGCGGCCGGCCGCGCTGCGGGGCTCGACCGTCGTCTGGCCGGGCAGTCTCACCAGCCGGTCCGCCTGCTCGTCGGGGGCGGAGACGGTCCGGTGCGCGCCGATGAGTTCGGCCACGTCGCCGGCGAGCCTGACCGTGCCACCGTCGATCAGCACCAGGAAATCGCAGGCTCCCTCCAGTTCGGCGACCAGGTGGGAGGAGATCACGACGGTCGAACCGTGCCGGTCGGCCTCGGCCGGCAGCAGGTCCGTCAGCTCGCGCCGGACCAGCGGGTCGAGATCGGCCATGGGTTCGTCGAGCAGCAGCAGCCGGGGCCGTTTGCCCAGGGCCAGCGCGAAGGCCACCCGGGTGCGCTGGCCCTGGGCAAACGGCCCCGGCTGCTGCTGCTCGACGAACCCATGGCCGNCGTCGCCGTTCCGGCTGCCGGCCGGCCGGATCTGCGCGCTGGTCGGCCCGAACGGCGCCGGCAAGACGACCTTGCTGTCGCTGGCCGCCGGGCTGCTGGAACCGAGCACCGGCACCGTCCGGCAGCGCGCAGATCCGGCCGGCCGGCAGCCGGAACGGCGACGGCACCGGCCCGCGCCGACCGGAGTCCGCCGAGGCCCGCGTCCGACTGGACCGGCTGGGCGAACGGGAACGGGAGGTCGCCGTGGCCGTGGGCCAGGGCAAGACCAACGCGGAGATCGCGGCCGAGCTGTACATGAGCATGGCCACCGTCAAGGCCCACGTCTCGCACATCCTCACCAAGCTGGACCACACCAACCGGGTCCAGATCGCCCTGACCGTCCATTACGCGGGGCTGGTCTAGCCCCCGCACTTCCGCACTTCTCACCGGCGAAACCCAGAACTCGGCGACCACGCAGGGGTCGGACGCGGTGGTCCGCCGCAGAGCGATCCGCCCGCCCGCGTACGAGGACAACGCGCTCGCGCGCCG
>NZ_JAENRY010000189.1 GCF_016612545.1 Streptomyces sp. MBT65 | reverse complement strand
CGCTGTGGCGGAGTCGCTGATGAAGGCAGCCCCGCGTCCCTGGACGGCGGGGGTGTTGGCGGCGGAGGTGCGTTGAGGCGGCGGGGCCCGTGGTCGGTCGGCCGTGGTGTCGTCTCGGTTGGTCGTCTCCTGCGGTGGAGCTGCTGATGGATGCAGCTCCGCGTCCCTGGAAGGCGGGGCCGTTGAGGTGGCTGGTCGGCCGTGGTGTCGTCTCGGCTGGTCGCGCCTCGCGGCGGAGCCGTTGGTGAATGCAGCCCCGCGTCCCTGAAGGCGAAGGCGTCGCCGGCGAAGCCCCGTTGCGGGGACCGGGTGGCTTGGCCAGGTCAACGTCGGTGCTCAGCATGCCCGTTGGGCTCCGGAGTCGTCCCGGGGCCTGGCAGCGACGGTCCGTCGCTTACTGCCTGCCGCTGCCGCCCGGCGTCGGCCGTCCGCTCCTCATCCGTCAGCCGCGGTCCCCCCCCCGGGCGGCTCATGCGCCGTTCGCCCCGCGCTTCCGTTGGGTGATGTGTCCTCGCCCGGGATCGGGGCCGCGTCGGCCGTGTTGACGCGGGGGAGGGCGTACGGGTGTTCCACGTACAGCCAGCGGATCATCTGTTCGCGGACGGTGACCCGTACCGTCCAGATGTCGTCCGCGTCCTTCGCCGTGACCAGGGCCCGGACCTCCATGGTGTTGGGGGTGGTGTCGGTGACGACGAGGCCGTAGCTGCGGCCGTCCCAGGCCGGGCAGGCCCGCAGGATCTCGCGGAGCTGCTCGCGCATCGCGTCGACCGGGGCCGAGTGGTCGACCTGGAAGTAGACGATGCCGGTCATCTGCGGGGTGCCGCGCGACCAGTTCTCGAACGGCTTGGACGTGAAGTACGACACCGGCATGGTGATCCGGCGCTCGTCCCAGGTCCGTACCGTGAGGAAGGTCAGGGTGATCTCCTCGATCGTGCCCCACTCGCCGTCCACGACGACCGTGTCGCCGATGCGGACCATGTCACCGAAGGCGATCTGAAGACCCGCGAAGAGGTTCGCGAGCGTCGACTGCGCGGCCACACCGGCGACGATGCCGAGGACACCCGCCGACGCCAGCAGCGAGGCACCGGCCGCGCGCATCGCGGGGAACGTCAGCAGCATCGCCGCGACCGCCACCACGCCGACGATCGCCGCCACCACCCGCGTGATCAGCGTCACCTGGGTCCGCACCCGGCGGACCCGGGCCGCGTCGCGGGAGGCGCGGGCGTAGCGGGAGTACGACGACTCCACGATCGCGGCGGCGACCCGGATCATCAGCCAGGCGGTCGCGCCGATCAGTACCAGGGTCAGGGTCTGGCCGATGCCGATCCGGTGTTCCTCAAGGAGTTGCGCCTGGTCGTAGGAGCCTCTGAGGAAGGCCGCGCAGAGCAGTAGCTGGTAGGGGACACGGCCTCGGCGCAGCAGGCCCCACAGCGTGGTGTCGTCGTGGCGGGCGTCCGCCTTGCGCAGCAGCAGGTCGGTGACCCAGCCGATGAGCAGCGTGAGGACGACGGAGCCGCCGATGACGATCAGCGGGCGCAGTACGTTCTCCATGTGTCCGACCGTACTGGCACGATGGCTTCATGAACATCATGCTCTTCCACTCGATATACGGACTCCGGCCGGCGGTCCGCGACGCCGCCGACCGGCTGCGCGCCGCGGGCCACGAGGTGTGGACGCCGGACCTCTTCGAGGGGCATACGTTCGACACGGTCGAGGACGGCCGGGCCCTGAACGAGAAGATCGGCAAGGAGGAGCTGCTGAAGCGGGCCGTGCTGGCCGCCGCCCCCTACTCCGAGCGCGGGCTCGTCTACGCCGGGTTCTCGCTCGGTGCCTCCGTCGCCCAGACCCTCGCCCTCGGCGACGAGAAGGCCCTCGGGCTGCTGCTCCTGCACGGCACCTCGGACATCGCGGCCAACGCCTCCGTCGACGCTCTCCCGGTCCAGCTCCATGTCGCCGAGCCGGACCAGTTCGAGACGGACGACTGGCTCAGTTCCTGGTATCTCCAGATGGGCAGGGCGGGCGCGGATGTGGAGATCTACCGGTACGCCGGAGCCGGCCACCTGTACACCGACCCCGACCTCCCGGACTACGACGAGGAGGCCGCCGAGGCCACCTGGCGGGTGGCGCTCGGCTTCCTGGAGACCCTCTAGAGACCTACACCGGGTCGTACGTCCGTTCCACCTTCTGCGTGCCGCTGCGCGTGCGGTACGACCGCTCCCAGGACGAGGTCGCGGTGGGCGAGGTGCGGTCGGACAGGACGTAGTAGTCCATCTGCGCCCGGTCGGCCGTGATGTCGAGGACGCCGTAGCCGTGGCGGTCGGTGTCGACCCAGTGGACGTGCCGGTTGGCGAGCTGGATGATCGGCGCGGCCAGCGCGGAGACCGTGCCCTCGGGCACCTTGACTATGTCGTCGAGGTTGTCGGAGGTCACCGAGGTGATCACGAACTCCGTCGCCGCGGACGCCGACAGCGGGTACGTACCGGCGTCCACGGGCACGTCGTTGGCCCAGGACATGTGGATGTCGCCGGTGAGGAAGACCGTGTTGCCGATCGCGTTCGAGCGCAGATGGGCGAGGAGTTCGCGCCGGTCGTCGGTGTAGCCGTCCCACTGGTCGGTGTTGAGGCCGATGCCGTCCTGCGGCAGGTCCAGCAGTTTCGCCAGCGGTTTGAGCAGGTCGGCGGTGAGTGAGCCGATGACGAACGGCGCGATCATCACCGAGTTGCCGACCAGCCGCCACTTGGTGTCCGAGGCCTTCAACCCGGCCTTCAGCCAGTCGAGTTGGGCGCGTCCCGTGATCGTACGGTCCGGGTCGTCGACCGAGCCGCTGCCCGAACTCGCCTGCTGCGAACGGAAGGAGCGCAGGTCGAGGAGGGAGAGGTCGGCCAGTTTGCCGAAGCGGAGGCGGCGGTAGGTGGTGCCCTCGATCGCCGGGCGGACCGGCATCCACTCGAAGTACGCCTGTTTCGCGGCCGCTTGGCGGGCCGTCCAGGTGCCCTCCGCGCCCTCGGTGTGGTTGACCGCGCCGCCCGACCAGGCGTTGTCCGCGAACTCGTGGTCGTCCCAGATAGCGACGACCGGCGCCTTGGCGTGCAGCGCCTGGAGGTCGGGGTCGGTCTTGTACTTGCCGTGCCGGGTGCGGTAGTCGGCGAGCGTGATGATCTCGTTCAGGGGTGCGTGCGGCCGTACGACCGTGCCGCGCGTCCCGTACTCGCCGGACTTGTACTCGTAGATGTAGTCGCCCAGGTGCAGCCAGGCGTCCAGGTCGCCGCGCGCCGCGAGATGGCGGTACGAGGAGAAGTAGCCGGCCTCCCAGTTGGCGCAGGTGACGACGCCGAAGCGGAGGCCGGAGACGGTGGCGTCCGCCGCCGGCGCGGTGCGGGTGCGCGCCGCCGGGGAGTCGGTGCCGCCGGCCGCGAAGCGGAAGAAGTAGTCGGTGGCCGGGGACAGGCCGCGGATGTCGGCCTTGACGGTGTGGTCGGAGGCGGCGGTCGCGGTGAGCGAGCCCCTGGAGACGATGTTCGTGAACGCCTTGTCGGTGGCGACGGTCCAGCTCACCTCGGTGTCCGGGCCGAGCCCCGAACCCGGGACCGCCTCGGCGGTGGGGGTCACCCGGGTCCACAGCAGGACGCCGTCCGGCAGCGGGTCCCCGGAGGCGACCCCGTGCAGGAAGGCCGGGGTCTCGGTGGCGGCCCCGGCGGGCAGCGCGGCGATGAGCGGGCCGGCCAGAACGGCGGTGGCGGCCGCGGCCTTGACGACCGTACGGCGGCGCGGGGAGGGCGAGTTGACGCTCTCGGTTGCTCTGTATCGACTGGTCACGAGCGAACAGGTTACTGATCAGTATTAACGAGAGCGGGCGAACTCGTAAAAGTTCGCCCGCTCTTCGGCTGCGCGTCTTGCAACAGCGTCTTACAACAAGGCTCAGGCCTTGAGGGCCGCCGTGATCGCCGTGGTGAAGTCGGCCACCGTCATCGGCGCGTTCGTGCCGTCGGAGCCGGTCAGCGTCTTGCCGTCCATCTTCAGGGTCGGGGTGCCGGTCACCCCGCTCTTGTCGAAGGTGGCGGACATGTCCAGCGCCCACTTGTCGTAGGTGCCGTTCTTCACGGCGGTCTGGAACTTCGTGTTGCCCTTCAGGGCGGGGACCGTGTCGGCGACCTTGATGAGGTAGCTGTCGTCCTTGAACTTGTCGGTCGACTCGTCCGGGTGGTACTTCGTCGAGTACAGCGCGGTCTTGTACTCGAGGAACGCCTCGGGGCTGACGTTCAGCGCGGCACCCATGGCGCTCAGCGCGTTCTTGGAGCCCTCGCCGTTGTCCTTGTTGTCGATGAACGTGGCACCGACGTACTGGATCTTGAACTTGCCGGCGTCCCAGTCGCTCTTCACGGTCGAGCCGACGGTCTGCTCGAACTGGGCGCAGATCGGGCAGCGCGGGTCCTCGTACATGACGAGGGTCTTCTTGGCGGTGCTCTTGCCGAGGACGACGGTCGTGCCGTTGGTGCCGGTGGTGTTGGCCGGCTTGACGAGCTTGTCGTCCTTCGCCGCCTCCCAGTAGCCGGGCTTGTTGCCCTGCACGACCGCGTAGCCGATGCCGCCGGCTATCGCGAGGACGCCGACGACCGAACCGGCGACTATGAGTTGCCGCTTGACCTTGGCGCGCTTGGCCTGGCGCTCGCGCTCGGCGCGCAGCCGCTCACGGGCCTGCGTCTTGGCCGCCGCGCTGTTCCGCTTGCTCATGGTGGTGATCTCCATCAGGGACGCGCACAGGATGTGCGCGGAATACGTATGGGGGGACTGCTCGGGGATGCTCGGGTGCTCGGTGCGTGCGGTGTCGTTCAGACCGCGAGGAGGAGCGAGCACGGCGGTCCACGCCGTCCCAGGGAGTGCACCAGCAGCCGCTCACGGGCGGTGGCCGTGCGGTGCGTGGCGCGGGGCAGCCGGCGGACCGGGGAGGTGCGCCGGCCGGTCACCGCGGCGACGGCCAGGAGCAGCGGGCGGAAGCCCACCGCCGTCGCCGCGCGCAGCAGTTCGGACAGCGCGCGCTCGCCGCGGCGCAGATAGGCGGCGGCCAGCAGCCCGACGCCGATGTGCGCGCCGAGCAGCAGCCAGGCGGCGGTGGCGTCGGTGTGCGTGAGCAGCGCCGCCGCCTGATGGGGATCGTCGGTCATCCGGGCCAGCGAGGTGCCTACGCTGCCGCCGCTGCACAGCACGTCCAGGCCGACCGAGCGCAGCGGTCCGGCGACCGGGCCGCCCGCCCTGCCGTAGCAGGCGTGCTGGCCGGTGGTGAACACCGTGTCGGCGGCCAGTTCCAGTGGGATCAGCAGTGCGGCGATCTTCCCGAAGCCGCGCTCGCGGCCCGCCAGCGCGTACGCGAGCACGAACACGGTGGCGGCGATCGCCGCCACCGTGCCGAGCGGGAGCGGGGTCCGGGACAGCAGCACGTGCGACGCGGCGCTGAGCGTCACGACCAGTGCCGTGAACAGCGCCGCGCGTACGGCCCTGAGCTGGATCCCGGATATGTCCATAGCGGAGGTGAGTCTGTCATGTGCTCCGGTAAGGCACCGCTAAAGGGTTCCTGTGAGCGTACGGATGGTTACAGACCCGGAATCCGGCCGTTGCGGAACAGGTCGACGAAGGTCTGGTGGTCGGCACGCGCGCGTGCGCCGTAGCTGTGCGCGAAGTCGACGAGCACGCCCGCGAAGCCGTCCTCGTCGGCCGCGATCGCCGCGTCGATGGCCCGCTCGGTGGAGAAGGGCACCAGGGACTCGCCGGACTGGTCGTCGGCCGCCGCGTGCATCGTGGCCGTGGCCCGCCCGAGGTCGGCGACGACGGCGGCGATCTCCTCCGGGTCGTCGATGTCGCTCCAGTCCAGGTCCACCGCGTACGGGGAGACCTCGGCGACCAGCTGACCCGTGCCGCCCAGCTCGGTCCAGCCCAGCCAGGGGTCGGCGTGCGCCTGGAGGGCGCGCTGGGAGATCACCGTGCGGTGGCCCTCGTGCTGGAAGTAGTCCCGGATCGCCGGGTCCGTGATGTGCCGGGAGACGGCCGGCGTCTGGGCCTGCTTGATGTAGATCACCACATCGTTCTCCAGGGCGTCGCTGTTGCCCTCCAGAAGGATGTTGTACGACGGGAGCCCGGCCGAGCCGATGCCGATGCCGCGGCGGCCGACGACGTCCTTCACACGGTAGGAGTCCGGGCGGTCCAGGGAGGACTCGGGGAGCGTCTCCAGGTAGCCGTCGAAGGCGGCCAGCACCTTGTAACGGGTGGCCGCGTCCAGCTCGATGGAGCCGCCGCCCGAGGCGAAGCGGCGCTCGAAGTCCCGGATCTCCGTCATCGAGTCCAGCAGCTCGAAGCGGGTCAGCGAGCGGGCCGTGCGCAGCGCGCCCAGCAGCGGGCCGTCGGCCGTGTCCAGCGTGAACGGCGGCACCTCGTCGCTCTTCGCGCCGGTCGCCAGCGCGTGCACCCGCTCGCGGTACGCGCCCGCGTACACCTGCACCAGCTCGGTGATCTGCTCGTCGCTGAGCGCCTTCGCGTACCCGATCAGCGCCACGGAGGCGGCGAAGCGCTTGAGGTCCCAGGTGAACGGGCCGACGTAGGCCTCGTCGAAGTCGTTGACGTTGAAGACCAGCCGGCCGTTCGAGTCCATGTACGTGCCGAAGTTCTCGGCGTGCAGGTCGCCGTGGATCCACACGCGCGAGGTGCGGTCGTCCAGGTACGGGCCGCCACGCTTCGAGCCAAACTGATTATTTGCAGTGAGGTCGTGGTAGAAGAGCGCCGCCGTGCCCCGGTAGAAGGCGAAGGCGGAGGCCGCCATCTTCCGGAACTTCACGCGGAACGCAGCCGGGTCGGCGGCCAGGAGCTCGCCGAAGGCGGTGTCGAAGACGGCAAGGATCTCCTCGCCGCGGTGCTCGTCGTTGAGCTGCGGAACCGACATCGCTCTGTGCCTCCTGGTACGGGTGGTGCGTGACATGTGACGGGTCTGTCGTCACCTTCCAACGCTCGAAGGTACGTGGGAGTGCCCGCCCTGTGTCAGTCCCGAGGCATAGGATTCGGTCTTGTCCCCCCAGACCGTCCGTTGCCCTTTGTCGATCGTTTCCCCTGCCGTCCCTGGAGGCCAAGCCGTGTCAAAGCCGCCGTTCACGCACCTGCATGTCCACACCCAGTACTCGCTCCTGGACGGTGCCGCGCGGCTGAAGGACATGTTCAACGCGTGCAACGAGATGGGCATGACCCATATCGCGATGTCCGACCACGGCAACCTGCACGGGGCCTACGACTTCTTCCACTCGGCGACGAAGGCGGGCGTCACGCCGATCATTGGCATCGAGGCGTACGTCGCCCCGGAGTCGCGGCGCAACAAGCGCAAGATCCAGTGGGGACAGCCGCACCAGAAGCGCGACGACGTGTCCGGTTCCGGTGGTTACACCCACAAGACGATCTGGGCGGCGAACAAGACGGGCCTGCACAACCTCTTCAAGCTCTCCTCGGACGCGTACGCCGAGGGCTGGCTCCAGAAGTGGCCGCGCATGGACAAGGAGACCATCTCCCAGTGGTCCGAGGGGCTCATCGCCTCCACCGGCTGCCCCTCCGGCGAGCTCCAGACCCGGCTGCGCCTGGGCCAGCCCGAGGAGGCCCTGAAGGCAGCCGCCGAGTACCAGGACATCTTCGGCAAGGACCGCTACTTCCTGGAGCTGATGGACCACGGCATCGAGATCGAACGCCGGGTCCGCGACGGCCTGTTGGACATCGGCAAGAAGCTCGGCATCCCGCCCCTGGTGACGAACGACTCGCACTACACGTACGCGCACGAGTCCGTGGCGCACGACGCCCTGCTCTGCATCCAGACCGGCAAGAACCTCTCCGACCCGGACCGCTTCCGCTTCGACGGCACCGGCTACTACCTGAAGTCCACCGACGAGATGTACGCCGTGGACTCCTCGGACGCCTGGCAGGAAGGCTGCCGCAACACCCTCCTGGTCGCCGAACAGATTGACACCACCGGCATGTTCGAGGCCAAGAACCTCATGCCGAAGTTCGACATCCCGGACGGCTACACCGAGGTCACCTGGTTCAAGGAGGAGGTGCGCCTGGGCATGGAGCGCCGCTTCCCGGGCGGCGTCCCCGACGACCGCCAGAAGCAGGTCGACTACGAGCTGGACGTCATCATCCAGATGGGCTTCCCGGGCTACTTCCTTGTCGTCGCCGACTTCATCATGTGGGCCAAGAACAACGGCATCGCGGTCGGCCCCGGCCGAGGCTCCGCGGCCGGTTCGATCGTCGCGTACGCCCTGGGCATCACCGACCTCGACCCGATCCCGCACGGCCTGATCTTCGAGCGGTTCCTCAACCCCGAGCGCGTCTCCATGCCCGATGTCGACATCGACTTCGACGAGCGTCGGCGCGTCGAGGTCATCCGGTACGTGACCGAGAAGTACGGCGCCGACAAGGTCGCCATGATCGGCACCTACGGCAAGATCAAGGCCAAGAACGCGATCAAGGACTCCGCGCGCGTGCTGGGCTACCCGTACGCGATGGGCGACCGCCTCACCAAGGCGATGCCCGCCGACGTCCTCGGCAAGGGCATCGACCTCTCCGGCATCACCGACCCCAAGCACCCGCGCTACGGCGAGGCGGGCGAGATCCGCGGGATGTACGAGAACGAGCCGGACGTCAAGAAGGTCATCGACACCGCCAAGGGCGTCGAGGGCCTGGTCCGGCAGATGGGCGTGCACGCCGCCGGCGTCATCATGTCCAGCGAGCCCATCGTCGACCACGCCCCGATCTGGGTGCGGCACACGGACGGCGTGACGATCACGCAGTGGGACTACCCGCAGTGCGAGTCCCTCGGCCTGATCAAGATGGACTTCCTGGGGCTGCGCAACCTCACGATCATGGACGACGCCGTGAAGATGGTGAAGTCCAACAAGGGCATCGACCTGGAGATGCTCGCCCTCCCGCTGGACGATCCCAAGACGTACGAACTGCTGTGCCGCGGCGACACGTTGGGCGTGTTCCAGTTCGACGGCGGCCCGATGCGTTCGCTGCTGCGCCAGATGCAGCCCGACAACTTCGAGGACATCTCCGCCGTCTCGGCCCTGTACCGGCCCGGCCCGATGGGCATGAACTCGCACATCAACTACGCCGAGCGCAAGAACAAGCGCCAGGAGATCACGCCGATCCACAAGGAGCTGGAGGAGCCCCTCGAGGAGGTCCTGGCGGTCACCTACGGCCTGATCGTGTACCAGGAGCAGGTGCAGAAGGCCGCGCAGATCGTCGCCGGTTACTCGCTCGGCGAGGCCGACATCCTGCGCCGCGTGATGGGCAAGAAGAAGCCCGAGGAACTGGCGAAGAACTTCACCATCTACCAGGCGGGAGCCCGGAAGAACGGCTACAGCGACGAGGCGATCCAGGCCCTGTGGGACGTCCTGGTCCCCTTCGCCGGCTACGCGTTCAACAAGGCGCACTCCGCCGCGTACGGCCTGGTCTCGTACTGGACCGCCTACCTGAAGGCCAACTACCCGGCCGAGTACATGGCGGCGCTGCTCACCTCGGTCAAGGACGACAAGGACAAGTCCGCGATCTACCTGAACGAGTGCCGGCGCATGAAGATCAAGGTGCTCCCGCCGAACGTCAACGAGTCGGTGCACAACTTCGCCGCCCAGGGCGACGATGTGATCCTCTTCGGGCTGGAGGCCGTGCGCAACGTCGGCACGAACGTCGTCGACTCGATCATCAGGTCCCGCAAGGCGAAGGGGAAGTACGGCTCCTTCCCCGACTACCTGGACAAGGTCGAGGCCGCCGCCTGCAACAAGCGCACCACCGAATCCCTCATCAAGGCAGGGGCGTTCGACACCCTCGGGCACACCCGCAAGGGCCTCACCGCGCACTTCGAGCCGATGATCGACAACGTGGTGGCGGTCAAGCGCAAGGAGGCCGAGGGGCAGTTCGACCTCTTCGGGGGCATGGGCGAGGAGGACACCAGCGAGCCCGGCTTCGGGCTCGACGTGGAGTTCACCACCGACGAGTGGGAGAAGACGTATCTCCTCGCCCAGGAGCGGGAGATGCTCGGTCTCTACGTCTCCGACCACCCGCTGTTCGGCCTGGAGCACGTGCTGTCCGACAAGGCCGACGCGGGCATCGCCCAGCTCACCGGAGGTGAGCACGCGGACGGCGCGGTCGTCACCATCGGCGGCATCATCTCTGGCCTCCAGCGCAAGATGACCAAGCAGGGCAACGCCTGGGCGATCGCCACCGTCGAGGACCTCGCGGGCTCCATCGAGTGCATGTTCTTCCCGGCGACCTACCAGCTCATCTCGACCCAACTCGTCGAGGACACCATCGTGTTCGTCAAGGGCCGCCTCGACAAGCGCGAGGACGTGCCCCGGCTGGTCGCGATGGAGATGCAGGTCCCGGACGTGTCGAACGCGGGCACCAACGCGCCCGTGATCCTCACCATCCCGGCGACCAGGGTCACTCCTCCCATGGTCAGCAGGCTCGGTGAGATCCTCAGCCACCACCGGGGAGACAGCGAGGTCCGCATCAAGCTCCAGGGCCCGACCAAGACCACGATCCTGCGCCTGGACCGGCACCGGGTGAAGCCCGACCCGGCCCTGTTCGGCGACCTGAAGGTGCTGCTCGGCCCGGCCTGCCTGGCCGGCTGACCACCGGGCAACAGACGTGGCTGAGGGGCGCATCCGTCGACGGATGCGCCCCTCAGGCGTTCAACAACCCTTGAAACAGGCCTCAGTTGTGGCCGAAGCGTTTCTGCTTGCCCTTGCGGGCCATGTCGCTCGGTGTCGCCTGGGATATGCGCTGTTCGGCCTGTGCCTCCATCGAGGACGACGTGGCCTGCTCCTGGGCGCGCTCGGACTGCGGCTGCTTACGGTCACGGTGCTTGTTCTTGGCCATGGTGATCTGCCTCCTGAGGGGGATCTAGGGGCCAGGGCCGCGACCAGATTCACATAGGCTGACGAAGAACGCATTTCGGATAATTACCGTGTGTGACATGGTTGATGCGAGAGAGAAGCCCCGAAACGCCACGCCGAAGATCGAGTTCGGGCCGTTAACCCCAGTGCGGTCGGGCAGACTCGAAGCAAGCCCGAAGTGAACCGACCGGGAAGAGGGTGAGTCGCGTGGACCGCTGCATCGTCCTGGTGGACGCCGGGTATCTGCTGGGAGCGGCGGCCAGTCTCCTCGCCGGAGAGCCCTCGCGTTCCCGGATCACCGTCGATCACGCCGCCCTCATCCAGGGACTGCGCGAGCGCGCCGAGTCCGACACGGAACGCCCGCTGCTGCGCATCTACTGGTTCGACGGCGCCCCCGACCGCGTCCCCCAGCCCGAGCACCGCAGGCTGCGCGTGATGCCCCGCGTGACCGTCCGCCTCGGCGCCCTGACCCGCAGCGACGGCCGCTGGGCACAGAAGGGCGTCGACGCCGCCATGCACGCCGAACTGACCGAGCTGGCCCGCAACCGCGCCTGCTCCGACGTCGTGCTCGTCACCGGGGACGGCGACCTGCTGCCGGGCATGATGGCCGCCAAGGAGCACGGCGTCGCCGTACACCTGTGGGCCGTGCAGGCGGCCGACGGGGACTACAACCAGTCCGAGGACCTGGTCGCCGAGGCCGACGAGCGGCGGGTGCTCGACCGGACCTGGATCACCAAGGCCGTACGCGCGAAGGATCTCGGTGGGGTGTGTGCGCCGCCGCCCGTGCCGCGGCCGGAGATCGCCGCGATCCTGTCCGCGCCGCTGCCCGAGTCCGCGCCGGCCGCGCGCGAACGGCCGGTCGAGGAGGGCGAGCACGCGGCGGCCGAGGCCGGTTCGCCGAACGGTACGCAGGAGCGGGTGCCCGCGGCCAAGGGCGTGCCCACCCCGAAGGACCTGGCGAGCCTGAAGGCCCCGGGCACGGCGGTCCCCGCGCCGCAGCCCGCGAGCGCGACCCTGCGCTGGTCCTCAGACAAAGGGTGGGTCGACCGGCCGGGCGGGGCCGCCGAGTCGCCCGACGTCGCCTCGATGCCGACGCTGGCGCAGCTGACCACCGCCGAGCAGCGCTGGGCCGACCGCGAGGAGGACATCACCACGGTCGGCGGCGACCCCTTCGAGGTGGGGCAGGTCTTCGCCCGCCGCTGGATGGGCCGCCTCGGCGACCAGGGCGGCAACCTGCAGAAACTGTCCGGGATGTACCCGCGCGTCCCGCACCGCATCGACGGTGAACTGCTGCGCTACGCCGCCCGGTTCGGGCTCCTCGCCCACAAGGACGACCAGATCGACGAGCACGACCGGTACGCGATCCGGGCCGGCTTCTGGCGCGAGATCGACGTACGGACGGCCGCGGAGCACGCCCCCGCCGGGGAGTGAGCGGAGGCGGCCGGGCGGCCTCGCGGCGGGACGGCTTTACCGACGATTGTGCCGTTCTCGACCGACCCGCGAGCGGGCGGGGCTCCCGGACCCCGTAGTCTCGTCCCGTGAGTACGCGCGCGGGACAGGCACTTCGACACGGTGGTGACGTCGTGTGTTCGATGCGCGGGCTCAGCAAGACCTATCCGGCGGTGCGCGGCCGACGCGGTGCGCCGGGAACCCCCGAGGTGCGGGCCACCGACGACGTGACCCTCGACATCCGCCGCGGCGAGATCTTCGGACTGCTCGGGCCGAACGGCGCCGGCAAGTCCACCCTCGTACGCCAGCTCACCGGGCTCATGCGGCCCGACGCCGGCAGCGTCGAGATCCTCGGGCACGACATCGTCCGCCACCCCGAGCGGGCCGCGCGGATCCTCGCCTACCTCGGCCAGGAGTCCTCCGCGCTCGACGAGCTGACCGTGTCGCTGGCCGCCGAGACGACCGCCCGGCTGCGCGGTCTGGACCTGCGCGAGGCACGGGCCGAGCGGGATGCCGTACTGGACGAGTTGGGGCTTACGGCCATTGCCGGCAGGCCGCTGAAGAAGCTGTCCGGTGGGCAGCGGCGGCTGGCGTGTGTGGCCGCCGCGCTGGTCGGGGAGCGGCCGCTGCTGGTGCTCGACGAGCCGACCACCGGGATGGACCCGGTCGCGCGCCGGGCCGTGTGGTCCGCCGTCGACCGGCGCCGGGCCGAGCGCGGGTCCACCGTGCTGCTCGTCACCCACAACGTCATCGAGGCCGAGACCGTCCTCGACCGGGTCGCCGTCCTCGACCAGGGCAAGGTCATCGCCTGCGACACCCCTGGCGGGCTCAAGGAACAGGTCGCGGGCGAGGTGCGGGTCGAGCTGGTGTGGCGGGAGAAACCGCCGCTGGACGTCCCGGAGGTCGCCGCGCTGCGGGACCGGGCCGTCGAGTCGGGCCGCCGCTGGACGCTCAGGCTCGCCCCCGAGGAGGCCCGGGTGGCCGTCGCCACGGTGACCGGCGGGGCCGCGTTCGCCGCCCTGGACGACTTCACCCTGGCCACGCCCAGCCTGGAGGACGTGTATCTGGCACTGGGCGGGAACGCGCAGGGGCTGGTGAAGGCATGAGTACACGGGCCGTCGTATGCGTATGGGACAGGGCGACCGCCGTTGTACCCGTACGGGTACGGACGACTTCCGGCGTCGAGAGGAGCAGCGCGACGTGACTGTCGTATCCGCCGATGTTCTGCCGAGTGGCCCCCTGGCCGTGCCGGAGGCCGCTGCCTCGGACACGGCCGAACTGGGGCCCAAGGCGCGGCTGTGGCCCTCCATGGCCGCCGTGTACCGGGCCCAGCTGTCCCGGGCGCGGGTCGCGCGGATCCCGCTGCTGTTCGTGGCGACCTTCCAGTCGGTCGGCATCCTGATCATGATGCGCGGGGTCGTCGACGGCGGGAGCCACGACGCCCGGTTCGTCGTCGCGGGCTCGTCCGTGCTCGTAGTCGCCTACGTCGGGCTCAATCTCCTCGCGCAGTACTTCGGGCAACTGCGCGCCAGCGGCGGGCTCGACCACTACGCCACCCTGCCGGTGCCGCCCGCCTCCGTGGTGCTGGGCGCGGCGGGGGCGTACGCCTCCTTCACCGTGCCGGGGACCGCGCTCACCGCCGTCTTCGGGTGCGTGCTGTTCGGGCTGCCGATGGGGAACATCTGGATCCTGGTGGCGGTGATCCCGCTCGCCGGGGCCGCGCTCGCCGGGCTCGGCGCGGCCCTCGGACTGCTTGCGCCTCGCCCCGAACTCGCCACGCTGCTCGGGCAGTTGGGCATGTCCGCGGCTTTGTTGCTGGGTGTGCTGCCGGCCGATCGGATGCCGGACGCGGTGCGGTTCCTGCGGGATCTGGTGCCGTCCACGTACGGCGTGGAGGCCTTCGCGCAGACCTTCGCGGCGCGTCCGGACTGGGCGCTCGTCCTCGGTGACCTCGCCGTATGCGCCGGGGTCGGGGTCGTTTCGCTGGCCGTCGCCGCCTGGGCCTACCGCCGGGCTGCCGTCCGGTGACGCGCCGCACAGCCGGGCCTGGCACGATGGCAGAGTGACCGCACCGCTGACTCCGCCCCCGCCGCCGCGTGACCAGTCCCCGCACGATCCGTGGCAGCCGCCGGGTGACCCGGGCACCGCGGGTGCCCCCGGTGACCCGGGTGCCGGGTATCCCGTGTACGCACCGCCGCAGGACGCGTCCTACGGCGCGGACGGGCCCGGGATGAAGACCGAACTGATCGAGGCCGTGGTCGTCACGGTCGTCGTCGCGCTCGGCGGTGTGTTGCTCGGGGTGTTGTGGTGGTGGCTGGCGCCGCATGTGCCGCTGGTCGGGGACGTGGTCGACAAGAGCTGGGTCGTCTACCTCAAGGACTCCGAAGGGGAGCAGGCGGTGGGGGTGGACGGAACGTTCACTCTGCTTGCGGTGGGTTTGGGGGTGCTGAGCGCGCTTGTCGTGTTCTTGTGGCGGCGGCGGGGGAGTGTGCCGCTGGTCGCTGCGCTGGCCTTGGGGGGACTGCTCGCGTCGTTCCTCGCTTGGAAGCTTGGGGTGTGGCTCGGGCCCACGAAGGACGTGCTCGCGCACGCCAAGTCTGTGGGTAAGGGGGTTACGTTCTCTGCGCCCTTGAAGTTGGGGGCGAAGGGGGCGTTGTTGGCGTGGTCGGTGGCTGCGTTGGTTGTTCATCTTGGGCTTACGGCGTTGTTCGGGCCGCGGGATGCCGAGCCGGTGTATGGGCAGCAGGGGGCGGTTTCTGAGGATGGGTACGGGGCTCCGATGCCCTAGTTTTTCGCCCCCGCCGCCCCTACCCGTCCCATC
>NZ_JAENRY010000188.1 GCF_016612545.1 Streptomyces sp. MBT65 | reverse complement strand
TTGGCCCCCGAGCGGGCCCAGGGCGCGGACCCCGGCCCGGCCTCCGAGGTCCGCGCCCTGGGCCCGCTCGGGGGCCAAGTAGTCCAGGGAGCCGATGAGTTCGCCGCTCCGTGTGAGGTGGGTGGCGGAGCCGTCACCCGGGTCGTCCATCGTCGCTATGCCGAAGTCCGTGAGGACGACGCGGCCCGTGCGGTCCAGGAGGATGTTGCCCGGCTTCACATCGCGGTGCAGGACGCCCACTGAGTGCGCCGCGGCCAGCGCCTCCATCACCTTCGCGCCGATCCCGGCCGCCTCGCGCGGGTCGATCGGGCCACGCTCCCCCAGGATGTCGTCGAGGGACGGCCCGTCGATCAACTCCATGACGATCAGCGGGCGTCCGTCGACCTCGGCGATGTCGTGCACGACGACCACACCGGTGTGGCGGACCCTCGCCGCCGCCCGCGCCTCGCGCTGCATCCGCAGCCGCAGATCGGCCAGTTCGGGCGCGTGGGCGTCGGTGAAGGTGCGCAGTTCCTTGACGGCGACCTCACGGCCGAGGACCTCGTCGACGGCCCGCCAGACGACGCCCATGCCGCCGCGCCCGAGCCGGGACACGACCCGATAGCGCCCTGCCAGCACTCGGTCGACCCCGTCCACGCGTCCGCTCTCCCCCGAAGGCACCGCACCGCTCCGTCCCTGTGGCACATCCCATGAACGCCGTACAGCCTACGGGGCGGCAGTGACAACAGAAGTCGGCGCCAACACCTGTGACAGGTCCGCTACTTGGCGGATGCCGTGAGGTCGCCCCGCCGGGGCGCGGCGAAGCCCTCCAGGTCCGTCCGGGTCAGCCCGGTCGCCCCGGCCACCTCGGCGATGTCGAGCGCGCCGCAGTCCAGGCCGCGCAGCAGATAGCCGCTCAGGGCCTTGGCGGTGGCGGGCTCGTCCATGACGTCGCCGCCGGCGTGGTTGGCGTAGCGGGAGAGGCGGGCGGCGGCCTGTTCGAAGCCCTCGCGGTAGAAGGCGAAGACGGCCGCGTAGCGGGTGGGGATGTGGCCGGGGTGCATGTCCCAGCCCTGGTAGTACGCGCGGGACAACGCCCGCCGGGTGAGGCCGTAGTGGAGCCGCCACGCGTCGTGGACCTGCGCGGTGGGTCCGACCGGGAGGACGTTTGTCGAGCCGTCCGACACGCGTACGCCCGTGCCCGCCGCCGCGACCTGCATGATCGCCTTGGCGTGGTCGGCGGCCGGGTGGTCGCTGGCCTGGTAGGCGGCGGACACGCCGAGGCAGGCGCTGTAGTCGAAGGTGCCGTAGTGCAGGCCGGTGGCGCGGCCCTCGGAAGCCTGGATCATGCGGGCGAGCGTGGCGGTGCCGTCCGTCGCCAGGATGGACTGGCTGGTCTCGATCTGGATCTCGAAGCCGATCCGGCCCGGCTCCAGCCCGCGCGCCTTCTCGAAGGCCTCCAGGAGCCGCACCATCGCGGTGACCTGTTCGGCGTACGTGACCTTGGGGAGGGTGAGGACCAGCCCCTCGGGCAGGCCTCCTGCCTCCATGAGGCCGGTCAGGAAGATGTCGAGGGTGCGGATGCCCCGGTCGCGCACCGGCGCCTCCATGCACTTCATACGGATGCCCATGTACGGCGCCGCCGTGCCGTTGTCGTACGCCTCGGCGATCAGGCGGGCCGCGCGGGCGGCGGCCTCGTCCTCCTCGGCGTCGGGGCGGGGGCCGTAGCCGTCCTCGAAGTCGACGCGCAGGTCCTCGATGGGCTCGCGTTCCAACTTGGCCCGCACGCGCGCGTGGACGGGCTCGGCGAGTTCGTCGGAGAGGCCGAGGACGGCGGCGAAGGAGGCCGCGTCGGGGGCGTGTTCGTCGAGGGCGGCCAGGGCCCGGTCGCCCCAGGAGCGGATCGTGTCGGCGGCGAAGAGGTCACCGGGGACGTAGACCGTGTGGACGGGCTGGCGGGTGCCCGGGTCGCCGGGGTAGCGGCGCTCCAGTTCGGCGTCGACCGGTGCCAGGGAGGCGCTGATCTCCTCGCTGATCGCACCCGCGAGGCTCGTCGCCACCTGCTGTTGCTCGCCCTGACCCATCCCGTACCCTCCAGTTTTCCGCTCTGCGGAATCAACAATCCGTAGAACGAAGTTATCCATGGAGCTTCCCGCCGGTCAACACCTTGTCCACGCCGTGAACCCATGGTGTTCACTGCCGCCCCGAGGCCCTCTTCCGCCCAGCGCCGCGCACCTTCATCCTGACTCGCAAGGGGAGGGGACGCATATGCCGACTGTCGGAAAGATGACCCGCCGCGCGGGGCTGAGCACGCTCGTGGCGGCCGCCATCGCCCTGCCACTGATCGGAACCGTACGCTCCGGCTCCGTCCGGCACGAGACCCGTCTGCTGGACGTCATGACGTTCAACCTGCGCTACGCCGACACCGCCGAACCCAACAGCTGGAAGGTCCGCCGCCCGGTGATGCGCGACCTGCTGCTCCGCGCGGCCCCCGACATCATCGGCACCCAGGAGGGCCTCTACGCGCAACTTCAGGACATCAAGCAGGACCTCGCGCCGCACTACGACTGGATCGGCGGCGGCCGCAAGGGCGGCAGCTTCGACGAGGAGACCGCGATCTTCTACGACACCCGCCGCCTCGCCCCGATCGAGTACGACCAGTTCTGGCTCTCCGACACGCCGAACGTGATCGGATCGAACACCTGGGGCGGCGCCCACGCGCGCATCGCCACCTGGATCCGCTTCCGCGATCTCGGCGACGAGGAACGGCAGTTCTACGTCCTCAACACCCACCTGGACAACGCGAGTCAGTACGCGCGCGAGCGGGCCGCCACCCTCATCGCCGAACGCCTCGCCCGCCTCGACCGCTCCCTGCCGATCGTGGTGACCGGCGACTTCAACACCGCCGCGTACACCACCTCCGTCTACGCCACGATGCTGGGCGCCGGCCTCCGGGACACCTGGGACGCGGCGGCGGCGCGCGGGCAGCTCTACGGCAGCTTCCACGGCTACCGCGCGCTCGTGCCGGGCGGTCCCCGCATCGACTGGATCCTGGTCACCCCGGGTGTCACCGTGCGCCGGACGGCCCTCGACACCTTCTCCGAGAACAGCCAGTTCCCGAGCGACCATCTGCCCGTGACGTCCACGATCACCCTGGGATGAGCGAAGGCCCCCGCGACCACGTGGGTCGCGGGTGCCTGATGACGCTGCGGGGGATCAGCCCTTGCGGGTGTTGATCTCCTCGGTGAGCTGCGGGACGACGTCGAAGAGGTCGCCGACCACGCCGTAGTCGACGAGGTCGAAGATCGGGGCCTCGGCGTCCTTGTTGACGGCCACGATCGTCTTCGAGGTCTGCATGCCCGCGCGGTGCTGGATCGCGCCGGAGATGCCGTTGGCGATGTAGAGCTGCGGGGAGACGCTCTTGCCGGTCTGGCCGACCTGGTTGGAGTGCGGGTACCAGCCGGCGTCCACGGCGGCGCGCGAGGCGCCGACGGCCGCGCCGAGGGAGTCGGCGAGGGCCTCGATGATCGCGAAGTTCTCCGAGCCGTTCACACCGCGACCACCGGAGACGACGATCGCGGCCTCGGTCAGCTCCGGGCGGCCGGTCGACTCGCGCGGGGTGCGCGCGGTGACCTTCGTGCCGGTGGCCTTGTCCGAGAAGGTGACCGCGAGCGCCTCGACGGTGCCGGCGGCCGGGGCGGCCTCCACGGCGGCCGAGTTGGGCTTCACGGTGATGACCGGGGTGCCCTTGGAAACGCGGGTCTTGGTGGTGAAGGAGGCGGCGAACACCGACTGCGTCGCGACCGGACCCTCGTCACCGGCCTCCAGGTCGGTGGCGTCGGTGATGATGCCGGAGCCGATGCGCACCGCGAGGCGGGCGGCGATCTCCTTGCCCTCGGCGGAGGACGGCACCAGGACGGCGGCCGGGGAGACGGCGTCGTAGGCGGCCTGGAGGGCGTCCACCTTCGGTACGACGAGGTAGTCGGCGTACTCGGCGGCGTCGTGCGTGAGCACCTTCACCGCGCCGTGCTCGGCGAGCGCGGCGGCGGTGTTCTCGGCACCCGAGCCGAGGGCGACCGCGACGGGCTCGCCGATACGGCGGGCCAGGGTCAGCAGCTCCAGGGTGGGCTTGCGGACGGCGCCGTCCACGTGGTCGACGTAGACGAGAACTTCAGCCATGGGAATGGTCTCCTGCGTGCTTGCGAAGTCTGAGGGGAGGTATGCGAGTTGGGCCGTGATCCTTGGGCCTAGATGAACTTCTGGCCCGCGAGGAACTCGGCGAGCTGCTTGCCGCCCTCGCCCTCGTCCTTGACGATCGTGCCGGCGGTGCGCGCGGGGCGCTGGGCCGCGGAGTCGACGGCGGTCCAGGCGCCTTCGAGGCCGACCTCGTCGGCGTCGATCTCCAGGTCGGAGAGGTCCCAGGCCTGAACCGGCTTCTTCTTGGCGGCCATGATGCCCTTGAAGGACGGGTAACGCGCCTCGCCCGACTGGTCGGTGACGGACACGACGGCCGGCAGGGAGGCCTCGAGCTGCTCGGAGGCGCTGTCGCCGTCACGGCGGCCCTTGACGACGCCGTCCGCCACGGAGACCTCGGAGAGCAGCGTGACCTGCGGGACACCCAGGCGCTCGGCCAGCAGGGCGGGGATCACACCGGCGGTGCCGTCCGTGGAGGCCATGCCGGAGACGACCAGGTCGAAGCCGGCCTTCTCGATCGCCTTGGCGAGCACCAGGGAGGTGCCGACGGCGTCGGTGCCGTGCAGGTCGTCGTCCTCGACGTGGATCGCCTTGTCGGCGCCCATGGACAGCGCCTTGCGCAGGGCGTCCTTGGCGTCCTCCGGGCCCACGGTCAGGACGGTGATCTCCACGTCGTCGTCCGAGTTCTCGGAGATCTGCAGCGCCTGCTCGACCGCGTACTCGTCCAGCTCGGAGAGCAGACCGTCCACGTCGTCCCGGTCGACGGTCAGGTCATCGGCGAAGTGCCGGTCGCCAGTGGCGTCGGGCACGTACTTCACAGTGACAACGATCCTCAAGCTCACGCCGGCTCTCCTACTGCATCGTCATTTTCGGCTGCCTACTTCCAGGCAGCATAGGCGCCCTGAACGGCCGTTCCCGGTGGGGGCGACCGGTGCTCCGAGCGAAATATTACTCGCCAGTACGCACTCCTACGCTCCCCCAGGGGGTGCCCGCTAAGCAAGCGCTTTGAACTGTGACCTGTGCAACGCAGCGTAATCGGAACTCGACGCTTCCGCAGGGTGGCCCGTCACCCACCGGGAGTGGTCTCAGTCACGCAGCCCGTTGAAGCGGCCCTGGTGATAGAGGAGCGGGCGGCCGGAGCCCGCGTGCTCACCGAGGACGACCTCGGCCAGCACGATGCGGTGGTCCCCGGCGGGCACGCGCGCGGCGACCCGGCAGACCAGCCAGGCGAGCACGCCGTCGAGGACCGGCACGCCCTCGGGACCCTCACGCCAGACGGTGGGCGCCCCGAAACGGTCGGCGCCACTGCGGGCGAAGGTGGCCGCCAACTGCTCCTGGTGCTCGCCGAGTATGTGCACGCCGACATGCTCGGCCCCGGATATCGCGGGCCAACTGGACGCGCCGGTGCTGATCCCGAAGGACAGCATCGGGGGCTGCGCCGAGACGGAGCTGAGGGAGGTGGCGGTGAAGCCGACCGGGCCGTTCTCACCGCGCGCGGTGATCACCGCCACACCGGCCGCGTGCTGCCGGAAGACGGAACGCAGCAGGTCGGGGGAGGCGTGCTGAGGGGTACGGGTGCCGAGGTCGGGCGTGGCCGTCATGGACGTGTCCTTCTACGGAGGGAACGAACTGGGTCCGTGGCTGCTCAGCAGCCCGGACAGCGCGCGCTCGCGGTGCGGGCGAGATCGACGTGCACCCGCCCGAAGAGAAGGAGTTCCGTAGGCATACGGTCAGGTTGACGATAGGTGGTGCGCGCAGTCAAGTACGTTCCGGCATATGGGAGATGGCTCACCGAAGTCGTCACCAAGGGCGTCACAACCGTCAGACCGCCTCCCCCAGAGCCGCGATGACGTCCGCCTTGCGGGGGAGGCCGGTGGCACGCCGTACGACCTGCCCGCCGGCGTCGAGGACCAGCACGGTGGGGGTCTTCAGGATGTCGAGTTCCCGTACGAGGGCCAGGTGGTCCTCGGCGTCGATCTCGATGTGCCGGACGCCGGGGACCATGTCGGCCACCTCGCCCAGCACCCGGCGCGTGGCCCGGCAGGGCGCGCAGAAGGCGCTGGAGAACTGCACCAGGGTGGCCTTCTCGCCGAGGTCGCCGCCCAACTCGGCGGCGCCGAGCCGTTTTCCGCCGTCGCGCCCACGCACGCGTACTCTCCCGCTCCGCCGCCGATGCAGCACTCCGTAGGCGCTCGCCGCCGCGAGCACCACCACGCACACCACAAGTCCGGTCATCGAATCCTCCAGCGTTCACGAGACTGCAAAGATTCCCGGTGCCCGGAATCCTTTCCACTGCGGAATCCTTGATTCATGGACATCGACGTACGAGGACCGCGTTTCGGGGCGGCCCTGACGACCGTAGTACTGGCGGTCGTGCTGATCACCGGCAGCTTCTGGCTGCTGGCCTGGCAGACCCTGGCGTTCGCGCTGGGCGCGGCGGGCGGCGTGGGCCGTTCGCCGTACGGCTGGCTGTTCCGGAAGGCCGTACGGCCCCGGATCGGGCCGCCGACGGAGTTCGAGGCACCGGAGCCGCCGCGGTTCGCGCAGGCGGTCGGGCTGGCCTTCGCCGGGGTGGGGCTGGTCGGTTTCGGCCTGGGTCCGGAGTGGCTGGGGCTCGCGGCGACGGGGGCCGCGCTCGCCGCCGCGTTCCTCAATGCCGCGTTCGGGTACTGCCTGGGGTGCGAGATGTACCTGCTCGTGCGTCGAGTGACGGTACGCGCACAGTAAAGGCAACTTAAAAGGCCGAGGTGGATCAAGCGATGGACGTGACGAGGATCTCGCCTTTCTCCGGCACGAGGACTGGCCAGTCGTTCGTTCTTGGGGCACGATCTGCGCAATGCCGTAAACCTACGGCTGCGTAACTTTCCCGCCCGGAGAACCCCTTCCAGGCAGAGAGAAGGGTCCACCCCGTCCATGGCTGAGCTTGTCTACCGTCCCGTCGTCGGTCTCGCCCAAACGTTGTTCAAGGCCTGGGACCTCAAGATCGACTGCAAGGGATCGGAGAACATTCCGCGCTCGGGCGGCGCCGTGCTGGTCAGCAACCACATCAGCTACCTGGACTTCATCTTCGACGGTCTGGCCGCCCTGCCCCAGAAGCGCCTCGTGCGCTTCATGGCGAAGGAGTCGGTGTTCCGGCACAGGATCTCGGGTCCGCTGATGCGCGGCATGAAGCACATCCCGGTGGACCGCAAGCAGGGCGAGACGGCCTACCAGCACGCGCTGGAGTCGCTGCGGTCCGGTGAGATCGTCGGCGTCTTCCCCGAGGCGACGATCTCGCAGTCGTTCACCCTGAAGAGCTTCAAGTCCGGTGCGGCGCGCATGGCCCAGGAGGCCGGTGTCCCGCTGATCCCGATGGCCCTGTGGGGCACCCAGCGCCTGTGGACCAAGGGCCACCCGAAGAACTTCAAGCGCAGCCACACCCCGATCACCATCCGGGTCGGCGAGCCGGTGGAGGCCCCGCAGGACCAGTACGCGGGCGCCATCACCCGCCGGCTGCGCGAGCGCGTCCAGGAGCTGCTCGAGGCCGCCCAGCGCGCCTATCCGGTGCGACCCAAGGGTCCGGACGACACGTGGTGGATGCCGGCCCATCTCGGCGGCACGGCCCCGACCGCCGAAGAGGTCAAGGCGGCCGAGGCTCGCTGAATCGTCACGCCGGGGCGTGGACGGTGATCCGCGCCCCGGGGCTGAACTTCTCGAGCAGCTCGGCGAGTTCGGCACCGGCCGCCTCGACGTCGGCCACCGGCATCGGCGCCAGGCTCTCCAACAGGAAGACGGCGGACGTCGATTGCTCGGTGAGCCGGGTGCGCGGCCCCTGCCGCCAGTTCCAGCGGCGGCAGGTGACACCGACCGCGTCCCGCCACACCACCTCGCCCGCGTCGGGATGTTCGACGACTTCCTCGCCGCCCGCCACGGTGACGAACTCCTCGTCCCCGACGGCCCGTTCGAGGACCATCCCGCCCTGGATACGGTCGGTGTCCTCGCCGCCCACGGGGATCAGGTGGGCGACGCTGACGGCGTTGTAGAGGTCGACCAGCAGATTGATCCGGGGCAGCCCGCCATCCGAGAGCGCCCTCTTGGCCAGCGCCTCGGCCGAGTTGCGGGTCCGCGACGGCTTCGAACCGAACGCGGTGTACACCTCGCGCCAGGCCACCATGTGCGGGTCCTCGTGCGGGGCACGCCCGTCCAGTCGTACGGCGAGCCGGCGGGCCGCGTCTTCGAGGAGCGCCGAACTCGCTTCGGTGCTGGGCCCGTTGACCAGTCCGTGGGCCTCGATCGCCACGTGGGTGAACCCGGGGGCAAGGGCGCGGACTTCGTCGGACACGGTCAGGGTGAGGGTCATGGTCTGCCTCAGAGTGCGGTCGGGAGCGTCTGCCAGAGGTGCGGGCGGTCGGGTGCGGCCTTGAGGGCGCTCAGCACGACCGGGTGCGGTTCAGCGTACAGGACCGGATAGTCCAACTCATTGAACTCAGGATCGGGTACGAAGGCCAGCCGCTCGCCGTCGAGGGAGAACTGCGCGTCCACGCCCGGCTTGTTGCCGCGCGGATCCTGCCGGTGCCAGGCCCCGTTGAACCGCACGGCGACCAACCCGTGCAGCACGTCGAACTTCTGGTAGCAGAGCGCCGCGGGGATGTCCTCGGCCCGCAGCAGCGCGGCCAGCGCGTGCGCCTTGGCGTAACAGATGCCGGTGCGCTGCTCCAGGACGTCGGAGGCCCTCCAGGTGACGCGCGGGTCACCGGAGTCCTGCGAGTGGGGAATCTCGTCCCGCACGAACTCGAAGGCCAGCCGCGCATACCCATACGAGTCCGCGGCACCCCTGGCGAGACGCGCGGCCGTCTCCCGCACGAGGGGATGGTCATGGTCGACGACCTCGTCAGCGGCCAAATAGGCGGACAGGTCGGGGGTGTTCTGGATCAGCTCCATGACCGGAGAGCATAGGAAAGCGATCACCCGAGAGTCAATTACTTTTCAGGCGACCGCATACCTATGCATGATCTCTTCAAGCTTGACTAACGGGCCATCTCCTCCTTGAGCGCCGCCACGAACGCGTCCACGTCGTCCTCGGTCGTGTCGAAACCGCACATCCAGCGGACGTCCCCGGCCGCCTCGTCCCAGAAGTAGAACCGGAAGCGCTGCTGAAGGCGCACGCTCACGTCGTGCGGGAGGCGGGCGAAGACGCCGTTGGCCTGCACGGGGTAGAGGATCTCCACGCCGTGCACCGCGCGCACGCCCTCGGCGAGGCGCTGGGCCATCTCGTTGGCATGGCGGGCGTTGCGCAGCCACAGGTCCTTGGCGAGCAGCGCCTCCAACTGCACTGAAACGAAGCGCATCTTGGAGGCGAGCTGCATGGACAGCTTGCGCAGGTGCTTCATGTGGCTGACGGCGTCCTGATTGATGACGACGACCGCCTCACCGAAGATCGCGCCGTTCTTCGTCCCCCCGAGGGAGAGGATGTCGACGCCGACCGCGTTGGTGAACGTCCGCATGGGGACGTCGAGTGAGGCCGCCGCGTTGGCTATCCGGGAGCCGTCGAGGTGGACCTTCATGCCGCGCGCATGGGCGTGGTCGCAGATCGCGCGGATCTCGTCGGGCGTGTACAGGGTGCCGAGTTCGGTGCTCTGGGTGATCGAGACGACCTGCGGCATCGCCCGGTGCTCGTCGTCCCAGCCGTAGGCCTGCCTGTCGATGAGTTCGGGCGTGAGTTTGCCGTCCGGGGTGGGCACGGTGAGGAGCTTGAGGCCGCCCATGCGTTCGGGGGCGCCGCCCTCGTCGACGTTGATGTGGGCGCTCTCGGCGCAGATCACCGCGCCCCAACGGTCGGTGACGGCCTGGAGCGCGACGACGTTGGCTCCGGTGCCGTTGAAGACCGGGAAGGCTTCGGCCGTGGCACCGAAGTGGCTGCGGATGATGCCCTGGAGGTGGTCGGTGTAGTCGTCCTCGCCGTAGGCGACCTGGTGGCCACCGTTGGCGAGCGCCAGGGCGGCGAGCACCTCGGGGTGGGCGCCGGCGTAGTTGTCGCTGGCGAAGCCGCGGATCTCCGGGTCGTGGTGGCGACGGGCGTCGGTCTTCGGAGGGTTCACGGCTTCTCGGTCAGCCACAGACGGTTTCCGTTCACTTCGGAGGCGGGCTTGTCCCAGACGCCCGCGATGGCCTCGGCGAGGTCCTTGACGTCGGTGAAGCCCGCGAACTTCGCGTTCGGGCGTTCGGCGCGCATCGCGTCGTGCACCAGCGCCTTCACCACCATGACGGCCGCTGCGGAGGTGGGGCCGTCCTCCCCTCCGGCCTTGCGGTAGCCGTCGGCCATCGCGAGGGTCCAGGCCTCGGCGGCGGCCTTCGAGGCGGAGTACGCGGCGTTGCCCGCGGTCGGCTTGCTGGCGCCGGCCGCGCTGATCAGCAGATACCGGCCGCGGTCGCTGCGCTCCAGGCCGTCGTAGAAGGCCAGGGAGGTGTGCTGGACGGTGCGGATGAGCAGCTTCTCCAGGAGGTCCCAGTCCGCGAGGTCGGTCTCGGTGAAGGTGGCGCTGCCGCGCCAGCCGCCGACGAGGTGGACGAGGCCGTCGACGCGGCCGAAGTCCTTCTCGATGTGCTCGGCCCAGTCGCGGGTCGCCTGCGGGTCGAGCAGGTCGACCGTGTCGCCGACGACGGTGGCGCCGCCGTGCGCGTAGCGGGCCGCGTCCACGGCCTCCGCCAGGCGCTCGGGGTGCGCGTCCGCACCGACGACGGTCGCGCCCGCCTCGGCCAGCCGCAGCAGCACCGCGTGGCCCGCGGGCCCGCCCGCTCCGGCCACCGCGATCACCGCGCCGTTGAGCGCCCCGTTCCCCATGGTCCTCGCCTCCTGAGCCACTTCTGTCGTGCGGTCGCTCACGCGGCGACCTGCTCGGCGCTCTCCACCCGGATGCCCTTGGTCGAGGCGATCACGTTCTTGAGCTTCTTGGAGAGTGCCTCATAGAACATGCTCAGCGGAAACTCGTCCGGAAGCACGTCATCCACGAGTTTCCGCGGCGGCTGGCTCAGGTCCAGGGCGTCGGGCCCCTTGGCCCACTTGGAGCCCGGGTGCGGGGCGAGATAGGTCGCGACCAGGTCGTAGGCCTTGAACCAGTGGACGAGCTTGGGGCGGTCGATGCCCGCGCGGTAGAGGTCCTCGATCTCGGCGCACAGCCGGTTGGTGACCTCGGGGGCGCGCTGCCAGTCGATGTGCAGCTTGTTGTCGGTCCAGCGGACGACGTCGTGCTTGTGCAGGTAGGCGAAGAGGAGCTGGCCGCCGAGTCCGTCGTAGTTACGGACCCGCTCGCCGGTGACCGGGAAGCGGAACATGCGGTCGCAGAGGACCGCGTACTGCACGTCACGGGCCTGCGGGACGCCGTCGGCCTCCAGCTTCACGGCCTCCTTGAAGGCGGTGAGGTCGCAGCGCAGCTCTTCGAGGCCGTACATCCAGAACGGCTGGCGCTGCTTGATCATGAACGGGTCGAAGGGCAGGTCGCCGTGGCTGTGGGTGCGGTCGTGGACCATGTCCCACAGGACGAAGGCCTCCTCGCAGCGCTTCTGGTCGTCGACCATCGTGGCGATGTCCTCGGGCAGGTCCATGCCCAGGATGTCCACGGCGGCCGCGGTCACCCGGCGGAAGCGGGCGGCCTCGCGGTCACAGAAGATGCCGCCCCAGGAGAATCGTTCCGGCGCTTGGCGTACGGCGATCGTCTCCGGGAAGAGCACGGCGGAGTTGGTGTCGTAGCCGGACGTGAAGTCCTCGAAGGTGATCCCGCAGAACAGCGGGTTGTCGTAACGGGTCGCCTCCAGCTCGGCCAGCCAGTCGGGCCAGACCATGCGCAGGACGACCGCCTCGACGTTGCGGTCCGGGTTGCCGTTCTGCGTGTACATCGGGAAGACGACCAGGTGCTGGAGTCCGTCCCGGCGGTTCGCGGCGGGCTGGAAGGCCAGCAGCGAGTCGAGGAAGTCGGGCACCTGGAAGCCGTCCTCGGCCCACCGCGTCAGGTCCCTGACCAGCGCGGCGTGGTAGGCGGCATCGTGCGGGAGCAGCGGGGAGAGGTCCTCGACGGCGCCCGTCACCAGGCGCACGGCGTACTCGGCGTCCGCGCGGTCCGGGGCGCCCTCGGCCGCGAAGTCGATCGACCCGTCCTTGGACTGCCATGGCCGGATCCGCTCCACGGCATCCTTGAGCACGGGCCATGCGGGATGCTCCACCACCCTGGTCACGGGAGCAAGCCGCTCCTCGGCACCCACCCGCACAAGAATTTCCGTCATGTCCCACCCTCCACAGGAGAACCTCGCGTATGAACAGCGTATGCGTTCATGGTTTCTCCCAGCAAGGGGAGCCTCCGCAATTTATCCTGCGCCTCCCGACCGTCACCGCTATTTTTCCTGCCGGACACAGAAGTGGCGATTACTTCCGCTGTGGCGGGGTAGGCCTGCGGGCGCCCTCTCCAGGGGGCCGGTTTCGGTCAACGCCGGCGGGACTCGCCCACGGTCGGGTGACGGCGTCGCCCCGTAGGCTCGAAGCGCACCCCGAATCCGCCGTGTACGCGCGGGTACAACGCCGGGCCCGGCCATTAGGCTGCGGCTCTGCCGCGTGGACGCCGATGTCCGGCCGCGCCCACGCGCGCGTGTGCCGAGCCGCCGTCGACGGAAGCGAGTCGAACCTTGAACTTCCTCACCATCGGTCACCGCGGAGTCATGGGTCTCGAACCCGAGAACACGCTCCGTTCCTTCGTCGCCGCCGAGCAGGGCGGCCTCGATGTCATCGAACTCGATCTGCATCTCAGCAGCGACGGCGCCCTCGTCGTCATGCACGACGCCGACGTGGACCGTACGACCGACGGGACCGGTCCGATCGCCGAGCGGACCCTCGACGAGCTGCGGACCCTGGACGCGGGTCGCGGCGAGCGCGTGCCCGTCTTCGAAGAGGTGCTGGACGCGGTCAGGTCGCCGCTCCAGGCCGAGATCAAGGACCTGGCGGCGGCGCGGGCGCTGGCCGAGGTCATGCACCGGCGCAACTTGGTCGAGCGGGTCGAGGTGTCCTCGTTCCACGACGAGGCGATCGCCGAGATCGCCCGCCTGGTGCCCGGCGTCCGCACCGCGCTGATCGCCAGTCGCTTCGGCCCCGACGTGGTGGAGCGCGCCGTCGAGGCCGGTGCCGAGACGGTCTGCCTGAACATCCGCCGGCTGACCCTGGAGGTCGTCGAGGCGGCCCGCAAGGCGGACTTGAGGATCATCGGCTGGGTCGTGAACACCCAGGACCAGCTACGGCTCGTCCGCGCCCTGGGCCTGGACGGCGCGACCACCGACTACCCGGAGATCAAGCGCACGGGCCGCTTCACCGCGTGAGGACTACGCGAGTTCCTTGACCAGCAGCTCGAACTGCAGGTCGTCGCGCTGCGGAACGCCGAACCGCTCGTCGCCGTACGGGAACGGGGTCATCCGGCCCGTACGGCGATAGCCGCGGCGCTCGTACCAGGCGATGAGGTCGTTCCGTACGGAGATCACGGTCATGTGCATCTCCCCCACGCCCCAGCTCTCCCGGGCCGCGCGCTCCGCCTCCGCGATGATGACCTTGCCGAGGCCACCGCCCTGGAGCTGCGGGCTGACGGCGAACATCCCGAAGTAGGCGTGGTCGCCCCGGTGTTCGAGCTGGCAGCACGCGACGACCTGGCCCTCGCGTTCGACGACCAGCAGCCGGCTGTCGGGCGACTTGATGACGGCGAGCACGCCCTCGGGGTCGGTCCGCTGCCCTTCGAGGATGTCCGCCTCGGTGGTCCACCCGGCCCGGCTGGCGTCCCCCCGGTAGGCCGACTCGATCAGCACGACCAGGGCGTCCACATCGGCGTCGACGGCGTCGCGGAAGGTCAGTCCGGTGGCGGCGGTGTCCATGGTGCACAACTCCGATCAGGGCGCGGCTCAGGCAGAGACGAGGGTAACCCGGCTCCGACGACTAGGCTCCGGCCGCATGGTGCACGTACTGAGCAGCCGCATCCTGCTGCGCCCCACCGATCCCGACCGCTCCCGCGCTTTCTACGGCGAGCAGTTGGGGCTGCCCGTCTACCGGGAGTTCGGCACGGGTCCGGAACGCGGGACCGTCTACTTCCTCGGCGGCGGCTTCCTGGAGGTCTCCGGCCACTCCGCCACCCCGCCCTCCCCCGCCGTACACCTCTGGTTGCAGGTCCCGGACGCGGAAGCCGCCCACGACGAACTGCTTGCCAAGGGAGTCGAGATCGTCCGACCACCGCTGAAGGAACCCTGGGGCCTGGTCGAGATGTGGCTCACGGACCCGGACGGAACACGCATCGTCCTCGTGGAGGTACCGGCGGACCATCCCCTGCGCTACCGGCCGGGGATCTAGGTCTACGACGGAGAGGGCGCCCTTCCGTGCCGGATGGCCGGGGTCGCGGCCCGGGCTTAGCGTGCTGGGAGGGGAGCTTTCTGCGGAAGGAACGCCATGAAGCTCGACAGGCCGGTGACCGGTGGGCCCTGCTGGACCGAGCTCGGGACCAGTGATCTGGAGGCGGCCAAGCGCTTCTACTCGGCCGTGTTCGGCTGGCGTCCGGAGACCGATCCCCGGCCGGAGGCGGGCGGTTACACGGTCGCGCACGTCGGGGACGCGGCGGTCGCCGCGCTGACGCCGCTGTTCCAGGAGTCGCAGCCGGTGGCGTGGAACGTGTCGTTCGCCGTGGCGGACTCCGACGCGAGCGCGGAGAAGGTGCGCGCGGCCGGCGGGACCCTGCTGATGGAACCGATCGACGTGTTCGACATCGGGCGCTTCGCGGTCGCCCTGGACCCGGGCGGCGCCGTGTTCCAGATGTGGCAGGCGCGGACCTTCCCGGGCGCCGGGCTGTTCAACTCACCCGGTGCGCTGGGCTGGGTGGAGCTGCTGACCCGGGCGCCCGAGCGGGCGGAGAGCTTCTACACGACGGTCTTCGGCTGGACCGTCCGCCCCTCGGAGCACTACCCGCAATGGGGCATCGACGGCGCCGACTTCGGCGGCATGATGACGATGGACGCGAAGTTCCCGCCGGAGGTGACTCCGCACTGGCTGCCGTATTTCTCCGTGGCCGACGTCGACGCCACCGCCGCCTCGGCGACGGAGGCGGGCGGCACGGTCCTCATGGCGCCCACGTCCCTCGCCGACGTACGGCGGATCGCGGTCCTGCGGGATCCGCAGGGGGCGGTGTTCGGGGTGTACGCCGAGGGCGAGGAGGGCTGAGGCGACGCCCTCCCCACCCCCTCTCCTTCACGCCAACGGCGTCACCGTCACACGGTCGATCACCGGCGCGTACGCGGAGCGTTGACCGAACTGGTTCCTCGACTGCCCGTCGTGGTCCGGGAGTTCGTCGGCGGTGAAGGTGAGGGTGTTGGTGCCCTCGTCGAGGGTGACCGGGACGGTCAGGTCGTGGAAGTTGTTGAAGTGGAAGGTCGTCGGGAACAACACCCGTTGCGGGGCGGCCCCGTTGACAGCGACGTCCGCGTGGCGGCAGACCGGGTCCGGGTTGTAGTGGGTGGCGGGCGCCTGCTCGCCGTTGGAGTAGCGGATCGTCAGCGCGTGGCGGCCGGCCCGCGCCGCCGTCACCGTGAGGGTGAGCGCGTTCGCGGGGCCGGCGCCGATACCGTCGACCGCCTTGCCGCCGGTGGCGAAGGTGTGGGCGCCGGTGACGCGGGCACTGCCGGTGGTGGTGCCTTCCTCGGCGGAGTGCGTCGAGGTGGGGAGGAGGCTGCGTGAGGGCTCTGTCCGGAGGCGGTCCAGGACCAGGTGGTCCGACGTGGCGGTGACGGTGACCTTGTTGATGC
>NZ_JAENRY010000187.1 GCF_016612545.1 Streptomyces sp. MBT65 | reverse complement strand
GGGCGGTCGGAGCGCGGGCTGCGCAGCTCCGGGAGCGCGGTGGGCGGGGCGAGGTCGGGCTCGGGGCGGAGCCCTGCCGGCACCCTACGGAGCAGGCCCGGAGGCAGGGGGCGACGCACGGCGCGCTCTCAGCGGCCTGCGGCGGATGCGTATCGATGAGGCTCGGTCACGTGCCCAGCCTGCCCTCAACCGGCCATGATCGTCAGGGCCTTGGGGAGGACGGCTTCCTCGGAACCGGCAGACGCGATCGGCAGACGTGATCGGCACGCGCGCGTGGGGCCCCCGTCGGGCACACACGCGTGGCCCCCGATTCGCTACGTGCTCGGCGGATAGCCGTCGTGTGCCGCGAGGTCCTGGTCGATCTTCTTGGCGGCCTCGTCGAGGGTGGCCTTGACCGGCGCCCGATCGAAGATGATCTTCGCGAAGGCCCGGGAGAAGGCGTCGGTGATCGCCGGGTAGGCGGGCGTCTGCGGCCTGGGGCGGGCCACCCCGTCCCGGAGCTGCTCGATGAAGAGGTGCTCGGTGCCGCCGGGCGCGTACTGCGGCGAGAGCCTGATCGCGCTCTCCGTGGCCGGGATCGCCCCGTTGGCCACGGTCATCCGGTGCACCTGCGCGGGCTGGAGCAGGAAGGACAGGAAGCGCCACACGGCGTCGCCGTCGGCGTTGCCCGCGGGGACGCCCCACTGGAAGGAGCCCATGCCGGTGGCGGTCCCCTTGCCGAAGTCGGGCAGCGGGACGATCGCGACGTCTCCGGGGAACGCCTTGTTGAATTCCGGATAGGTCCAGTGGCCGCACCAGGAGATCGCGCTGCGGCCGCTGACGAACGCCTTGTCGTCCTTGACCATGTCGATGAGCCCCGCCTTGGCCCAGTTCTGCAGGTCGGTGAGGGCCTCGACCGAACCGGGGCCGTTCACATAGCCGTCGGCGGTGCGGTGGTTCCTGGGCTCGACGAGGTCGCCGCCCGCCGACCACACGGCGGGCGCGAAGCCGTAGGTGTTCCACTCCTGGCCGGGCTGCGAGTAGACGAGCCGCAGGTCGAGCGGCGCCTTGTAGCCCTGGGTGCGCAACGTGCGGAGGATGCCGGTCAGTTCGGCCGCCGTCCAGGCGTCCTTGGGGCCGGTCGGCAGGCGTATCCCGGCCTTCTTCATCACGGACTTGCGCACATACAGGCCCATGCCCGAGTCGAAGGTGCCGACGCCCCACAACCGGCCCGCATAGGTGCCCTGTTGACGGATCGTCGGCAACAGGTCGGCGCGGACGCCCGCGGGCACACAGGAGTCGATCGGCCGGAGCTTGCCCGACCAGGCGTAGCTGTAGAGGTTCGGCCCGTCGAAGTCCAGGAGGTCGGGCAGGTCGCCGCTGGCCGCGGCCGACAGCACCAGGTCGGTGTAGGCGCGGTTCTCCGGAAGGGTGACCAGCTCGACCCGCACCTGCTTCTGCCGCCTGTTGAACTCCTTCACCTGGTTCTGGAGCGTGGTGAACTCGCCACTGGGACCGGCGTGGTACCAGACGGTGATGTGCGCGGTGCCGTCGATCTTCCCGTCGCAGGTGGTGTCCTTCGGGGACGCGCTCACCCCCTTGGTGGCGCTCCCGCCGCCGTCGCACGCGGCCAGCAGCAGGGCCGCGCACGCCACCCAGGGGACCAGGGTCCCGCGGACACCCGGCCACGCGCGCGTGGCACTCGTTCGGTTCATGGCACACCCCCCACTCGACCGGACGACGCGGTCTCCCCCAGGGCGCCGTCATGCTACCGCCCGTCGAATCCCCATCGCCCTGTGTGCACGAGAACCTTCGTCCGTGGCACGGGACTTCAAGCACTTTCCGGCTAGCCGGAAGGCGCGACCGACCACCGGTTGGCAAGCTGAGGACATGTCACTGCGCTGTCTCCTCGTCGATGACAGCGCCCGGTTCCTGGAGGCGGCTCGCGCCCTTTTGGAGCGAAGCGGGGTGGAAGTCGTCGGCATCGCCTCGACGGGCGCGGACGCCGTCTCCCGGGCCCGGGAGACGGCCCCTGACGTCGCCCTGGTCGATCTCGACCTCGACGGCGAGAACGGCTTCGACGTCGCGCGCCGGCTGGTGGGCAACGTACCGGCGGTGATCCTCATCTCGACCCACTCCCGGGAGGACTTCCAGGAACTCATCGCCGCCAGCCCCGCGCACGGCTTCCTGCACAAGTCGGCCGTGTCCGCACGGGCGATCAGGGACGTGCTGGGCGACGACAGGCCGACCGCACCGCCGTGAGAGCACCCGTCGTGACTCGGCCAGGTCACATATGCCTGATGGGCGACAGGTGTTGTCGGGACTTGGTCAACACGCTTCAATGCGGGGGAACTCGGGGCGTGAACGACGGCGCGTACGGATGTGAGGACCTTCCTCCGGCGCCGACGGGGGCCCGGAGCGACTCGCGTGAACGGCCTGACCAGCCGTTGTGAACATTCACAGAAAGGGCCCCTGCATGCCGCACGCCACACAGCAGGCGGACGTCGCCACCGCGGAACTGGACTCGGCCCTGCGCGGCGGCCCCTTCCACGTCGCGCTGCGCGCCGCCATCGCCGCCCGCGGACTGCCGCTGCAGCGCGTCCAGCACCACCTGACGCGCTACGGGGTCAAGGTCGGCGTCACCAGCCTGAGTTACTGGCAGCAGGGCGCCCGCCGCCCGCAGCGCCCCGAGTCGCTGCGCGCCGTACGGGCCCTGGAGGAGATCCTCCAGCTCCCCGAGGAGTCGCTGATCCGGCTGCTCGCCGAGGCCGAGGAACGCGCCGTGGCGCAGCGCCCGGCGGCCCGCTCCTACCGCTCCTTCGTCGAGGCCTCCGGAGTCCTGGAACAACTCCTGGCCGAACTGGAGTCCTCGCTCGACAGCGGCCTGCACACCCTGGGCCACCACGAGCGCGTGCGCATCGGCCCGCACCGCGAACTGGTCGGCCGCGAGTCGCAGCACATCGTCCGCGCCCACCGGGACGGCATCGACCGCTTCATGGCCGTCCACTACGGCGACCCGGGCTGCGCCCCGGACCGCATGACCGTGCACGCCCTGGAGAACTGCCGCACGGGCCGTGTCCGCCGCCACCACGAGACCGGCATCCTGGTCGCCGAACTCCTCTTCGGCACCCGCCTGCGCTCGGGAGATACGTTCCTCTTCCGCTACGGCGTCGAGGACGGCACCGCCGGCGTCTCCCGCGAGTACCTCCGTGACTTCGGTATCGCGGGCGGCCAGTACGCGCTCCAGGTGAGCTTCGACGAGAACGCGCTCCCGGTGCGCTGCCACCGTTTCACCCAGCACTCGGCGGCGGCCCCGCGCAGCGGCCGTCAGGAGCTGCGCCTGGCCGGAGGACACCACTCGGTGCACCTCGTCGAGCCGCGGATGCGGTCGGGGATCGTGGGGATCGGTTGGGACTGGGAGTGAGCCACCGTGGCCGGGACGCCCTGTTGATCAGGCCGCCGGACCCGCGACGATCTTCCCGTTCTCTGCCGTCACCTTCAGTTCCCGCAGCGGCTCGGTGGCCGGGGCCCGGAGCACCTTGCCGGTCGTGGCGTCGAACTGGCTGCCGTGGCACGGGCAGACGAGCGTCGTACCGTCCAGCTTGTTGATGGGGCACTGCGCGTGCGTGCAGATGGTGCTGTACGCCTTGAGGGTGCCGTTCGCGGCCCGGCTGACGACCACGTTCTGATCGCGGTACAGCTTGGCGCTCCCCTTGGCGAGCTCGCTCTCCGCGCCGAGCTCCACGGGCGCGGTCGGCGTCGCCGAGGCCCCTGAGCCGCCGCCCGAGCAGGCGGCGAGTCCGAGCCCGGCGGCGGGCGTGAGGGCCGCTCCGCGCAGGACGGTACGACGGCTCGGGGCGGGGCGGCCGGGCATGGGGGTCTCCAGCTGTCGTTCGGGCTGTTCAGCGGTGGGTGCACGGCGACGATACCGGTGGGGTTCCGCCCGCTTTGAGCCGGGTTCAGCGCATGGGTGCTCACGGTACGTAAACGTTTGCGCAAGCGTTTACGTCGGGCGCCGGATGGGATACGTTCCCGACCGGAAGGCCCGCCGCGTCCGAGGCCCGCCGCACCTCGGGGAGGGGGACCCACGATGGCCACCATGGTCGACGTCGCACGGAGCGCCGGTGTGTCCGTCGCGACCGTCTCGCACGTGCTGAACGACACCCGTCCGGTGCTGCCCGCCACCCGGCAGGCCGTGCTGACCGCGATCGAGGAGCTGGGCTACACCCCCAACACCCTCGCCCGCTCGCTGGTGACGTCCCGCACCCGCTCGATCGGCCTCGCGGTGTCGGCGATCAGCAACCCGTACTTCACGGAGATCCTCCAGGGCGTCGAGGCCGGCGCCCTGGAGCAGGGCTACAGCCTGCTGATCGCCGATCCGCACGACGACCCGGAGCACGAGCACAAGGTCGTCCAACTCCTGCACGAGCGCCGGGTGGACGGCATGATCGTCGCGCCGTCGGCGGCCCCGGACGCCCTGGTCGCCTACCTCGGCCGGCACTCCGTACCGACGGTGTTCCTCGACCGGGTGGTCGAGGCGCCCTCGGCCGATGCGGTCCCCTCGGACGACGCGGCCTCCGCCGACCAGGCGGCCTCCGCCGACCAGGCAGTCCCCTCCGGCCGGGCGGTCCCCTCCGGCCGGGCATGGGCCTTCGACCAGGTGTGCGCCGAGAACGTCGAGCCGACGGCCCTTCTCGTCACGCACCTCGCCGGACTCGGTCACCGCCGGATCGGCCTCGTCGCGGGCCTGCCCGGGCTCAGCACCACCCGCGAGCGGATCGCCGGCTACCGCCACGGCCTCGCCGCCGCCGGACTCCCTTACGACGAACGGCTGTTGGCGCACGGCGACTCCGAGTCGGCCGCCGCCGAGCGGGCCACCGAGAAGTTGCTGTCCCTCGCCGCCCCGCCCACGGCGCTGGTCACCGCCAACAACACGATGACGATCGGCGCCCTGCGCGCCCTGCGCGAGCGCGGTCTGTCGGTCCCCGGCGATCTCGCGCTGTGCTGCTTCGACGACTTCACCTGGGCCGACCTGTTCGAGCCCCGGCTCACCGCGATCGCCCAGCCCAGCAAGGAGATCGGCGCCCGGGCCGTACGGCTCCTGCTGGACCGGCTCGCCTCGCCGGACCGGCCCGCCCGGATCCTGCGGCTCCCCTGCGCCTTCGTCCACCGCACCTCCTGCGGCTGCCCTGACCAGCCCGAACAGTCCAAGGAAGGAACCGCCTCGTGATCGTCGTAGCCGGTGAGGCCCTCATCGACCTGGTGCCGCAGGGCACGGGAGCCCTCGCCGCCCTGAAGCCGGCGCTCGGCGGCGGCCCCTACAACACCGCCGTCGCCCTCGGCCGCCTCGGCTCCCCCACGGCCTTCTGCTCCCGCGTGTCCGACGACACGTTCGGCGAGGCCCTCCTCGCCGGGCTGCGGCAGGCCGACGTGGACGTCCTGGACGTACAGCGCGGGCCGGAGCCGACCACCCTCGCGGTCGCCACGCTCGACGCACACGGCTCGGCCACGTACTCCTTCTACGTCGACGGCACCGCCGACCGGCTCTTCACGGTGCCCTCGGCGCTGCCCGCCGAGACCGAGGCGGTGTCCTTCGGGACCTGTTCGCTCGTCCTGGAGCCGGGCGCGAGTGCCTACGAGGAGCTGCTGCGGACCGCGGCCGGGCAGGGCGTGTTCACCCTGCTCGACCCGAACATCCGCACCGGCCTGATCGCGGACCCGGACGCCTACCGGGCGCGCTTCAAGAGCTGGCTGCCGTACGTGTCGCTGCTGAAGCTGTCCGAGGAGGACGCGCTGTGGCTGGGCGGCACCCCGCGCGAGTGGCTGGACGCCGGTCCCTCGGCCGTCGTGATCACCCAGGGCGGCGACGGCCTGGCCGCGTTCACCCAGGACGGCACGGTGTATCCGGTGCCGGGCGAGAAGGTCGACGTCGTGGACACGATCGGCGCCGGCGACACCGTCAACGCGGCCCTGCTGCACCATCTGTCCGCCCGGAACGCGCTGTCCGCGGAGGGGATGGCCGTCCTGGGCCGCGACGGCTGGACCCAGCTGCTGCGGTTCGCGGCGCGGGCGGCGGCGATCACGTGCTCACGGGCGGGGGCCGAGCCGCCGTACGCCTCTGAACTGGGCGATCTGTAGCGGGCGTTGAGCGGTGGCAGGCTCATTGCACTGCCAAGTGCGGCGCCCCGCGGGGAAGTTCCCGCGGGGCGCCGCCTTCATGTCCTCGCTCCGTGCCGGTCAGGCCTTGCGGGCTCGCGTCGTCTTCTTCGCGGGCGTGGCCTTCTTGGCGGGCGCCGCCTTCTTCACCGGGACCGCCGCCGTCTTCTTGGCCGCCACCTTGCGCGGGGCCTTCACCGGGGCCCCGTCGCTGATCCGGTCGGCGTCGAGGATCTCGCGCAGGAACTTGCCGGTGTGGCTGGCCCCTACGGCCGCGACCTGCTCCGGGGTGCCCTCGGCGATGACGAGTCCGCCGCCCGCGCCGCCTTCCGGACCCATGTCGACGACCCAGTCGGCGACCTTGATCACGTCGAGGTTGTGCTCGATGACGATGACCGTGTTGCCCTTGTCGACCAGGCCGCCGAGCACCGTGAGGAGCTTGCTGATGTCCTCGAAGTGCAGGCCGGTGGTGGGCTCGTCCAGGACGTAGACCGTACGGCCGGTGGAGCGGCGCTGGAGCTCGCTGGCGAGCTTGACGCGCTGGGCCTCACCGCCGGACAGGGTGGTCGCGGACTGCCCCAGCCGGACGTAGCCGAGGCCGACGTCCTTGAGGGTGTTGAGGTGGCGGGCGATCCCGGGGACCGCCTCGAAGAACTCCGTGGCCTCCTCGATCGGCATGTTCAGGACGTCGGCGATGGACTTGCCCTTGTAGTGGACGTCCAGCGTCTCCCGGTTGTAGCGGGCGCCGTGGCACACCTCGCACGGGACGTAGACGTCCGGCAGGAAGTTCATCTCGATCTTGATGGTGCCGTCGCCCGCGCAGTTCTCGCAGCGGCCGCCCTTGACGTTGAAGGAGAAGCGGCCGGGCAGATAGCCCCGCACCTTCGCCTCGGTCGTCTCCGCGAACAGCTTGCGGACGTGGTCGAAGACTCCGGTGTACGTCGCCGGGTTGGACCGGGGGGTGCGGCCGATGGGCGACTGGTCGACGTGCACGACCTTGTCGACGAGGTCGTCGCCGTCCACGCGCGTGTGCCGTCCGGGCACGCTCCTCGCGCCGTTCAACTCACGCGCGAGGTGCGTGTACAGGATGTCGTTGACCAGGGTCGACTTGCCGGATCCGGAGACTCCGGTGACCGCGGTGAACACACCCAGGGGGAACGAGACGTCGATGTCCTGGAGGTTGTTCTCCCGGGCGCCGTGCACCGTGAGCCGGCGGGAGGGGTCGAGCGGGCGCCGGATCTCGGGCAGCGGGATGGCCTTCTTGCCGGACAGGTACTGCCCGGTCATCGACTCCTCGTTGGCGAGCAGCTCTTTCAGGGAGCCGCTGTGCACGACGTTGCCGCCGTGCTCGCCCGCGCCGGGGCCGATGTCGACGATCCAGTCGGCGACCTTGATGGTGTCCTCGTCGTGCTCGACGACGATGAGCGTGTTGCCCATGTCGCGCAGCCGGACCAGGGTCTCGATCAGCCGGTGGTTGTCGCGCTGGTGCAGGCCGATGGACGGCTCGTCCAGGACGTACAGGACGCCGACGAGTCCGGAGCCGATCTGGGTGGCCAGGCGGATGCGCTGGGCCTCGCCGCCGGAGAGCGTGCCGGCCGCGCGGTTCAGCGAGAGGTAGTCGAGGCCGACGTCGACCAGGAACCGCAGCCTCTCGTTGCACTCCTTCAGGACGCGCTCGGCGATCTTCTTGTCGCGGGCGTCGAGCTTCATCCCGCCCAGGAACTCCGCGCAGTCGCTGATGGACATGCCGGAGATCTCGGCGATCGACTTGTCCATGATCGTGACCGCGAGGACGACGGGCTTCAGGCGCGTGCCGTGACAGGTGGGGCAGGGCACCTCGCGCATGTAGCCCTCGAAGCGCTCCCTGCTGGCGTCGCTCTCCGCCTCGCCGTGCCGGCGCTTGACGAAGGGGACGGCGCCTTCGAAGGGCGTCGTGTAGACCCGCTCGCGGCCGTACCTGTTGCGGTACCGCACCTCGATCTGCGTCTTGTGGCCGTACAGCAGGGCCTTCTTGGCGCGCTGCGGGAGGCCCGCGAAGGGGATGTCGGTGCGGAAGCCCAGCGCGTCCGCGAGGGCGCCGATGAGGCGGCTGAAGTAGTCCTTGGTGTGGCCGTGCGACCAGGGGTGGATGGCGCCCTCGTCCAGGGACTTGTCCTCGTCCGGGACGATCAGCTCGGCGTCGACCTCCATGCGCGTGCCGATGCCGGAGCACTCGGGGCAGGCGCCGAAGGGCGAGTTGAAGGAGAAGGAGCGGGGCTCCAGCTCCTCGAAGGACAGGTCGTCGTACGGGCAGTACAGGTGCTCCGAGTACATGCGCTCGCGCTCGGGGTCGTCCTCGGGGAGGTCGACGAAGTCGAGCACGACCATGCCGCCGGACAGCCCGAGGGCGGTCTCCACGGAGTCGGTGAGCCGGCGCTTGGCGGAGTCCTTCACCGTGAGGCGGTCGATGACCACCTCGATGGTGTGCTTCTCCTGCTTCTTCAGGACGGGCGGCTCGGAGAGCTGGATGGTCTCGCCGTCCACGCGCGCGCGGCTGTAGCCCTTGGTCTGGAGGCCCGCGAACAGGTCGACGAACTCGCCCTTGCGCTCGCGCACCAGCGGCGACAGCACCTGGAAACGGCTTCCCTCGGGCAGGGCCAGGACCTTGTCGACGACGGCCTGCGGCGACTGGCGCGAGATCGGACGGCCGCACTCAGGGCAGTGCGGCTTGCCGATGCGCGCGAAGAGCAGACGCAGATAGTCGTAGACCTCGGTGATGGTGCCGACCGTCGAGCGCGGGTTGCGCGAGGTCGACTTCTGGTCGATGGAGACGGCCGGGGAGAGACCCTCGATGAAGTCGACGTCCGGCTTGTCCATCTGGCCGAGGAACTGGCGGGCGTACGAGGAGAGCGATTCCACGTAGCGCCGCTGGCCCTCGGCGAAGATCGTGTCGAAGGCCAGGGAGGACTTGCCCGACCCGGACAGGCCCGTGAAAACGATGAGCGAGTCGCGTGGAAGGTCGAGCGAGACATTTTTCAGATTGTGCTCGCGCGCGCCACGGACGATGAGACGGTCGGCCACGCCGGTCCGCACCTTTCTTGAGAGAAGTGACAGGGGCGGGGCCCCCGTCGTTCTCAGACTAGGGGGAGCCACTGACAACGCCGGTCGGAATCCCGGCCGAGGCATAACAACCTCCGGCCTTCCAGCATGCCCGACGCCGCATCCGACGATATAGCACGTGCATTCGATTTACGGCACTGCTTCACCACCTTCACCCAAAGGTGTGGCGGGACTAGGGTCAGCAGCATGATTGATCACGCTCATGACCTGGCCTCTGTACGTGATGCGACCGAGCGGGTGCTCACCGCTGCCGCCGGACTGGACAACGCTTCCGTGGCCGAGCCGTCACGGCTTCCCGGCTGGAGCCGCGGCCACGTCCTCGCCCACCTCGCCCGCAACGCGGACGCCCTCGTGAACGTCCTGGAGGGGCGCCCCATGTACGCCACGGCGGGCGTCCGTGACGCCGACATCGAGCGCGACGCCCCGCGCCCCCTCGACGTCCAGCTCGCCGACCTGCGGGAGAGCGCGGCCGGCTTCCAGGCGGTCGGCGCCGCTCCGGCGGACTGGTCGCGCCCGGTGGAGCTGCGCAACGGGGTCGTCGACAGCGCCTCCCGGATCCCGTTCCGGCGCTGGGTCGAGGTCGAGCTGCATCACGTGGACCTGGGGGTCGGGTACGAGCTGGACGATCTTCCGGAGGAGTTCGTCCGGCGCGAGACCGAGTTCCTGGTCGAGCGGTTCGACGGGCACCCCGATGTGCCGTCGACACACATCACCGACGGCACGCACGCGTGGAGCACGGGCCGGGCGGCCGACAAGCCCGAACTCACCGTCACCGGAAGCCCCGTCGAGCTGCTCGGCTGGCTTTGCGGCCGGCGCGACGGGTCCGGCCTCACGGTCGACGGCGGCTCCTTGCCGACGCTTCCCCCGCTATAGGCCTCCGGCCCTCTCGTAGAGCCGCCGGTGCCACTCGTTGGCGTCGGGCGCGGGCCGGACGGTGAGCACCGGGTCCGGGCCGGTCTCGATGAGGTGGAGGAGCGTCCAGGCGACGCCGTAGCAGTCGTCCGGGCCGAAGCAGGAGACGAGCGCCCGGGCCTCCGCCGCCGTGACCGGCCTCGGGATCGCGGCGAGTTGGCGGTCCCGCCGGTCGATCTCCGCTTCGCTCGCGTCCCAGTCGGGAAGCGGGCCGTCGGCGACGAACGTGCGCACTTCGGGTCTCATGGCGGAATGATCGACCCCCGTCACCGCCGCGCTCAAGGCATCCCGGTCCCGCGCTCGAACGTCGGGGGGAAGCCGATCCCTTCGGAACGCCCTCGCCGACGGATTAGGCTGACCACCATGACGTACAGCGGCGAGGTCACGGTCGGCGGACCGGCGGATGTGCACGAACTCACGGACCTGATGATCACCAAGATCGCGGTCGGACCCATGAACAACAACGCCTATCTGCTGCGCTGCCGGGCCACCGACGAGCAGTTGCTGATCGACGCGGCCAACGACGCGGAGACCCTACTCGGCACGATCGGCGACGACGGCATCGCGTCCGTGGTGACCACCCATCAGCACGGCGACCACTGGCAGGGGCTCGCCGAGATCGTGACGGCCACGCGCGCGCGTACGTACGCGGGTCGTGAGGACGCCGACGGCATCCCCGTGGCGACCGACGTCCTGGTCGACGACGGCGACACGATCCGCGTGGGGCAGGTCGAACTGACCGCGCGTCACCTCGTGGGCCACACCCCGGGTTCGATCGCGCTCGTCTACGACGACCCGCACGGGCACCCTCATGTGTTCACCGGGGACTGCCTGTTCCCGGGCGGTGTGGGCAACACTCGTAAGGACCCCGAGGCGTTCGCCAGTCTGATCCACGACGTCGAGACGAAGATCTTCGACGCGCTCCCGGACGAGACCTGGGTCTACCCGGGACACGGCAACGACACCACCCTGGGCGCCGAGCGCCCGCATCTGCCGGAGTGGCACGCGCGCGGGTGGTGAGGTCGGCCCGATCCGCGCATCACGCGCGGGTGGTGAACACCGGGGCGTGAACCGGTGCGTGCGCGCCCCGTGTGAATCCTTCGCACGCGCCGGTGTGCCGCGCGCGCTCCCACCGCACGTGGTTGCGCGGTCAACTGGAAACAGCCCCGCTCAGGACGACGGCTCCTGCGCGGATGGGCCGCCGGTCCTTCGATCCCCGCCCTCGACCGGCGGCCCCGGCGAGCGAGTCGCGAGCGCGTCGCGGGTGGGATCGCACAGGAACTGTTCACGAGAACGCAACACCCGTTCCCAATATGCGGACATTGAGGGCTGTGACCTCGACAAACAGGACGTTTGGCTGTCACTCTCCCGCCATGCACCTTGCCCCTCGCGTACCGAGTCGCGCGATAGCCGCCGTCACCATAGCCCTCCTCGCCACCGCCGTCGGCTGTGCTCCGCAACCGGAGGACAAAGCCTCCGACCAGGCCTCCGGTTCGACCGCGACCACCTGCGCCAAGGGCAAGTTGGCCACCCAGACCTCCGGCAAGCTGACGATCGCGACGGACGAACCGGCGTACGAGCCCTGGTTCGAGGACGACAAGCCGGCCAACGGCAAGGGCTTCGAGTCGGCGGTCGCGTACGCCGTGGCGAAGCAGCTCGGCTACGACAAGAGCGCCGTCGTCTGGCAGAGCGTCCCCTTCAACAAGGCCTTCGCGCCCGGGGTGAAGACCTTCGACTTCGACATCAACCAGGTGTCGATCAGCGCCGAGCGCAAGAAGGCCGTCGACTTCTCGTCCGGCTACTACGACGTGCGCCAGGCCGTCATCGCGCTCAAGAGCAGCAAGGCCGCCAAGGCGACGAGCATCGCGGGCCTGAAGGGCCTCAAGCTGGGCGCCCAGGTGGGCACCACGAGCCTGAACTACATCAGCGACGTGGTGAAGCCCACGCAGCAGGAGGCCGCGTTCTCCAAGAACGACCAGGCCGTCTCCGCGCTCAAGAACGGCCAGGTCGACGCGATCGTCGTCGACCTGCCGACCGCCTTCTACATCACCTCGGCCGAGGTGACCAACGCCAAGATCGTCGGCCAGTTCGAGAACCAGGGCGGCACTCCTGAGCAGTTCGGGCTCGTCCTCGACAAGGGCAGCGACCTCACGTCCTGCGTGACCTCGGCCGTGGACGCGCTCCGCAAGGACGGCACGCTGGCCGCGCTGGAGAAGCAGTGGCTGTCCGACGCCGTCGACGCCCCGGTCCTCAAGTGACCGTGGTGAAGGGCGAGTCGGGCCGGGAGGGCGCGGACGACAAGGGCGACATGCCCGGCGGGGGCGACACGTACGTCCCCTCCGAGCGCCGCCTGGAGCGCGAGCGGCACAAACGCGCGCGTGCCCGTCGCGCGACCGCGATCGCCGCGGTGTCGACCCTGGTCACGGCCGTCGTCCTCTACGTGGTCGTGGTCAGCGCGCCGGGCTGGGAGCGCACCAAGGAGACGTTCTTCGACGGGCACTACGCGCGCGAGGCGTTGCCCAAGGTCCTAGAAGGGCTGTGGCTGAACATCCGGCTGCTGCTGATCTGCGGTGTCCTGGTGCTCGTCCTGGGGATGCTGATCGCCATCGCGCGCACCCTGCGCGGCCCGGTGTTCTTCCCGCTGCGGGTGCTGGCCGCGGCGTACACGGACTTCTTCCGCGGACTGCCGCTCATCATCAACCTGATGATCGTGGTCTTCGGAGTGCCCGCTCTGCGCCTCCAGGGCGTGACCGTCGACCCCGTGTGGCTGGGCGGTGCGGCGCTGACGCTGACGTACTCGGCGTACGTCGCCGAGGTGTTCCGCGCGGGCATCGAGTCCATCCACCCCTCGCAGCGTGCCGCGGCACGCTCCCTGGGCCTGACCAACCGGCAGGCGCTGCGGCACGTGGTGCTCCCCCAGGCCGTACGCCGACAGGTGCCCCCCTTGTTGAACGATCTGGTGTCCCTCCAGAAGGACACCGGGCTCGTGTCGATCGGCGGCGCGATCGACGCCGTACGGGCGTCCGACATCATCGCGCAGCGCGCCCTGAACTACACGCCGTACATCGTCGCGGGGCTCGTCTTCGTGGCGCTGACCATCCCGATGACCCGCTTCACGGACTGGGTGACGGCACGGATGGACCGGCAGCGCGCCCAGGGAGGCACGACATGAGCACCGACACCACTTCCCCCGTGCTGCGCATGGAGTCCGTCCGCAAGACCTTCGGTACGTCCGTCGTCCTGCGGGACGTCGACCTGGAGGTGCCTCAGCACACCGTGACCGCCCTGATCGGCGCGTCCGGCTCCGGCAAGTCGACGCTGCTGCGGTGCGCGAACCTCCTGGAGGACATCGACGACGGCGCGATCTGGCTGGACGGCGAGGAGATCACCGACCCGCGCGTCGACCAGGACGCGATACGGCGCCGTATCGGCGTGGTGTTCCAGGCGTACAACCTGTTCCCGCACATGACGGTCCTGGAGAACATCACCCTGGCCCCGCGCCGGGTGCACGGCGCGTCCCGCGCGGAGGCCGAGGCACACGCGCGTGAGCTGCTGGAGCGGCTCGGGCTCGGGGACAAGGCGGGCGCCTATCCGGACCGGCTGAGCGGCGGTCAGCAGCAGCGGGTCGCGATCGTGCGCGCCCTGGCCGTACGTCCCCGGCTGCTGCTCTTCGACGAGATCACCGCCGCGCTCGACCCCGAGCTGGTCGGTGAAGTGCTCGCCGTCGTCCGGGACTTGAAGGACGAGGGCATGACCATGGTGCTGGCCACGCACGAGATGGGCTTCGCCCGGGATGTCGCCGACCAGGTCTGCTTCCTGGACGGAGGCGTGGTCCTGGAGCGCGGCACCGCCCAGCAGATCTTCGGCGACCCGCAGCAGGAGCGCACACAGCGCTTCCTGCGACGGATCGTGGAGGCGGGCCGACTGTGACCGGCCGCCCGTGACAGGGCGTCTGTAACTGGTGGTCTGTAAGGGGCATACGCCTGGAGGCCGGTGCTTACGCCTTATGCATCGGCTTTCCCTGCCCCCGCAAGCGCGGCGACCCGCTCCACCCCGAACACGTACCCCTGCACCCCGCATCCCGCGATGACACCGTCGGCACGCAGCGAGACGTACGAGTGGTGCCGGAACGACTCGCGCTGGTGGATGTTGGAGATGTGGACCTCCAACACCGGTAGCCCGTCACAGGTGTTGAGAGCGTCCAGGATCGCGATGGACGTGTGCGAGTACGCCCCCGGGTTGATCACGATGCCGCAGTGGTTCAGCCGCGCCTCGTGGATCCAGTCGACCAGTTCGCCCTCGTGGTTGGACTGCCGGAAGTCCACCGTGCCGCCGTGCCCGGCCGCCGCCTTCACGCACAGGGCCTCGACGTCGGCGAGCGTGTCGGAGCCGTAGATCTCCGGCTGGCGCTGGCCCAGAAGGTTCAGGTTGGGGCCGTTGAGGATCATGATCGGGGCGTTGGCCAGGGTGCGGGGCACGGTTCCTCCGGTCCGTTCGGACATGTCGTCGCAGGCGGGGCCGCCGGTCGACGGCCGCTGCTCGGACCCGGTCTATCACGCCGCCTCCGCACCACCGCGCGCCCCCGTAACCGTCGTTCACTGTGGGTAGTTGACGCGGCATGCGTGATGCACCCACCGTAAGCACCCCGTCCATGCTCCGCCTCGCGACCGCCTCACTCGCCGGCACCGCGATCGAGTTCTACGACTTCTTCGTCTACGGCACGGCGGCGGCCCTGGTTCTCGGCCCGCTGTTCTTCCCGACGTTCTCGCCGGTGGCGGGGACCCTGGCCGCCTTCGGGACGTTCGGTGTGGGCTTCGTGGCACGGCCACTGGGCTCGATCCTGTTCGGGCACTTCGGGGACCGGCGCGGACGGCGGCCGGTCCTGGTCGCCTCGCTGCTGCTGACCGGTGCCTCGACGGTCGCGGTGGGCTGCGTACCGTCGTACGGCTCGATCGGGGTGGCCGCTCCCGTGCTCCTCCTGGTGCTGCGTTTTCTCCAGGGGCTGGGGCTCGGCGGGGAGTGGGGCGGGGCAGTGCTGCTGACCGCCGAGCACGCGCCCGC
>NZ_JAENRY010000186.1 GCF_016612545.1 Streptomyces sp. MBT65 | reverse complement strand
TCCGCTGAGCCGTACGTCGGCCGGGTCCGCCGGATCGCGGGGTTCCGGCCGCCGGCGGCCTGGTGGCCGGCGCTACGACGCACCCCCGTGTCCCTGTGGAACGACGACATCTCGGACTACGCGGCGGCCCTCACGTACTACGCGATCCTCGCGGTGCTGCCGGCGATGCTGGCCACGGTCATCGCGTTCGGCATGATCAGCCCGGGCACGGCCGAGGAGTTCGTCACCCACGTCACCGCGTACGCCCCCGCCGACTCCGGTACGGAACTGCACGCGGCCCTGACCCATGTGCTGCGCACGGACCGGACGGCATGGCCCCTGCTGGTGGCGGGCAGCGTCAGCGCACTGTGGTCGTCCACGAGCTACCTCGCCGTGTTCCGCCGCGCCCTGCACCGTATGCACGGCACCCAGGACAGCCGTTCGCCCTGGCGCAAGGCCCCGCGCATCGTCCTGACCGCGCTCGCACTGCTCGGCCTGCTCCTGGTCGGCTCGCTCACCCTGCTGCTGACCGGCCCGCTGGCGGAGGCGGTCGGCCGGATGGCGGGCATCGACAGCACGGCGGCCTGGGCCTGGGACCTGCTGCGCTGGCCGGTCCTGCTGTGCCTGGTCGCCCTCCTGGTCGTGGTCGTCTTCCACACGGGCCCGGCGGGCGCGAGCCGACGCAGCCGCAGCCTGCCCGGCGGCGTACTGGCCGCCGCCCTCTGGCTGATCGTCTCCGCGGGCTTCTCGACGTACGCCACCACCCTCGGCGCCTACAGCAGGCTCTACGGCTCCCTCTCCGGCAGCGTCGTCTTCCTCATCTGGCTGTGGCTGTCGAACCTGTCCCTGCTGACCGGGGCGCAGTTCGCGGCGGAGCTGTCCAAGACCACCGGCGCACCGCTCACGGCCCGCACCCCGACGCCACCGCCCCCCTTCGGTCACCGATGAGTTTCGGTGTGCCGGACGGTCCGAGTAGGCACACCTGACAAAGGGGAGAACCCGATGGACACGACGCGCTCGCAGCCGACGACTCACCTCGCCCGTCGCATGTTCGAGCTCCTGGAGCCGATCTGCCTGGTCACCTTCCTCGCCGACGAGTGCAACGAGGAACTCGCCGCGCTCGGCCACCGCACCTACTGGGACGGCTACTTCGCCAGTCGCGCCGCACCCCTGGGACGGGTGCCGGCCGAGGTCGTGCACGCGGCGTTCTACAACTTCGCCGACGGGGAAGCCGCACGGCACATCCCCAGCGCCTGGGAGACGATCCCGCCCGAGGCCTCCGTCGCCGCCCGGGAGCGTGGCAGCGCGGCCTCCCTGCGGCGCATCCTCGGCGACGAACTCGTCGGCTCCCCGGGCCTGTTGCGCGCCGCGGACCTGACCACCAAGGCCGCGACGAGCGCCCCCACCGAAGGCCGGGCGATGTACGCCGGCATGCGCACCCTCGAGATCCCCGGCGACCCCGTCGCCCGGCTGTGGCATTCCGCGACCATGCTGCGCGAGCACCGCGGCGACGGGCACATCGCCGCACTCGTCGGCGCGCGCATCGGCGGCACGGAGGCCCATGTGCTCTGCGCCCTGGACATGGGCATCCACCCCCCGGAGTCGTTCGGACGCATCCATCACCTGCCGAAAAAGCGCCTGGCCGCGGTCATGGACGGCCTGCGCGAACGCGGACTCGTCGACACCGAGGGCCATTTCACCGACGCCGGCCGCGCGACCAAACAGCGCATCGAAACCCTCACGGACGAACTCGCCGCCCCGCCCTACGACGCCCTGTCCCCCGCCGAACTCGACGAACTGATCTCCGCCCTCGAACCCATCACCGCGACCCTGGTGGCCACAGGCTCGCAATGACACGGGACGTACCTCTCAGATCACCGGAAACTTCCCCACCCCATAGGCCCCCGACGGCAAGGGGTCCGGCGCACCCCCGGGGTCGAGCAGATGGGCGACCAGCGCGGCGGCCGTGCGATGCCAGAACCCGTACCGCCGCAGCATCCCGTGATCACCGTCGGCGACGACACCCATCCCCGCCCGTGCCGTCACCCCCTGGACCCGCCGTACGCACTCGGCGGTCTCGAGCGGCGACGTGACGTGATCCCGTTCACCGTGCAGGGCGACGACATGGCGCCCCGCCGTCTGCGCGACCGGCTCCCCCGGCGGCCACCAGGGCGCGAGCGCGACCACCCCGGTGACCAGCGGATGCCCGGCCGCGCGCAGCGCCGCCCGCCCACCCATGGAGTGCCCGAGCACCACGGTGGGGACGGTCCCGGCCAGTTCGGCGATCGCGTCCAGCGCCCGCACCGTGTCCCGCACAGGGTCCGCCCGCTCACCGTTCCAGCCGCGCACCCGGTAACGGGCCTGGGCCACCAGCACGTCCTCGTACGGCAGCCCGGCGCTCACCGCCCGCAGGACCGGGCCCATCCGCAGCGCGGCCAACTGCCAGGGCCGCGCGGCACGTTCACTGTCCGCCTGGCCGCCGTGCAGCACCAGGACGGCCGCCCGCGGGCATGCGGGACGCCGTCGTACCGTCAAGGGATCGTGTTCTGTGGCGCGCACCCCCGCATCCTCCCCGACCCCGCCCGTCACGCCCGCTCCGGCCCCCTCGGCGGGCGCGGGAAGAACCCGCTCGTGCGCGCCCGGTACTCGGCGTATCCCGGCCGGTCCGCCATGTGCCGCTCCAGCAGGCGCTGTCCGCTGCCCTTGGTCAGCAACAGGCTCATCACCAGCGGCGATACGACGGACACGGCGGCCGCCGCCGACGAGTCGCAGGTGAGCAGGAACAGGCCCCACCACACGCAGAAGTCCCCGAAGTAGTTCGGGTGCCGGGTCCAGGACCACAGGCCCCGGTCCATGATCCGGCCCCGGTTGCCGGGATCGGCCCGGAAGCGCGCCAACTGCGCGTCCCCGACCGCCTCGAAACCGACCCCGAGCGCCCACACCGCCGTACCGGCCCACGCGAGCGCGGACGGCCGCCCCGGCACGTACTGCGCGGCCTGCACCGGCAGGGACACCAGCCACACCAGCCCGCCCTGGAGGAGATAGACCATGCGCAGGGCGTACACGGAACGGCTGCCGGGCGCCTTGGCCAGCATCGCCTCGTAGCGCGGGTCCTCGCCGTGCCCCCGGCCCCGGCGCGCGATGTGGACCGCCAGCCGCAGCCCCCAGACCGCCGTCAGCACGGTCACCAGCAGCCGTCGTACGGGATCGCCCTCCCCGGCGGAGAGTACGCAGGTCACGCCCGCCACCACCGTGAAGCCGAGCCCCCAGGCGACGTCCACGATCCGGTGCACACCGATGCGCAGCGCGACGGCGAACGTGCCGAGCATGACCGCGAGGGCCGCGCCCGCCGCCCAGGCGAGGTTGACCGCGAACGCGCCCCACGGAAACCCGCTCACGGCCGGTCCACCCCCTCGTCCTTCGTGTCCTTCGTTTCCTTCGTGAACAGATACTGCTGTACGTCGAGGTAGCCCGACCTGAACCCGGCCTCGGAGTAGGCGAGATAGAACGTCCACAGGCGGTGGAAAACCGCGTCGAAGCCGAGCGCCGCCGCCTCCCCCGCCCGCTCGGTGAACCGTTCGCGCCACAGCCGCAGGGTCTCGGCGTAGTGCGCGCCGAAGGCGTCCCGGCGGGTGAGGCGGAGTGCGGTGTGGTCGCGGGTGGTCTCCTCGATCGCCTCGGTGGACGGGATGAGGCCGCCGGGGAAGACGTACTTGTGGATCCAGGTGAAGGTGTCCTGGGACGCGAGCATCCGCTCGTGCGGCATGGTGATGGCCTGGAGCGCCAACCGGCCGCCGGGCGCGAGCCGTTCGTCCAGGGCGCGGAAGTACACCGGCCAGAACTCCGCGCCGACCGCCTCGATCATCTCGACGCTCACGACGGCGTCGTACGTCCCGTGCGCCTCGCGGTAGTCGCGCAGTTCGACGGTGACACGGTCGTCGAGGCCGGCCGCGCGCACGCGCTGCAATGCCAGGTCGCGTTGTTCCCGGGAGAGGGTGAGCGAGGTGACGTGGGCACCCCGGGCGGCGGCCCGCAGGGCGAGTTCGCCCCAGCCGGTGCCGATCTCCAGGAGGCGGGTGCCCTCGCCGACCTCGGCGAGGTCGAGCAGCCGGTCGATCTTGCGGTGCTGGGCCGCGGCCAGGAGGTCCCAACTCGCGGGAAAACCACGGAATACGGCCGACGAGTACGTGAGGGTGTCGTCGAGGAAGAGGGCGAAGAGGTCGTTGGACAGGTCGTAGTGGCGGCTGATGTTGGCGCGCGAACCGTCGGGGGTGTTGCGCTCGGCGTGCGGGTGGCCCAACGCCCACAGGCCGCGCAGGCGTTGCAGCGGCGCCGGGATCAACTCGGCGGCCTGCCCGGCGAGAACGGTGAGGACGGCCACCAGGTCGGGGGCGTCCCACTCCCCGGCCATGTACGACTCGCCGAACCCGACCAGGCCGTGGGTGCCGACACGGGCGTGGAAGGCGGCCGGGTCGCGCACTTCGACCAGCGGCCCGCCCAGGCCGATGTCCGCGCTCCCGGCGAACCGGGCCCGCAGCGGCAGTCCGGCGAGCGCCCGCCGGACGAGCGCGGCGGTGACCGTCGTACGGAGGCGGGAGGCGGCCGGCACCCGGAAGACGTCGGGCCAGGGGGCCGAATCCGCCTCCGCGGCACGTGAGTTGGCCCTCTTCCCGCTATCGGGCGTACCGGCGGTGGTGACCCGGCGTTCTGCTGTCGTCATGTCGCTTTCTCCGAGATGCGAGGTTCGGGGTGGCGGGGCTGGACCGGCAGGCCCCGCAGATACAGCCGTATGCCGTGGAAGCGGATCGCCGCGGACACGGTGAGGGTGGACCAGGGGTGGCGCAGCGCGAGCCGCAGCAGGGTCGCCGGGTTCGGCGCGCGCCGGGTGCCGCGCACGGTCGCGGTGAAGGGACGGCCGCCCTCGCGCTCCAGGTGCACGGTCAGGGCGAGTCGGGACCCGGGCCGGGGTACGCGCATGCGGTAGCCGCCGTCGACCGGGAAGAACGGCGAGACGTAGAGCTTCTTCTCGGCGCGGGCGGTTCCGGAGGCGTCCGGGTGGAGGAGGTAGCAGTGCCGGCCGCCGTAGGTGTTGTGCACCTCGGCGACCACGCAGAGCGGTTGTGCCTCCGGGTCGGCTTCGGGGCCGTAACACCAGTACAGGGTCAGGGGGTTGAAGACGTATCCGAAGACCCGGGCGTGGGTGAGCATCAGCACCCGGCCGCCGTCGAGCCGTACCCCGTGCTCGGCGAGGAAGGCGTCGAGCCCGGCCCGGATCGAGGGCAGGTCGCCGGTGAAGTGGTCGCGCGGGTCGAAGCGGGCCAAGGGGCGCAGGGCGCGCGGCAGTCGGGGCGGATGGTCGGGATCGACGAGCCACATGTACGTGCGGTGGCGCAGCGCGTACCGCCGGGGCGCGGTCCGCACATGGCTGATCACGCAGGCGTAGAGCGCGGGTTCGGCGTTCACCAGCGCACCCCCAGTGCGGCGGCGGCCTCGACGCCGGAGCGGCAGCCGTCCTCGTGGAACCCCCAGCCGTGGTAGGCGCCCGCGAACACGCAGACGTCGTCGGCGAGTTCGCACAGCTGCCGCTGCGCGGCCACCGACTCCGTTGTGTAGACGGGGTGTTCGTAGACCATGCGGGCCAGCACCCGGCCGGGGTCGACGCGGTCCTCGCCGCCGAGGGTGACGACGTACGTCTCGGTGGCGTCGAGGCGTTGCAGCCGGTTCATGTCGTAACTGACCTGCACCTGGCCGGAGTCGGCGGTGCAGGACGGCAGCAGGTGGTTCCAGGAGGCGCGGGCGCCGGGGGCGCGCGGCAGGAGCCGGGTGTCGGTGTGCAGGAGGGTGGTGTTGCGGGAGTAGCGGAAGGCGCCCAGCACCTCCCGTTCCCGCGCGGTCGGTTCGGCGAGCAGCCGGAGCGCCTGGTCGGGGTGGACGGCGATGACGACGGCGTCGTACGACTCGGTGGTCCCGTCGGTGGTGCCGTCCTCGGCGGTGATGTCGACGCCGTCGGCCCGGCGCCGTACGGAGCGGACGGGTGTGCCGGTGCGCACCTCGCCGATGTGCTTGGCGATCCGCTCGACGTACTGGCCCGACCCATCACTCACCGTGCGCCACACGGGGGAACCGGTCACGGAGAGCATCCCGTGGTGTTCCAGGAAGCGGAACAGATAGACGGCCGGGTAGCGCTGGGCGGTGACGGCGTCGCAGGACCACACGGCCGACACCATCGGGGTGGCGAAGTGGGCGCGGAAGTAGGCGGAGAAGCCCTCCCGGTCGAGGAACTCGCCCAGGGTGAGGGCCTCTTCACCGCCCCGGGCCAGCAGCCGCCGGGCCTTGCGGTGGAAGACGGTGACCTCGGCCAGCATCCTCAGATAGCGGCCGCGCAGGAGGTTGCGGCGCTGGGCGAACAGTCCGGCCGGGCCGCGGGCGCCGGCGTACTCGAGACCACAGCCCTCGCACCGCACGGACATGCTCATCTCCGACTCCTGCGTGGCGACGCCGAGTTCGTCGAAGAGCCGCAGCAGACGGGGGTAGGTGCGCCGGTTGTGCACGATGAACCCGGAGTCGACGCGGTGCACCCGCCCGTCGTACGGCGAGGTCAGCTCGTGGGTGTGCGCGTGCCCGCCGAGCCGGTCGTCGGCCTCGTAGAGGGTGACGTGCCCGGCCCGGCTCAGGATGTACGCGGCGGTCAGCCCCGCCACGCCCGCTCCCACCACGGCGGTCCGCCGCCCGTGCGGTGTCCGTTCCCTCGCGTCCGTCGCGTTCATCACGCCTTCTCCCGTCCTGCGCTCGCCCTGCGATCAGGGGTCCACGCGTAATCCGGAGCAGGTCGGGCGGCGGATTGGCCGAGCGGTGGGTCGACCGGGAGCCGAGGGCGTTCTAGCGGGTGGGGGCCTGTCCGTCGTAGACGTGGTCGGGGGTGGCGATCCCGGTGACCGCGCGGGCGACCAGCGTGGACGGCTCCTGGCCGCCGGAGGTGATGTCGGTGTTGAGCAGCACGACCAGGGTGGCCTTCTGCGCGGGGAGGTAAACGGTCACGGACTCGTAGCCCGGGATGGAGCCGTTGTGGCCGATCCAGCCGCCGGTCTCGAAGATGCCGAGTCCGTAGCTGAGGCCCGGGAACCCGGTCGGCAGCGTCTTGAGGCGCTGCTTCTGGGTCTCGGGGCTGAGCAGCGTGCCGGTGGCGACGGTGCGGGCCCAGCTGCGCAGATCACGCAGGTCCGAGATCATCGCGCCGGCCGACCAGGCCCAGCTCGGGTTCCAGTCGGTGGAGTCGGCGACCGCGCCGGTCAGCGTCTGGTTGGTGTAGCCGTGGGCGTGCGGCTCGGGGAACTCACGGACGTTCGGTCCGTCGGGGAACAGCGTGTGGTCGAGGCGGGCCGGGCGGAGCACCCGATGGTCGATGACGTCGGCGATGTGGTGCCCGGTGACCTTCTCGACCACCAGTCCGAGCAGCACCAGGTTGCTGTTGTTGTAGACGAACACCTTGCCCGGCGCGGAGGTGTTGTCGTGCTTGTAGCCGTACGCGAGCAGCTCACGCGGGGTGAACGAGCGGGTCGGGTCGCTCAGCAGGTCGTGCGCGAAGTCGGCGTCGGCGCTGTACGGGAACAGTCCGCTGCGCATCTCGGCGAGGTGGCGCAGGGTGATGTGCCGGCCGTTCGGTACGCCGTGGACGTAGCGGGCGACGGGGTCGTCGAGGCGGATCCTCCCCTCGTCCACGAGCTGGAGCAGCGCGGTGACGGTGAAGGTCTTGGTCTCGCTGCCGATCCGTGAGAAGAAGTCGGTGCGCATCGGCTCGCGGGTGACGGTGTCCGCCACGCCGGTCGCGCGGACGTAACACCCCTTGCCCTGGATCCACAGCCCGACGGCGACACCGGGGATACCGGCCGTCCGCCGGACATCCGCGACGGCCTTGTCCAGCCGGGCGGCCACACCGCGCCCGAGCCCGTCGGCCGAGCACGCGTCCTGACGGTTCTCGGGCCGCGCCGCGGCACCGGCGGAGACCGCCGTCGCCGGCGCGGCCAGTACGGACGCCACCATCAGCAGCACGGCTGCGAGGAGGCGTCGGGAGGGGATACGTCTCATGTGTCGGCCACTTCTTCCGGATCGGGGCTGGGGCTGCCAGCCACGGCACCATCCGGAATCGGGCGGGAGGTGGTCCTGGGGCGCGCACCCCCGCGAGTCCACTCGTTCGGACCGATGTTCGCCTCGGCGGGATCGATGTACTCGCCCTGGGTGAACCCGCCCCCTCACTGCCCCCGAATCGCATCCGCCGCCCCCGTCCGCAAAGCCTGCCGCGTAGGAAGTTCGATGGTGAGGAACGCCGTCGCCGTGACCAGGACCGCGAGGCTCGGCAGGAGCCAGGTCGGGCCGGCCGGCCAGGGGTGGCCGAGGAACCCCTGGCCCAGCAGGGCGAGGGGGATCGCGGAGAGCAGCAGGGCCGTGGTGAGTGCGGTGGCGGCGGTCATCGCGGCCTCGCGGCGCATCATCGCGCGGATCTGGCGGGGGGTCGTGCCGTTGAGGCGCAGGGCGCCCAGTTCCACCCGGCGCTGGGCCGTCGCCGCGACCAGCTTGTTGGCGATGCTCAGCAGGAGGTAGACGAGCAGGACGATGATCGTGGCGAGGTTGATCCACACCTCGGGCGGGGCGTCCTTCAGGCCGCCGGTGGAGGGGGATTCGGCCGGGCCGAGGGTCAGGCCGGGGCGGGCGGCGGCGAGGGCCGTGAGGTTCTGCTGTGCCCGCGCCGTGCCGTCGGTGCGGATCAGGAGGGACTGGTCGAGGGCCGTCGTGGTGTGTCCGGCCGCGAGGTCGTGGGACAGCACCACGCTGCCGAAGCCGAGCCCCCGCCCGTACACGGCGACGACCTTGGCCACGACCGGTGTGCCGTCGCCGAGGACCAGGTCCACCCGGTGGCCCACCGTCGCGGAGCGCGAGCGGGCGACCTCGCCGCTGACGGCGACCGTCGCGCCGGTGAGCCGGCTCAGGCTGCCGTCCCGTACGTCGAGGTCGAGGACGCCCGCCGCGTCCGGCGTGAGGATCGTCGCGGTGCCCGACTCGGACACCGGGTCGCCGAACTGCTCGTACTGCCACACCACCGTCGTCGTCCCGACGGGCGCGGCGGCCCGTACACCCTCCGTCTTGCGTACGGCGGCGGCCGTACCGTCGGGCAGCCCGCCCAACGCCGGTGCGCTCAGGCGGAGTTGGGCGAGGGTGCCGGTACGGGTGTCCTGCGCGGTGGCGGCCAGCACGGTGGTCTGGGTGAAGGTGTAGGTCAGCACGAACACGACCGCCATGGCCAGCGTGGAGACGATGCCCGCGTTGCGCAGGGCGTAGGCACGCAGATTGGCCATCGCCAGCCAGGTCGGGGCGGAGCCGCCGTGCCGGGTCGCCCGGGCCGCCGCGCCGCCGACGCCGCGCACCAGCGCGGGTCCGGCCAGCGCGAGACCGATCGCCCCGATGATGCCGGCGAGCGAGGTGGCCGTGGCGCCGATGACCGTGCGGGAGAAGAGCGGCAGGGCCGACATGGCGGTCGCCACGACGATGACGGCCACGCCGACGCGGGTGCGGACCCGGGACGGCTCGCGCGGTTCGCTGCGCGACTCGGCGACCGCCTCGGTGGCCGGCATCCGCGAGGTGCGCCAGGCCGAGCAGCGCGCCGACACCTGCACGGCGAGGATCATGAGGACGACCGCCGCGAGGGCGGGCAACGGGCTGTAGGTGAGGGGGAGTTGGGACGGGATGACGCCCTTGTCCGCGAGCAGCCCGCGGAACTGTCCGGCCAGCACATAGCCGAGCCCCACCCCGGGTGCCACGGCCACCGCCGCGACGACCGTGGACTGCGCGGCGGCCAGCCGCCGGATCTGCTTCGGGGTCGCGCCGACCGCCCGCATCAACGCCAGGTCCCGCCGCTGCCCGCCGATCGCCACGGCCAGCGCGCTCGCCATCACGAACCCGGTGATCAGCAGCACGATCCCGGACAGTGAACCGGCGAGCAGCACCAGCAGCGAGCGCGAGGCCCCGGCCCCGGGCGCGGCCGTGTCACCCCGCCCGTCCCCGGTAACGGCCAACAGCCCGGTGCCCTCCAGCTTCGTCCGCACCTCGGCGGCGACCCGCTCCTCGGCACCGGGCGCGGTCCGCAGCCCGATCAGGTCGACACGGCCGGAGTGACCGGCCAGTCCTACGGCCGTGCTGTCCGCGAAGTAGACACCCGCACCCGGCGCGTCGACCACCGCCGAGACCCGATAACCGTTCGCGGGGCGGGAGTTGACGACGACCTGCACCGTGTCACCCGGCTTGACACCGGCCGACGCGGCGGTGGCTCCGTCCACGGCGACCTCACGGGAACCCTTCGGCGCGCTCCCCTCGACCCGCGCGCCCGCCAGCAGCTTCGTCGAGGCCCAGCCGTGCCCCGACACCTGCGGATCCCCGGACGACGCTACGACCCGCCCGTGCGCGTCGACGAGCACGGCCGGGAAGCCGATGTCGCCGACGGACGCGGTCACGCCCGGCAACTCGCCCAGTTCCCCGACCAGTCGGGCCGGGATCCGCCGGCGCTCCGGGAGCGCGAGCGGGAGGTCGCCGGCCGGGTGGAACTCCTGGTCGGCCGCGACCACGACGGACGCCCCGGCGAGCCGGCCGGCGGGCAGATGGGAACGGAGGCCGGACTCGGCCAGGACACCGGTCGCGGTGACCAGCGCCGCGCCGCCGAGGACCGCGCAGGCCACGGCGATCAGCGCGGTGACGCGGTGCCCGACCATCTGTATCGCGAGACGGAACATGACTCAGACCCTCCCCAACTCGACAAGACGGGCTGCCAGTTCATCGGCGGTCGGCGCCTTGAGGGCGTCGACCACCCGGCCGTCGGCCATCACCAGCACGTGGTGCGCGCGGGCGGCGGCGGCCGGGTCATGGGTGACCATCACGACCGTCTGACGCAGTTCGTTCACGAGGTCGCGCAGCAGGTCGAGAACCTCGTGGGCGCTGCGCAGATCGAGCGCCCCGGTCGGTTCGTCGGCGAACACGACCGCCGGGCGGGCCACCAACGCCCGCACCACGGCGGCCCGTTGCTGCTGACCGCCGGAGAGCTCGGCCGGGCGGTGGGACATCCGGTCGGCCAGCCCGACCCGCTCCACCAGCGTGCGCAGCCAGTCCCGGTCGGGGCTGCGGCCCGCGAGCCGCAGCGGCAGCGTGATGTTGTCCTCGATGGAGAGGGACGGGATCAGGTTGTACGCCTGGAACACGAACCCGACGCGCTCACGCCGGAGTTCGGTACGCCGGGTCTCGTTCAGCCCGGCGATCTCGTGACCGTCGATACGGACACTGCCCGAGGTCGGGGAGTCGAGCCCGGCGGCGCAGTGCATCAGCGTGCTCTTGCCGGAGCCCGAGGGTCCCATCACGGCGAGGAAGGTGCCGCGCTCGACGGTCAACGACACGTCGTCCAGGGCGCGTACGCCTCCGGGGTAGGCCTTGCTGACGCCTTCGAGCGCGATGGCGGCAGCGGTGGTCGTGGTGGCTGTGGTGTTCATCGCCGGCCCCGCAGGTTCCGTACGGCGAGGGCGCCCGCGCACAGCACGGTGACCGCGCCGCACACCAGGTGCACCCAGGTGGCCGCGCCGCCGAAGGAGGCCGCCATGTTGGTGAGCGCGCTGGCCACGACCACGGTCCAGAGCAGGGTGCGGGCGATGTCCCCGGAGTCGATCCGGTCGACGGGGTCGGGGGTCGTCGTGTGCTGCATGGGGGCTGCTCCCTGTGTCTGTTGCCGTTCCGGCTGTCGTCACCGACGCTATGGATCGGCACCCCTCGCGGCCGATCCCGCAGCCCGCCCGGTTCGGGGTACAGCAGGCTGTACTCCCCGCTTCCGCGACGCCTCCTCCGCCACGCGGAACTGCCGTACGGCATAGGGTCGTTCGCATGACAGCGAGCACGGGCGAGATCGGTGGTGGGGCGGCAGGCGATGGAACGGCCGACGGCGGGGCCGCCGCCCCACGAGAGAGCGTCAAGCACATCGCGCTACGGACCCTGAGCGCCGCCGGCCGGGCCATCGCCCAGCTCGCCTCCGGTCTCAACACCGCAGGGCGCGCCGCGCTGTTGCTGCTCTGTCTGGCCCTCACCGCGCTGACGAGCCTGATCGGGGTGGGGCTGCTCATCGCGCCCGCACCGCTGCGCGCCCTGCACGCCCTGGCCGGACGCGAACGCGACCGGCTCGCCCGCTGGGGCCCCGAGGTCGTCGCCCCGCCGCCCCCGCCCACCCGGCTGCGGCTCGCCCTCGCCGACCCGACCACGCACCGCGAACTGCGCTGGCTGGTACGGCACTCCACCCTCGGCCTGCTGCTCGGGCTGCTCGGCGTCCTGCTGCCGATCACCGCCGTACGGGACACCGCGTTCCCGCTGTACTGGACGTTCATGCCGGAGAACACGACGGCCACGTCCCTCGGCATCGGCAACGCGCACACCTGGCCGGACGCCCTCGCCGTGGCGTTGCTGGGCATCGGCTGGATCGCCATCCTCCTGGGGCTGGCCCCCGGCATGGCCCGGTTGCAGTCGGCCCCCGGACGGCGGCTCCTAGCGGCCGGTCCCGACGTCGATCTCTCCCTGCGGGTCGCGGAGTTGACCGCCACCCGCGCCGCCGCGCTCGACGCCCACGCCACCGAACTGCGCCGTATCGAGCGGTCGTTGCACGACGGCGCGCAGAACAGGCTTGTCTCCGTGGCCGTGTTGCTCGGCGCGGCCCGTCGCATGGTGGCCCGCGACCCGGCCGGCGCCGACGAGCTGCTCGAGCGCGCCCAGTCCGCCGCCGAACAGGCGCTGGCCGAACTCCGGACGGTCGCGCGCGGCATCCTGCCGCCGGTACTGGCCGACCGGGGGCTCGCGGGCGCGCTCTCCGGCCTCGCGGCGGACTGCGCGGTGCCGTGCCGGATCGACGTGGACGTACCCGAACGCTGCGCGGCCTCCGTCGAGGCGACGGCCTACTTCGTCGTCGCCGAGGCCCTGACCAACATCGCCAAGCACAGCGGCGCGCGACACGCCACGATCACGGCACGCGGCAGCGGCGGCCGACTGGTGCTGCGCGTGGAGGACGACGGCCGGGGCGGTGCGGACGCCGAGGGCGGCTCGGGCCTGACCGGCATCCGCCGCCGGATCGCGGCCCACGACGGCGGCCTCACCCTGACCAGCCCGCCGGGCGGCCCGACCGTACTGACGGTGGATCTTCCCCGTGGCGCGTGAGCCGGGGATCGTGACGAGCAAAGTGAGCCAGACATGCGGAACTTGAGCTGTGGAGCCTGACATGCGGATCGTGATCGCCGAGGACGACCCCTTGCTGCGCGAGGGCCTCGCCCTGCTGCTGCGCGCCGAGGGGCTGGACGTGGTGGCCACCGCCGGCACCCCGGACGAGGCGCTGGACGCCATCGACCTGCACAAACCGGACGTCGCCATCCTCGACGTACGGATGCCGCCGACCCACACCGACGAGGGGATCGTCGCCGCGGTCGAGGCCCGGCGCCGGCGCCCCGACCTGGCCGTGCTCGTGCTGTCGGCGTACGTCGAGCAGAGCTTCGCCACCGAGCTGCTCGGCGGCGGGGTGAGCGGTCTCGGCTATCTGCTCAAGGAACGGGTGGGCCGGGTCGAGGAGTTCCTCGACGCGCTGCACCGCGTGGTGGCCGGCGGCACCGCCATCGACCCGGAGGTCGTCGCCCAACTCTTCACCCGCTCCCGCCAGGACACCCGCCTCGACCGGCTCAGCCCCCGCGAACGCGACGTACTCGCCCTGATGGCCGAGGGGTTGGGCAACTCCGCCATCGCCGAGAGGCTCGTCGTCACCGACGGCGCCGTCCACAAACACATCCGCAGCATCTTCGCCAAGCTCGACCTGTCCCCGACGGACCAGGTCGACCGCCGGGTCGCGGCGGTCCTGCGCTACTTGGAGGACCTACGACGGCAGACCTGAGGTTTTCCCCAGGTCCGTTGGTACAGCAGGCTGTACGGCGGACCGGCCCGCGGGCTGGATCGATCATCGCGTGCCGTCTCCCTAGGTTGGTGAACACACCGCAAGCCGGTGTTCCGGACCGCCAACCCCCAGGGAGACAGCCCATGATGACGTTCCGTCACCTCACCGCAGTAGCCGCACTGGCCGCACTCGGCCTCGGCCTCGCGGCACCCGCCGCGAGCGCCACGGGAAACGCCGAGGAGTCCCGGCAGCGCACGCTCCAGCGGAGCGTGGACGCCATCCAGAAGACGGGAACCGTCGCGGTCGTAGCCCAGTCGACGGGCCCGGACGGCCGTCGCCACACCGCCACCACCGGGGTGTCCGACACCGCGACGGGGCGGGCGGCCCGCGCCACCGACAAGTTCCGGATCGCCAGCAGCACCAAGGCCTTCGTCGCGACGGTCATGCTCCAACTGGTCGGCGAGGGACGGGTGTCGCTGGACGACACCGTCGAACACTGGCTGCCCGGCGTGGTGTCGGGGAACGGCAACGACGGAAACGCCATCACCGTACGGCAGTTGCTGAACCACACCAGCGGACTGTTCAACTACACCGCCGACTTCCCGGAGATCAGCACGGTGGCGGACTTCGAGGCCGACCGGTACACCACGTGGACCCCGCGCCGGCTCGTGGGCATCGCGATGCGGCACGCCCCGGACTTCGCGCCGGGCACCGACTGGGAGTACTCCAACACGAACTACATCCTCGCCGGAATGATCGTCCAGAAGGCCACCGGCCACACCTGGCAGCAGGAGGTGACGCGGCGCATCATCCGTCCGCTGGGCCTGCGCGACACCTCCGCGCCCGACACCTCGTCCCGTATCCCCGGCCAACACCTGCACGGTTACTCGGACTTCGGCGGCTCCGGCCCGACCATCGACGTCACCGACCTCAACCCGACGGCCGCCGGTTCGGCCGGCGCCATGATCAGCACGACCGCCGACCTGTCCCGCTTCTTCTCGGCGCTGCTCGGCGGCAAGCTGCTGCGCCCGGCCCAACTCGCCGAGATGAAGACGACGGTACGAGCCACCTCCCTCGACCCCGTCTGGCCCGGCGCCCGCTACGGCCTGGGCCTGATGGAGATCCCCCTGACCTGCGGCGGCGTCTACTACAGCCACGCCGGTGACCTGATGGGCTACACCACCCGCGACGGGGTCAGCGCGGACGGCCGCCGGACCGTCGTCCTGGAGGCGACGGGGGACGGAGCGTCCGACCTGTCCACGGAGATGGCGCAGAACGCGCTGATCGACACGGAACTCTGCGCCGCCGGGGCGAAGTAGAGACGGTGGTCCCGTCCCCCGCCTGCGGGGAGCCTGCCCCTGGCAGGGGCAGGCTGCGCACGGTCGCCGACTCCAGACTCGAAGCCTGCTGCACCCCGCACGGCATCGACACACACTCACGGCATCGACGAAGAGGGACCACCATGCCCACGCTCTACACCACCGAGGCCCTGTCCACCGGCGACGGCCGCAACGGCGAAGTCCGCTCCCTCAACGGCGTGTTGGACGAACCCCTAGCCGTCCCGAAGGAGATGGGCGGCCCCGGCGGCGACCGGACCAACCCCGAGCAGCTCTTCGCCGCCGGTTACGCCGCCTGCTTCCACAACGGCCTCCGCGTCATCGCCGCCGAACAGGGCGCCCGACTCGGCGCCTCCACGGTCCGGTCGAAGGTCGCCCTCCTCACCCGGGACACCGGCGGCTTCACCCTCGCCGTCACCCTGACCGCCCACCTTCCCGGCCTGGACGAGTCCACCGCGGACCAGCTGGTCAAGGCCACGCACGAGGTGTGCCCGTACTCCAACGCCACCCGGGAGAACATCGAGGTGAGCCTCAACACGACGGTGTGACAGGCGACTTGCCCCACCTGTCCACTCACCCGGTGCCCGACGGCCTCCCCCGCTGTCGGGCACGCCCGTGCGCACTCCACGCTCCGGCAGAATGCAGGAGTGCCCCTAGCCGCGATCGACGCCGTGAACTGGTCGGCGATACCCAACCCCACGGGCCACGACTGCGACGACCCCCACCGCGTCGCCCACGCCCTGCGCCTGCTGACGGCTTCCACCACCGCCAACGAGACGGGCGACGCGGCTGGCCTCCTCGCCGGCGGCGGCTTCGTGTGCGGCCACGCCGGCATGGTGTTCCCGGCCGCCTACCCGGCCACCCCGATCCTCCTGGACCTCGTCGAACACGGCCGCCGCCCCCGCATCAAGGACGCCGCCCTCGGCCTCCTGTCGGACGCCCTGCACCTCTTCCCACTCGCGGGCCTCAACCGAGTGGACACCCCCTACGGCACCAACGTCCCGCTCTGCTGCGCGATAGCGCGCCACATCCGCACCCACCGCCCCGCGGCCCTCCTGGCCCACGGCCGCTACGGCAGCCGACTCCTCGCGGAAGCGAACCTCCACTGGCGCCTGACCCTCGAGGAAACAGAACTCCGGCCCGACGGCGGCACAACAGCGATCGCCACCCTCGAAGGCACCCCCTTCCCCACCCCGACCGAGGCCGAACTGCACACCCCACCCTTCGCCCAACCCGCCCTGCCGGTACGCATGGACGTCCTGACCACGGACGCGTCCGGCGCCGCGTTCATCCGGCTCGGGCAGACGCCTCCCGCGACCGCCGCCCCGGGCTCTACGCTCCACCCGGCCGAGTGCGGCCTCCGCGAGCACTGAACGCCGTGCGACAGAAAGAGTGTTGATGACCCGGTCGAGTCCCGACTGCATAGTGGTCACCCTGGTCGAGATCCAGGGAGGTCCGGCCAAGTGGGAGCGGGTCGAGCGGCACTTCGGTGAGGTGGCGTGGTCGTTCCGGACGCCGTCGGCGAAGGAACGCCGGACCGCGCGGCGGGCGTTCGAATCCGATCCGGCGGACTCCCGTTTTCTGTGGGTCGACATACCGGTCATCGGTTCGCCATGGCGTGCGGTCCGGGAGGCATCCTGGGCCGTGGCCGACGTGTGTCGGGCGACGCGGGTCACCCTCTACGACCGCATCCTCTGGCGCGAGGAATCCGACAGGACGATGCAGCCCGGGTGGCAGACGCATTCGACGCGGGCGCTCGCCCGGGCCACCAGGCCACCGCACTCGCCCAGCTGGTCACAACCCGTCTGGTGGCTGCGCAGGGTCCTCTACAACTCGGCTGTCCGGACAGGGCTGTTCGACGACCGGCTGAGGGTCAACGCCAGCCGGTCCGCGGCCGTGGTCGATCTGGTGCGCGAGATGACCACACCCTCCGACGTGGACCTTCGGCCACTCGACGGCCGCGGGCGCCCGAGCGCCGTGTTGCATGGAGAAAACGCGCTCAACCGGGCCCTGTCCGTGGTCCTTGGGCTGCTGTTCACCGCGGGCTTCCTCCTCGCGCTGGCCCGCCACGCGACTCCCGTGGGAGTCGCGGTCTGTTGGTCGGCGGCTCTCCTCTCCACAGGTGTCGCCGGATGGACCGGAATCAAGCTGCCCCTGGCACGCACTCGTCCACGCTCCGCGCTGGGCGTCCTCGCGATGGCCGCACCGGTTCTGTTCTTCACCGTGGGCATACCGGGAGTGACGACCGGAGCCACGACCGCAACGGTCGCGGGGACGGCCGGTGTTTTCTACTACTCGGTCGGCCTGGTGCTGCTCGGCCGCCGATGGAAGTGGCAACTGCTCCTCGCCGGAGTCCTGCCGCTGATCGCCACCCTCGCCGTGGCGACACTCCCCCTCACCAGCCGATTCCTGCACGACATCTACGCCGACGAACTCTCCCTGACCCCCGCGGAGACAAGCGTCAGCAGCATCTGGCGACTGGGCGCGGCCATGAAGCTTCTCTGGCCGTCCCTCGGCGCCCTTCTGGCCATCGCGGCGGGCTGGGGCATCGTGCGCTACTTCCACTTCATCCGTCCGCGCAGCATCCCCGCCGCGACGATGGCCACCTTCGCTGTCGTCGTGGCCCTGGTCACGACCGCGTCCGCAGCCCTGCACTCACCGAAGGCAGCGGCCGACGCACTGAAACAGGCCGCCGTCCACGGCACCGATCCGCCCCCGTACTTCGGCATCACCCCCGAATGGACATGCGTCACCCCCACCGTCCCCACCGCCCAACTCACCGAAAAGGGCGGCGCCTTGACCCCCGCGAAGCCCTACGTCTCCTTCGGCGTCGCCGACGGCCAGGTCGTCCTGTGGAACACCGCGACCGCGCGCCCCCTCCGCATCCCCGCCGACCAGGTAAGGCTCACACCGCGCCCGGACAGCGCACACACTTGCCGCAGAACTTAGGCAAGCCTTACCATGACTCTTCGCACCACCCGGGGCCTCGACCGGCACCCCGGCCGACCCGCGGCGAGCGCTTCACCGACGCAGCCTGGCCGTCCTCCCCCGCGCCTCACGTGCCCGGGAGGTACCCCCAGCCGGAACCCGCGCACAGGACCCGCACTTGAATCAGAGCGCCTTCGGGCTGTACGACCCTGCCCGCGACCACAGCGCCTGCGGCGTCGGCTTCCTCACCCGTCTCGACGGGGTGCCGAGCCATGACGTCAGTCGGCATCTATCTCCAGCCCAACGCGACGTTCGGCGTCCCGGCGGACGACGACGCCCCGATGGTCATGATCGGCCCCGGCACGGGCATCGCGCCGTTCCGCGGCTTCCTGCACGAACGGGCCGCGCGCGGCGCCTCCGGCAGCAACTGGCTGTTCTTCGGCGACCGCCACCGCGAGACCGACTACGTCTACGAGGACGAGCTGAACGAGTTCCGGGCGCGCGGCGTGCTCACCGAACTGGACCTCGCGTTCTCCCGCGACCAGGCCGAGAAGGTGTACTTACAACCCGCATGCGGGAACGCTCGCGGGAGTTGTACGGCTGGCTGGAGGACGGCGCGCACGTCTACGTCTGCGGCGACGCCTCGCGGATGGCGAAGGACGTGGAGTCGGCGCTGCTGGCCGTCGTGGCGGAGCAGCGCGGGCGCGGTGACGACGACGCGGCGGAGTACCTGGCCGACCTGCGGCGGGCCAAGCGCTATGTGCGGGACGTGTACTGAGGATGACCGAGCAGCACGGTTGCGGGTTCGAGGACTGCTGCGGTCGGCGGGGGCGCGGCAGCGCGCGCTTGATCGATGCGCGGATGCCCGAGCTGGCACGGTTTCTGACGCTCTTTCAGTATGTCCAGGCGGTCACCGGAGGCCCGGTGGCGCGCATCGACCAGGCGGGGCCCTACGCCCAACCGAGCCTGCGCGGCGAGGCGTTCGCGGTCCGGCCGGGGTCGATCGCGCTGCGCGTGGACGGTGCCAGGATCGCCTCGGCGGTGGTCGCGCGCGACGCGGACGACGCCGTAGCCCTGCGTCTGCACGGCCCGGACGGCCGTACCGTGCACCAGGGCCGGTTGCTGTCCGAGGGCGACCGGCTGCTGTCCGGGCTGGCTCCCACGATCGCCATCGGATCGACGCCGCCGGGGACTTCACCGTCCCCCGAGCTCCCGGCATGGGAGACCGGCGACCAACTGGCCCAACTGGACGCGGTGTTGGCGGACGACGGCGTGACCCGGCGCGCCGCGTTCCACCGCTACCGGGGCGGCGCGCACCGGCCGGTCGACGTGCACGTCCTGGCGTCGGTGCTCGACCACGTCTGCTCGGTCGGACTCCCCATCGGGGTCGCGGTGTTCGCCCCGGGGACCATGCAGGCGTGCGCGGGCCGAGTCCACGTCACCGACCGGACCGTAGGAGGACGGGTGTTCGCGGCGCTCGCGGAGAGCTCGGTGGAGATCGACCTGGCCGGCGTCCGGGCCTGTCACCTCGTCCGCTCCACGGCGGCCCACGGACCGACCTCGGCGCTCGAACTCGACGACGAGGAAGGCCGATGCGTCGCGGTGATCACGCAGTTCGGGATGGCCGGGGAGGACGTGCACGAGGCGTGGGAGGATCTCGCGGCTTCGCTGCCGGATGCCTGACTGACGCCTGACCGGCGGGACAGACGGGGGAGTTGAAAGGTTCCCCCGCCTGTCCTCCCCCCGTCAGCCGATCTTGTCGGTGAAGCCCGACGACAGGACCGTGTAGCGGGTCACCTTGCCCTTGCTGGGCCCGGCGGTCCACGTGAAGGTGTACTCCAGGATCGCGCTGGTCTTCGGGTCGACGATCACCCGGCCGACGCTCTTGGCCTCCGCGTACTCCACGGCCGTACCACCGCGCCCGGTGCTGTCCTTGACCTGGCCGACCAGCTTGACGGCCTTGAGCCCGGCCATCGCCTTGAAGAGCCCGGCGCGCAGCTTCGGACCGGCCGGTGAGTCACTGAGCAGGGTGGCCGCCTGGTCGAAGGGCGAGATGCTCTTGGGCCGCGGCGGCGACTGCAGCAGCGCGAGCAACTGCGCCGGGTCGGTGGTCAGTTGATCCAGGCCCTTCCAGTCGAGGTCCTTCGGCCCGACCTGCCAGTCGGGCCGCGTCCCCTTCGTGGAGGTCTTGCCGTTGGTGACGATGTAGTACTGCATGGACTGCGAGATGTACGTGTCCGCGATCGTCGTGTGGTTCTTCCAGTACTTCCCCGTGGCGGCCGACTGGGTGGCGGCCACCGTGGAGATGTCGTCCAGGAAGACGGCGGCGGTGTCCGCGCGCGCCCCGCTGTGCGTGCCGGCGTTCGACGGGGTCGTGCCGGGGTGCGTGTACGTCACCACACCGGCCGCGACCGCGGCCGTGGTGAGCATCCCGATCAGGACCCGCCGGCGCCGGGACGGACCCCGGATCGACGTCACGGTGCCTCCGCCCGCGGTCGGTCCGACCCGTCCCGTACTGCCAGTTGTCGCCATGGCCCCCTCCGTGGCCACGGCCGCCTCGACCTCCGTCAGCACCCTGGCCAGCGCCTGCTCCGACAGCGGCTCGACCAGCCCGGCGGCCGCCAGTTCATCGGCGCCGGGCTGGTCGAGCCGCTGTCGGAGCAGGCGCTGGCCAGGGTGCTGACGGAGGTCGAGGCGGCCGTGGCCACGGAGGGGGCCANCGACCACCGAGATCTACACGCGTAAGATCGTCGCAGCGTCAGATGTGTATAAGAGACAGGTGAAGGCCGCCGAGTCGCCACGCGCGGAGCGCGTCAACTGGGCTTCGCTGTCGCCGTGTTCCGCACGATCACCGCTGTGCTCATCGCTGTCACGGTGGCGACGGCTGCCACGTCGCCGGTTGCCCGGTCCATCCGGTTTCACCGAGTCTCCGTTCCCGACCGCCGGACGACGGTCTCACCCAGTACTTGTCATCGAACCCCGGGAGCGTTCGCACATCACCCCGACCAATATCCAACCCTCATCATGAGAGTGAACTTGCACAAAGAGAGTCGACCCCCTACCTTAATGAGAGCCAGCTCTCAGCAGCAGCCGAGAACGACCGCTACCGACGGACAGGACCTGCACTCATGACCACCCCCGCCTCCTCTCC
>NZ_JAENRY010000185.1 GCF_016612545.1 Streptomyces sp. MBT65 | reverse complement strand
TTGCTGGAGGGCTTCAAGGAAGGTGGTGAAGGCGGGGACGGGGAAGGTGAGGGTGGCCCTGGAGGGGGCTTTCGTGTCGCGGACCGCAACGTGGGTCGGGGTGTTCGCGATCTCCAGGCAACTGTTGCCGTCGCCCGCGCCGGAGTAGGACGACTTGCGCCAGTGGCCGGGGGCGCCCATGGGGTGCCTCACAGCTCCTTGACGAGGCCGTCGATGAAAGCGGTAAAGGCCTCGGCGGGGAGGGTGAGGGTGGCGCGGGTCGGGACCTTGGAGTCCCTGACGGCTATGTGTAGGTGGCGACGGGCAACCTCCACGCAGGCATCACCCTGGCCACCCCCGGAGTACGACGACTTCTGCCAGTTGCCAGGGGTGATCATGCGGTCATAGCTCCTTCGCCAGCCTGTGGATGAAGTCACGCGAACGCTCAGGGTCAAGTGACACCGCCTCCACCCTATGGAAGAGGTTCCGATAGCGGTTGAGCTGGGCCTCGGAGTCAATGAAAACGGGGCCGTTGGGGCCGTCACGCACCACGGTGTCCAACTGCGGGACAGCGCCACCCGCGTACACCATGGCACTTCCGGCCCCGCCGAAGCCGTTCAGATCGAAGGGGATGACACGCACGGTGACGTGGTCGGCTTCGGAGAGTTCCAGGACACGGGTGAGTTGAGCCCGCGCCGCGATGTGGTCGCCGACCCGGATGCGCAGGGCCGCCTCGTGGATCAACGTCTCATACGGGATCGGATCGGGGCGCTCGATGATGATCCTGCGCTTCATCCGGTGTTCCACCCAGCTCTCCACCTCGCTCTTCGGGAACTCCGGATTCACGTACGAGAAGAGGGCTCGGGCGTAATCCTCGGTCTGCAGGAGACCCGGGACATGCAGGAAGTCCACATCCCATCGGTAGTCGGCATGGTGTTCCAGCTCTGCCAGGTCGAGGAAGGACGTGGGCAGAGAACCTCGGTACTCCTCCCACCAGCCTCGCGCCCGGTCGGTCGCCATGGCAACGAGGGCGTCGATCAACGCCTCATCCGTGGCTGAGTAGTTGGCCGCTAGGCGGCGCAGCCGCTTTTCGCTCACGCCGGCGAGGCCCGCCTCGATCTGACTGATCTGCGCGGAGCTCACTCCGAGCAGCGTCGCCCCCTCACGGGCGGCGAGACCTGCCGCGTCGCGGAGTCTGCGCAACTCGGCTGCCAGACGCATCTGACGTGCCGTTGGCTCGCGCCTCAATGCCACGACTACCCCTCTCCAACGCGCCTGTGAGCGCGACTCGTTCGGGGGTCAGATTACGCGGCCAGCTTGCGAAACTTAAAATACTAGGTCTACCGTCGGTGACGCGACGCACACAATGCGGAAACCCCGGGACACCGGAAGCGCACCACTCCGTCCCGCCACGACGGCTGTGGCACTGCCACCGCCCGCGACACCCGCAGTCCTCCGAAATCCCCACCACCGAACCGGAGTTGCCGCATGCCCGAAAACCCACCCGCACCGTGGGAGTACTGCCTCCACGTCCCGAACGACCTCCGTGCCGTCACCGTCAGCCGCCGCACCCTCCGCCTGATCCTCACCGCGCACGGCCTGATCCGGCTCGCGGACACCGCCGAACTCCTCGCGACGGAGCTGGTCGCCAACGCCGTACGGCATACGGAGGGGCCCGCTGCACTGCGCGTGGGCTGGACGGCGGGAGTGCTGCGGCTCGGGGCATGGGACGCCGATCCTGAACCGCCGGAGCCGCCACGGTCGCTGGAGGAACTCGGTGACTCGGAGGACGGGCGCGGTCTCGCGCTCGTGGGGGCCTGCGCCGACCAGTGGGGGTGGCAGCCGTTGTCGCGGAACGGCAGGCGGGGGAAGCTCGTGTGGTGCGAGCTTGCTGCGACTTGAGGTGATGCTCTGCCGGAACTACCGCGCTGGGCAGGCCAGTTCAGGCCGCGCACGGTTCGGGGAGCACGTCACCAGGGTCAGGGACAGATACGCGGGGCGTTCGAGGTGGAACCCGAGCGACGCATCGGCTTCCCGAGCAGAGTTCGCGTACGCGACACCCCTCCACCGAACCCAGAACCGCCTAGTCCGCCCCATGATCGACACACTGGGCCCGGTTCAGGCACATCCTCCCGCCCCCGGCGTGAGGGACCCAACTCCAACGCACGGGGACACGACGAGCGCGCCGCCGGCCTCAGTCACCCGACCTGAGAGTCCGCGAGGAGAACGACTCGATCAGCCTCGACATCGAAGCCGAGCACCGGACGGCCGTACTCACCCTCCGGGTCCATCAGCACCGGTCCACCCAACCGCCGCCCGATCTCCCGGAAGAAGTCGCAGAGCACATCAAGTCGGTCCTGGCCCTGCAACTCCCGTAGATCAACGTCGAAGTCGACTTCGTCATCGGTGCAGAAACGGAAGATCGCCAACACGTCGGCGGTCGGCCAGACCCGCAGTTCCGGGCACTCGGCATCCGCCGGGCGGGACAGCACGGACTCCGCGCGAGGCATTGGAAGCACCGCTTCCCCCTCGGAGTACTGGTACTTCCAGCCCTTCTCGGCGACAAGATCGAGAACCGCCTGCCAGTCCTCCACCGAGGCATTCGGGACCCGCACGTCCGGCAGCGACCCCGCCAGGTCCAGGTCGAAGAAGCACTTCACGTCATCCCACAGCAGGTCGGCCACCCCGCCATGCTGCCCGGACCGCCGACTCGACGCACCTCCGTTTCCCTTGACCAAAGACTCAGGGGCACCCCCTACATCACAATCCGGTCACACCCCCTTGTTAACTCGCATGTAATCGATTCCAATCCTCCATGTAATCGATTCCACGAGGAGGTGGAACGGCGATGGCGAGCATCAAGGACGTCGCCGCCGAGGCCGGGGTCTCCGTGGCCACGGTGTCGCGGGTGCTGAACGATCATCCGTCGGTCAGCGACGACGCACGCACCCGCGTGCTGGCCGCCGTGGCGGCGCTGGGCTACCGCCCGAACGCCGTCGCCCGGTCGCTGCGCACCGATCAGACCCGCACCCTCGGCCTGGTCATCAGTGACGTGCTGAACCCCTACTTCACCGAGCTCGCCCGCTCGGTCGAGGAAGAGGCCCGCGCGCTGGGGTACAGCGTGATCATCGGGAACGCCGACGAGCGGCCGGAGCTGCAGGACCACCACGTGCGGACGCTGCTGGACCGTCGTATCGACGGACTGCTCGTCTCCCCCACCGACGGCGGCTCCCCCGGCATGCTGGACGCCGCCCGCGCCGGGACCCCCATGGTGTTCGTGGACCGGTGGATCCCGGGCCTGGACGTGCCCGTCGTGCGGGCCGACGGACGGGCCGCCATCCGGGATCTCGTCGCGCATCTGCACGGCCTCGGGCATCGCCGGCTCGCCATCATCGCGGGCCCCGCCGCCACGACCACCGGCAGTGAGCGCGTCGCCGCCTTCCGGGACGCGCTCGCCGAGTACGGGATTCCGCTCCCCGACGTCTACATCGGGCAGGGGGACTTCCAGGCCGAGAGCGGGCGGCGGGTGACGGAAGGGTTTCTCGATCTGGCCGAGCCGCCCGAGGTCGTCTTCGCCACCGACAACCTGATGGCGCTCGGCGCCCTGGACGCCGTACGGGCGCGTGGGCTTCGGGTTCCCGAGGATCTCGCGCTGGCCGCGTTCGACGACATCCGGTGGTTCGTGCACACGGATCCGCCGATCACCGCGATCGCCCAGCCCACCGGCGACCTGGGGCGGGCCGCCGTGCGGGCGCTCTTCGACCGGATCGAGGGGCGGGTGCCGGAGTCCGTCACCCTTCCCGCCCGGCTGGTCGTACGACGTTCGTGCGGTGAACCGGGCCCCGCGCAACCCCCTGTCGGAACTGTTGGAACTGTTCGAAGGAGCAAGTCGTGAGCAACGACGACGAGTTGCTGCGCATCGAGGGCATCCGCAAGACCTTCCCCGGTGTCGTCGCGCTGGACGGCGTCGACTTCGATCTGCGTCGGGGCGAGGTCCATGTGCTGCTCGGCGAGAACGGCGCCGGCAAGAGCACCCTCATCAAGATGCTCTCCGGTGCCTACCGTCCCGACGGCGGTCGCATCCTTGCCGGTGGCGAGGAGGTGCGCATCCACAGCGCGCAGGACTCCGCGCGGCTCGGGATCGCCACCATCTACCAGGAGTTCAACCTCGTTCCCGATCTGACGGTCGCCGAGAACATCTTCCTGGGGCGGCAGCCACGTCGGCTCGGGATGATCGACCGGAAGCGGATGGAGGCCGACGCCGCCGTTCTGCTGGAGCGCGTGGGTGTGAACGTGTCGCCGCGTGCGCGCGTGCGTGAACTCGGTATCGCGCGGCTCCAGATGGTCGAGATCGCGAAGGCGCTGAGTCTCGACGCACGGGTGCTGATCATGGATGAGCCGACCGCCGTCCTCACCTCCGAGGAGGTCGAGAAGCTGTTCTCCATCGTGCGTCAACTGCGCGCCGACGGGGTCGGGATCGTCTTCATCACCCATCATCTGGAGGAGATCGCCGCCCTCGGCGACCGCGTCACCGTCATCCGGGACGGGAAGAGTGTGGGGCAGGTGCCTGCCTCCACCCCCGAGGACGAGCTCGTACGGCTCATGGTCGGGCGGTCCATCGAGCAGCAGTATCCGCGTCAACGGGCCGACACCGGCGCCGCGTTGCTCTCCGTCGAGGGGCTCACCCGGGACGGGGTCTTCCACGACATCGGCTTCGAGGTGCGGGCCGGTGAGGTCGTCGGGATCGCCGGGCTCGTCGGGGCGGGGCGTACCGAAGTCGTACGGGCCGTCTTCGGGGCCGACCCGTACGACCGGGGGACCGTGAAGGTCGGCGGCTCCGCGCTGCGCTCGCACGACGTCAACGCGGCCATGACCGCCGGGATCGGGCTCGTGCCCGAGGACCGCAAGGGGCAGGGGCTCGTCCTCGACCAGTCGGTGGAGGAGAACCTCGGGCTCGTCACCATGCGGGCCGCGACCCACGGCGGGCTCGTCGACCTCAAGGGGCAGCGGGTCGCGGCCGCGCGGATCGCCGAGCAACTGGGCGTACGGATGGCGGGACTTGGGCAGCAGGTGCGGACGTTGTCCGGCGGCAACCAGCAGAAGGTCGTCATCGGCAAGTGGCTGCTGGCCGACACCAAGGTGCTGATCCTCGACGAGCCGACGCGCGGGATCGACGTCGGCGCCAAGGTCGAGATCTATCAACTCATCAATGAACTCACGGCCGCCGGTGCCGCCGTTCTCATGATCTCCAGTGATCTGCCGGAAGTCCTCGGCATGAGCGACCGGGTGCTCGTCATGGCCCAGGGGCGCATCGCGGGCGAACTCTCCGCCGAGCAGGCCACCCAGGACTCCGTGATGGCACTCGCCGTCAGCACACCCGGCACACCCGGCACACCAACCCAAGCAACTACCGCTCCAGCCACCACCGCTGAAGCACCTACCGCTGTGGAGGACCACCGTGGCCACTGACACGCTCAAGAGCACGCCGGGCGCGACGCGCGCGAGTGGCGCCTCGGGAATCCGCCGACTGCTCCTGGACAACGGCGCGTTGACCGCGCTCATCGTCCTCGTCATCGCCATGTCGGCGCTCTCCGGCGACTTCCTCACCACCGACAACCTCCTCAACGTCGGTGTCCAGGCGGCCGTCACCGCCATCCTCGCCTTCGGTGTCACCTTCGTGATCGTCTCGGCGGGCATCGACCTGTCGGTCGGTTCGGTGGCGGCCCTGTCCGCCACCGTGCTCGCCTGGAGCGCCACGCAGCACGGCGTCCCGGTCTTCCTCGCCGTGATCCTCGCGATCGCCACGGGCATCGCGGCCGGTCTCGTCAACGGTTTCCTCATCGCCTACGGCAAACTCCCGCCGTTCATCGCGACGTTGGCGATGCTGTCGGTGGCGCGCGGGCTGTCGCTGGTGATCTCGCAGGGCTCGCCGATCGCCTTCCCCGACTCGGTCTCGCACCTCGGTGACACCCTCGGCGGCTGGCTGCCGGTGCCGGTCCTGGTGATGATCGTGATGGGGCTCATCGCGGCCTTCGTCCTCGGGCGGACCTACATCGGCCGGTCCATGTACGCGATCGGCGGCAACGAAGAGGCCGCGCGGCTCTCGGGGTTGCGCGTCTCCAAGCAGAAGCTCGCGATCTACGCCCTGTCCGGCGTGTTCGCCGCCGCCGCGGGCATCGTCCTCGCCTCCCGGCTCTCCTCCGCGCAGCCGCAGGCCGCCGACGGTTACGAGCTGGACGCGATCGCCGCTGTCGTCATCGGCGGCGCCTCCCTCGCGGGCGGCACCGGCAAGGCGTCCGGCACGCTCATCGGCGCGCTGATCCTCGCGGTGCTGCGCAACGGCCTCAACCTCCTCTCCGTGTCCGCCTTCTGGCAGCAGGTCGTCATCGGTGTCGTCATCGCGCTGGCCGTCCTGCTGGACACCGTGCGGCGCAAGGCGGGGGCAACTCCCGTCGCCGGTGCGGGTGTCGGCGGTGGCGGCAAGGGCAAGCAGGCGACCACGTACGCGCTCGCGGCCGTCGTCACCATCGCGATCGTCGGCGCCACCTCCTTCCTGCACAACGACTCCTCCACGACGTCGAAGCCCAAGCTCGGCCTCTCCCTCTCCACGCTCAACAACCCGTTCTTCGTGCAGATCCGGTCCGGTGCGCAGGCCGAGGCGAAGAAGCTGGGCCTGGACCTGACCGTCACCGACGCGCAGAACGACGCCTCGCAACAGGCCAACCAGCTCCAGAACTTCACCAGTTCGAACTACGGCGCGATCATCGTCAACCCGGTGGACTCGGACGCGGCGAGCAACTCCGTGAAGGCAGCCGACAAGGCGAAGATCCCGGTGATCGCGGTCGACCGCGGCGTCAACAAGGCGGCCGTGGACACCCTCGTCGCCTCCGACAACATCGCCGGTGGTGAACTCGCCGCGAAGACCGTCGCCGAGAAGCTGGGCGGCACCGGCAAGATCGTCATCCTCCAGGGCCAGGCGGGTACTTCGGCGGCGCGCGAGCGGGCCGAGGGCTTCGCCAAGGGGCTGAAGGCCTACCCCGGCATCCAGGTCCTCGCCCAGCAGCCCGCCGACTTCGACCGCACCAAGGGCCTCGACGTGATGTCGAACCTGCTCCAGGCGCACCCCGACGTCCAGGGCGTCATCGCGGCCAACGACGAGATGGCCCTCGGCGCCATCAAGGCGCTCGGTTCCAAGGCGGGCAAGTCCGTCTCGGTCGTAGGCTTCGACGGCACGCCCGACGGGCTGACGGCGGTGAAGCAGGGCACGCTGTACGCGTCCGTGGCACAGCAGCCGAGCCAGTTGGGCAAAATCGCCGTGGACAACGCGCTGCGCGCGGCTCAGGGCAAGAAGGTGGAGACGACGGTGAAGGTGCCCGTGAAGGTGGTCACCCAGGAGAACGTGGCCGGTTTCACCGGCTGACAGCGGACCGGTCACCACGCCAAGTCACCACTGTGGGGAGTCATTTCATGTACGACTACGACCTGCTGGTCGTCGGATCGGCCAACGCCGACCTCGTGATCGACGTCGAGCGGCGGCCGGGCGCCGGCGAGACGGTCCTCGGTTCCGACCTGGCCGTCCACCCCGGCGGCAAGGGCGCCAACCAGGCGGTCGCCGCCGCCCGGCTGGGCGCCCGTACGGTCCTGCTGGCCCGGGTCGGCGACGACGCGTACGGCCGGCTGCTGCTCGACTCGCAGCGGGCCGCGGGCGTCGACACGGTGGGTGTGCTGGTCGGCGGTGCGCCGACCGGGGTCGCGCTGATCACGGTGGACCCGTCCGGCGACAACAGCATCGTGGTGTCGCCGGGGGCCAACGGGAAGCTGTACCCGGTCGACATCCAGGCCGCCGCCTGCCTCTTCCACGCCTCCCGGGTGGTCTCCGTACAGCTGGAGATCCCGCTGGAGACGGTCGTGGAGGTCGTACGGAGTCTGGCGCCCGACAGCAGGTTCGTGCTGAACCCGTCGCCGCCCCGGCCGCTGCCGTCCGAAGTCCTGGCCGCCTGCGACCCGTTGATCGTCAACGAGCACGAGGCGCGGGTGATCCTCGGGGACGCGTGTGTGAGCGAGCGGCCCGAGGACTGGGCGCGGATCCTGCTGGCGAAGGGGCCGCGTTCGGTGGTCGTGACGCTGGGCGCGGAGGGCGCGCTGGTGGCCTCCAAGGACGGGGTCACCCGGGTGCCGTCCGTGAAGGTGGACGCCGTGGACACGACGGGCGCGGGCGACGCCTTCACGGCGGCGCTGGCCTGGAAGCTGGGCACGGGTGCGTCGCTGGCGGATGCGGCGTCGTACGCGGCCCGGGTCGGGGCGGCGGCCGTCACCAGGAAGGGCGCCCAGGACTCCTTCCCGACGGCGGACGAGGTCTCGGCACTGTGAAGAAGGCAGGGATTCTCAACCGTCATCTCTCGGGCGCGCTGGCCGAGTTGGGGCACGGGGACGGGGTGCTGGTGTGCGACGCCGGGATGCCGATCCCGAAGGGTCCCCGGGTGGTGGACCTGGCGTTCCGGGCCGGGGTGCCGTCGTTCGCGGAGGTGCTGGACGGGCTGCTGGCCGAGCTGGTGGTGGAGGGCGCGACGGCGGCGCGCGAAGTGCGCGGTGCCAATCGAGCGGCGACGGCGCTGCTCGACGCGCGCTTCCCCGACCTGGACCTCGTCTCCCACGAGCGGCTCAAGGAGCTGTCGGCGGGTGCGCGGCTGATCGTACGGACGGGCGAGGCGCGGCCGTACGCGAATGTGCTGCTGCGGTGCGGGGTGTTCTTCTAGAAATGTGACAGTTCGAGCGAATGTGTAACGCTTTCAAATTCGAGAGGGCCCGGTCCGTCGACCGGGCCCCCTCGGGTTTTCCCCTCCAGCATCAGAACCCCCACGATCCCCCCAGATCCCCCTCCAAGAGTCCTGATGCCAAGTACGACCCGCGCGGTGCGGGCAGGGTTGTACGGACTTCCAAGATTCTTTTGACGAAGACGACGAAGACACGGAGAGGGGCGGCCGGATGATCGGGACGTTGTTCCGGAGTGACGACGTGCCGGTGGAGGACCGGTTCGAGTACTGGCGGGAGTTGACCCATCAGGCGATCGCGCCCAGTCACATCAGCAGCGAGCACGCCGGGGACTTCTGGGCCGAGCAGCGGATGATGGAGCTGGGGCCGGTGCATGTGTGGCCCACGTCGTTGCTGCCGGCGCGCTTCGTACGGACCGAGAAGCTGGTGCGGCAGTGCGACCCGGAGACGTACCACCTGACACTGATACTCGGCGGCGGCCTGGGCCTGGACCACGTGGGCCGGACCGATTTCTACGGCCCGCGCGACCTGTGGGTGACGGACAGTTCGCGCCCGTACGACGTCCACCCGTCGACGGCGGACGGACAGCGGGTGATCACGGGGGTCGGAGTGGACTTCCCCAAGGCGTTGATGCCGATGCCCCCGGACCGGATGCTGCCGTTGCTGGGCAGGCGGTTGTCGGGCCGGGAGGGTACGGGCGCGCTGCTGACGGGTTTCCTGGCCGGCCTGGACCAGCAGGCGGAGTCCCTGCGGTCGTCGGACGCGACGCGGTTGGGCACGGTGGTGGTGGACCTGCTGGCGGCGTGGTTCGCGCAGGTGCTGGAGGCGGAGTCCGCGCTGTCGCCGGAGACGCGCCACCGGACCCTGATCGCACACATCCGGGCATTCATCCGGGACAACCTGCACGATCCGGAGCTGACTCCGCCGGTGGTGGCTGCCGCGCACCACATCTCCTTGAGCTATCTGCACCGCCTCTTCCAGGAGGACGCCCGGGGCGAGACGGTGGCGGCGTGGATACGTACGCAACGTCTGGAAGGTGCCCGCCGCGACCTGGCGAACCCGGCGTTGCGGGACACCCCGATCCGCGCGATCGCCGCCCGCTGGGGCTTGTTGCGCGCCGCGGACTTCACGCGGGCGTTCCGCCAGGCGTACGGGTTGTCGCCGAGGGAGTACCGGATGCGGGGAGTCGAGTAGACGGAGAACCAACACCACGCATGGACTCTCCGCTAACGACAGTTCCGGGGCTCACCCCGCATCCTGATCATTCGGCGCCTGGTGCTCCATCTCCGCGGGGGTGTGATGGAGCACCAGGGCACCGCCTTTCTCCAACCGGGCTCCCCGGCTCTCCGCGATCCGCCGGACATCGCTCAGGGACTCGACCAACCGCCTTGCCAGATAGCGCAGTTCGGCACCGGTGGCACGGTGCGCGGCGAGGATGGCATCGGCGTGCCCGAGCAGTTCGTCGGCCATCCCGAGCTGTACGTCTTCGACATCGTCGGCCATGCGCGATACGTAGCCGGCGCCGTCACCGACGACGTAACAGGGGTTGCCGTCCAAGGTGGTCCAGGGCAACAGGCGCCCTTGGTCGGTCACTTGCCGTCCTCCCGACGGGGAACGCCGAGCGAGCCAATGCCGGCACCGCGGAGTTCGTACGCCGGGGTGGGCGGGCGCTCTCCGGTGGCGTAGCGGGTGGAGCCGCCGACGTACGGACACGAGTAGGGGCGGTAGCGCCTTGGCTTCAGGAACCGGGCGATGCGGGCGAACACGGTGACCTCCTGCTTTCCCTCGACTGCGAGCTGTGGCGAATCAGTCACAGAGTGGGGTCGGCGCTGGCTACGCTGCCAGTACCTGGAGGTTGACAGCGCGTACGTCAAGTTGGGGGTCGCGGCCATGACCGAATCTCGTTCACCTCGGACGCAACGGGAGAAGTACGGGGAGGAGTTGAGGCTGCGGCGACTTGCGGCCGGTCTGACGCAGGAGGAACTGGGCGAACTGGTCGTGTGCTCACCGACGTTGATCAGTCACTGGGAATCGGGGAGGCGTCTGCCGAGGCCCGATGACGCACGGCGGATCGACCAGGCGCTGAAGACGGACGGGTTCTTCCTGCGCTGGTTGGAGGACCTGGAGTCGAAGTACGCGGACCATTTCGCAGCCGTAGCCGAGCTGGAGCAACAGGCCACGCTCATCCAGCAGTTCGCCCTCTCGCTCGTTCCAGGCGTGTTCCAGACCGACGACTACGCGCGTGCGTTGTTCCGCGCGTACCGGCCGAACCACACCGCGGCGGAACTTGACGAGGCCGTTGTCATTCGAACAAAGCGTGCCCAGATTCTCGATGGCCCGTTGAAACCGGTCGTCTGGACGCTGCTCGACGAGTCCGTGCTGCGGCGCCGGGTTGGCGGCTGTCAGGTGATGGCCGAACAACTGCACAAGATCGGCGACTTGGCTGAAGCGGGGCGCATGCGACTGCACATCCTCCCGTTCGGCGTCGGAGCACACGCGCTCCAACAGAGCCTGCTCACGCTCATGAGCTTCGACGACTCGGCCCCGGTGGCCTACGCCGAGGGCTTCCTCACCGGCAACTTGATGGATGATCCAGCGCTGGTGACCGCCGGCCAGACGGCCTACGCTCTGGTCTTGGGCGACGCCTTGTCGCAGCAAGAGTCACTGGCCCTCGTCAGAGCGGCAGCGGAGGAACACACGCATGGTCAGCAGTGAGCACATCGTCTCCGACTCGTCCGCCCTCACCGGGTGGTACAAGTCCAGCCACAGCGGCGGCGATCAGGGCGAGTGCCTTGAGGTGGCGCACGGCTACGCCGGTGTGCCCGTCCGCGACAGCAAGGCCGTCACCGGCCCGGCGTTGGTGTTCTCGACCGGCCACTGGGCGGCGTTCGTCGGTGCCGTCAAGGGTGGTCGGGTCTAGTACGTCGAGTCGGCGGCCGACCGTTTTCCAGGAGTGGGACTCCCGCACCGGTGAGTCGACCCACGGCACGGGAGCCCCACGCACACCTCACCGGCTCACAGCACGTGCTCCACGAACCGCGCCGCCGTCTCCGCCAGCACCTCGCGCCCGTCCCGCGCCCACAGTCCGTCGTTGAACAGCTCGACCTCGACGGGACCGGTGTACCCGGCGGCCTCGACGTAGGAGAGCCACTCCCGCATGTCGATCGCGCCGTCCCCGATCTGCCCGCGGCCGTTGAGCACTCCCTCGGGCAACGGGGTGGTCCAGTCGGCGAGTTGGAAGGTGTGGATACGGCCGCCCGCGCCCGCCCGGGCGATCTGCTCGGGCGCCCGGTCGTCCCACCAGATGTGGTAGGTGTCCACCGTGACCCCGACCTGCTGAGCGGGGAAGCGCTCGGCGAGGTCGAGGGCCTGGGTGAGCGTGGAGACCACACAGCGGTCGGAGGCGAACATCGGGTGCAAGGGCTCGATGGCCAGCCGTACGCCCCGTTCCTCGGCGTAGGGACCCAACTCGCCCAGCGCGTCGGCGATCCGCTCCCGCGCGCCGTGCAGGTCCTTCGAGCCGGCCGGCAGACCACCGGACACGAGCACGAGGGTGTCCGTGCCGAGCGTGGCCGCCTCGTCGACGGCCTTGCGGTTGTCGTCCAGGGCAAGGGCACGCTCGGCCGGGTCGATGGCCGTGAGGAAGCCGCCCCTGCACAACGTTGTCACCACGAGCCCCGCGTCGCGGACCAGCTTCGCGGTGGCCTCCAGGCCGTACGACTGGACCGGCTCGCGCCACAGGCCGACGCCGGGGACGCCCAACTCCAGGCAGGCGTCGACCAGTTCGGGCATGCCGAGCTGCTTCACCGTCATCTGGTTGATGGAGAAGCGCGCCAACTCAGGATTGCTCACTGGGTCACTCCGTACAAGGCGAGCAGGTTCTTCATCCGTTCCTCCGCGAGCTTCGGGTCGGGGAACAGGCCCAGTCCGTCGGCCAGTTGGTAGGCGCGGGCGAAGTGCGGGAGGGAGCGGGCCGATTGGAGGCCACCGACCATCGTGAAGTGCGACTGGTGGCCCGCGAGCCAGGCCAGGAACACCACGCCCGTCTTGTAGAAGCGGGTGGGCGTCTGGAAGAGGTGGCGGGACAACTCGACTGTGGGGTCCAGGAGTTCACGGAAGCCGGCCGTGTTCCCGGTGTCCAGGACGCGGACCGCCTCCGCCGCCAGCGGACCGAGCGGGTCGAAGATGCCGAGCAGGGCGTGGCTGAAGCCCTGGTCGTCGCCCGCGATCAGCTCGGGGTAGTTGAAGTCGTCGCCGGTGTAGCAGCGGACGCCCTGCGGCAGTCGGCGCCGGATGTCGATCTCCCGCTGAGCCTCCAGGAGCGACACCTTGATGCCGTCCACCTTGTCCGGGTGGGCCGCGATGACTTCGAGAAACGTGTCGGTGGCCGCGTCCAGGTCGGACGAGCCCCAGTAGCCCTCCAGCGCCGGGTCGAACATCGGGCCCAGCCAGTGCAGGACGACGGGTTCGGTGGCCTGGCGCAGCAGATGGCCGTAGACCTCCAGGTAGTCCTCGGGCCCCTTTGCCACGGCCGCGAGCGCCCGCGAAGCCATCAGGATGGCCTGCGCGCCGGACTCCTCGACGAGGGCCAACTGCTCCTCGTACGCGGCCTGTACGTCGGCCAGGGTGCCGCCGGTGATCTGGTCGGTGCCGACGCCGCAGGCGATGCGGCCGCCAACCGCCTTGGCCTCGGCGGAGCTTCGGCGGATCAGCTCGGCCGCGCCCGCCCAGTCCAGGCCCATGCCGCGCTGCGCGGTGTCCATCGCCTCGGCGACACCGAGGCCGTGGGACCAGAGGTGGCGGCGGAAGGCGAGGGTGGCGTCCCAGTCGACGGCGGCGGGCGAGTCGGGGCTCGTGTCGGCGAACGGGTCCGCGACGACGTGGGCCGCCGAGAACACCGTACGAGAGGTGAAGGGGGTGCCGGAGGTGACGGCGAAGGGTTCGGACCGGGGCTCGTAGGCCCTCAATGCCCCACTGGAGTCCGGGAGTTGGATGGTCACAGCGCGATCTCCGGGACGTCGAGACGGCGGCCCTCGGCGGACGACTTCAGGCCCAGCTCGGCGAGCTGGACGCCACGGGCGCCGGCCAGCAGGTCCCAGTGGTAGGGCGCGTCGGCGTAGACGTGCCGCAGGAACAGCTCCCACTGGGCCTTGAAGCCGTTGTCGAAGTCGGCGTTGTCGGGGACCTCCTGCCACTGGTCACGGAAGACCTCGGTGACGGGGATGTCGGGGTTCCAGACCGGCTTGGGGGTGGAACTGCGGTGCTGGGCACGGCAGTTGCGCAGACCGGCGACCGCCGAGCCCTCCGTGCCGTCGACCTGGAACTCGACGAGTTCGTCGCGGTTGACGCGGACGGCCCAGGAGGAGTTGATCTGGGCGATGGCTCCGCTGTCGAGCTCGAAGATGCCGTAGGCGGCGTCGTCGGCGGTGGCGTCGTAGGGCTTGCCGTTCTCGTCCCAGCGCTGCGGGATGTGGGTGGTGGCGATGGCCTGGACGGACTTGACGCGGCCGAACAGTTCGTGGAGGACGTACTCCCAGTGCGGGAACATGTCGACGACGATGCCGCCGCCGTCCTCCGAGCGGTAGTTCCACGACGGGCGCTGCGCGGTCTGCCAGTCGCCCTCGAAGACCCAGTAGCCGAACTCGCCGCGGATGGAGAGGATCCGGCCGAAGAAGCCGCCGTCGATGAGGCGCTTGAGCTTGAGCAGGCCGGGGAGGAAGAGCTTGTCCTGGACGACGCCGTGCTTGATGCCGGCGGCGTCGGCGAGGCGGGCCAGCTCCAGGGCGCCGTCCAGGCCGGTCGCGGTCGGCTTCTCGGTGTAGATGTGCTTGCCCGCGGCGATCGCCTTCTTCAGCGCCTCCTCGCGGGCCGAGGTGACCTGGGCGTCGAAGTAGATCTCGACGGTCGGGTCGGCGAGGACCGCGTCGACGTCCGTGGAGACGTTCTCCGGGTCCAGGCCGTGCTGCTCGGCAAGCGCCTTCAGCGCGTGCTCGCGGCGGCCCACGAGGATCGGTTCCGGCCACAGCACGGTTCCGTCGCCCAGGTCTAGACCACCCTGGTCCCGCAGTGCGAGGATCGAGCGGACGAGGTGCTGGCGGTAGCCCATGCGTCCGGTCACACCGTTCATGGCGATACGCACCGTCTTGCGTGTCACGTGTTTCCCTTCGTCCACGTACGTTGCCGCGTACGTTCCACAAACGCAGCAAGCGCTTTCTATATATGCAGAAGCTAGCCTTTGCCCACTGGTCTGTACAAGACCGTGATGGGGTCGAGTTGTTCGAGGGGGCGAACGACCGGGGTGGGTGGCCTTATGGTCTGCTCGGACGGGGGCTTCCTTTGAGTGGCCTATGTACAACGGCGTACGACACGATGCGCGACCGGAGGACGAACAACATGACGGTGACCCTGGCGGACGTGGCGGCCCGCGCCCAGGTCTCCCCCGCGACGGTGTCGCGCGTACTGAACGGCAACTACCCGGTGGCGGCCACCACGCGGGAACGGGTGCTGCGGGCGGTCGACGAGCTCGACTACGTCCTCAACGGTCCCGCGAGCGCGCTGGCGGCGGCCACGTCCGACCTGGTCGGCATCCTGGTCAACGACATCGCCGACCCCTTCTTCGGGATCATGGCGAGCGCGATCCAGGGCGAGATCGGGGGTCCCGGCGGGCGTGCGGGCGGGGAGCGGCTGGCTGTGGTGTGCAACACAGGGGGCTCTCCGGAGCGTGAGCTGACGTACCTGACGCTGCCGTTGCAGCAGCGTCAGGTACGTCAGCTCAC
>NZ_JAENRY010000184.1 GCF_016612545.1 Streptomyces sp. MBT65 | reverse complement strand
TCCGGCGTTTGAGGACGAGGCCGTCCAGGCCGAAGCGGGGGTCTGGGGGGCGCAGCCCCCAGGGAGGCCAACACCAGCACACCCCCCCGCCACACAGCCCAGGGCAACTGAGAAATTCGGCTCAAGCGCCGCGGGCATTGGCACTCCGCTTGACCGAGTGCTAATCGCAGTCATAGTCTCAGACCTGGCACTCCCCCCTGGAGAGTGCCAATAGCGACGGGCAGGTCCGGCACCCGCGACGACGGATCCACCTGGTCGCCACCTCAGACAGTTAACCCCGTGAGATCTCCGAAGGGGGAGGTCGGATCGTGACGACCACCAGCTCCAAGGTTGCCATCAAGCCGCTCGAGGACCGCATTGTGGTCCAGCCGCTCGACGCCGAGCAGACCACCGCCTCTGGCCTGGTCATCCCGGACACCGCCAAGGAGAAGCCCCAGGAGGGCGTCGTCCTGGCCGTGGGCCCGGGCCGCTTCGAGAACGGCGAGCGTCTTCCGCTCGACGTCAAGACCGGCGACATCGTGCTGTACAGCAAGTACGGCGGCACCGAAGTGAAGTACAGCGGCGAGGAGTACCTCGTCCTCTCGGCCCGCGACGTGCTCGCGATCATCGAGAAGTAATTCGCTTCACATTCAGTTTGTGAGCTACGCCCCTGGCCCCCGCGACCTTATGAAGCCGGGCGTCAGGGGCGTAGTTCGTTTCACCCACGTTTTCCGAGAGGGCTGAACCGCTCCCATGGCGAAGATCCTGAAGTTCGACGAGGACGCCCGTCGCGCCCTCGAGCGCGGCGTCAACAAGCTTGCCGACACGGTCAAGGTGACGATCGGCCCCAAGGGCCGCAACGTCGTCATCGACAAGAAGTTCGGCGCCCCCACCATCACCAACGACGGCGTCACCATCGCCCGCGAGGTCGAGCTCGACGACCCGTACGAGAACCTCGGTGCCCAGCTGGTGAAGGAGGTGGCGACCAAGACCAACGACATCGCGGGTGACGGCACCACCACCGCCACCGTGCTCGCCCAGGCGCTCGTCCGCGAGGGCCTGCGCAACGTTGCCGCGGGTGCCTCCCCGGCCGCCCTGAAGAAGGGCATCGACGCCGCCGTCAAGGCCATCTCCGACGAGCTGCTCGCCACCGCGCGGCCCATCGACGACAAGGCCGACATCGCGGCCGTCGCCGGTCTGTCCGCGCAGGACAGCCAGGTCGGCGAGCTCATCGCCGAGGCGATGGACAAGGTCGGCAAGGACGGTGTCATCACCGTCGAGGAGTCCAACACCTTCGGTCTGGAGCTGGACTTCACCGAGGGCATGGCCTTCGACAAGGGCTACCTGTCGCCGTACTTCGTGACGGACCAGGAGCGGATGGAAGCGGTCCTCGAGGACCCGTACATCCTCATCCACCAGGGCAAGATCAGCTCCATCCAGGACCTGCTGCCGCTGCTGGAGAAGGTCATCCAGGCCAACGCCTCCAAGCCGCTGCTGATCATCGCCGAGGACGTCGAGGGCGAGGCCCTGTCGACCCTGGTCGTGAACAAGATCCGCGGCACGTTCAACGCGGTCGCGGTCAAGGCCCCCGGCTTCGGCGACCGCCGCAAGGCGATGCTCGGCGACCTCGCCACCCTCACCGGCGGTCAGGTCATCGCCGAGGAGGTCGGCCTCAAGCTCGACCAGGTCGGCCTGGACGTGCTGGGCTCCGCCCGCCGCGTGACGGTCACCAAGGACGACACCACGGTCGTCGACGGTGCCGGTGACTCCTCCGAGGTCGCGGGCCGCGTCAACCAGATCAAGGCCGAGATCGAGAACACGGACTCCGACTGGGACCGCGAGAAGCTCCAGGAGCGCCTCGCGAAGCTGGCCGGCGGCGTGTGCGTGATCAAGGTCGGCGCCGCCACCGAGGTGGAGCTGAAGGAGAAGAAGCACCGTCTGGAGGACGCCATCTCCGCGACCCGCGCCGCGGTCGAGGAGGGCATCGTCTCCGGTGGTGGCTCCGCTCTGGTCCACGCCGCCAAGGTCCTCGAGGGCAACCTCGACAAGACCGGCGACGAGGCCACCGGTGTCGCGGTCGTCCGCCGCGCGGTCGTCGAGCCGCTGCGCTGGATCGCCGAGAACGCCGGCCTCGAGGGCTACGTCATCACCGCCAAGGTCGCCGACCTGGAGCCCGGCCAGGGCTTCAACGCCGCGACCGGCGAGTACGGCGACCTGGTCAAGGCCGGCGTCATCGACCCGGTCAAGGTCACCCGCTCCGCCCTGGAGAACGCCGCCTCCATCGCCTCCCTGCTCCTCACGACCGAGACCCTGGTCGTCGAGAAGAAGGAAGAGGAGGAGCCGGCCGCCGCTGGTCACAGCCACGGCCACTCCCACTGACACACGTCGGTGAACCCGTAGTGCACCGAAGGCCCGGCACCCCTCTGGGGGAGCCGGGCCTTCGCGCTGCCGTCACTGTCAGCAGGGCGGCTGCCGTCACTGCGGCCCGTACTTCCGCCCGGTCTTCGACGAGATCCCGCCCAGCACCGCCTGCGGAGTGACCTTCACCAGGCCCATCAGCGCCTTGTAGCGCGGGTCCGGGATCGACAGCGACTTGCCGCGCGCCAGATCCGCGAGCGCCGCCGCGACCAGCTTGTCCGCGTCCAGCCACATCCAGTTCGGGATGTTGTCCGTGCCCATCCCGGCCCGCTGATGGAACTCGGTCCGCACAAAACCGGGCGCCAGCGCCATCAGTCGTACGCCGGTCCCGGCCAGGTCCTTCGCCGCCCCCTGCGTGAACTGCACCACCCACGCCTTCGACGCGCCGTACGTCCCGCGCGGCACGAAGGCCGCCACCGACGCCACGTTGACCACCCCGCCGCGCCCGCGCTCCCGCATCGCCTCGGTTGCCGCGCCGGTCAGCCGCAGCACCGCCTCGCAGTGCACCTTGAGCATCTTCAGCTCGCCGGCCATCGGTACGTCGAGATAGCGGCCCTTGTTGCCGAAGCCCGCGTTGTTGACCAGCAGGTCGACGGGGTGTTTGCGGTCGGCGAGGCGGACGGCCACCGCCTCGATGCCCTCGTCGGTGGCGAGGTCGGCGGTCAGCACCTCCGCCTCGATGCCGTGCCGGTCGTGCAGTTCGGTCGCCTGCTCCCCGAGCCGCTCGGTGTTCCGCGCGACCAGCACGAGGTTGTGCCCGTCCGCCGCGAGCCGCCGCGCGAACGCGGCACCGATCCCCGCGGTCGATCCCGTAATCAATGCCGTTGTCATGGCGCAAGATTAGTGACCCGGAGCAAGCCGGTCCGATCTCTGCACAGGCCCTCCAGATCCGTGACGAACACGTGTCGAACAACGCGTCGAACAGGCCGTGGCGCCAGGTCAGCCCAAGTACTCCGCGACATACTTCCGCGCCTGCGCCAGCGCCTCGGGATGCAGCGCCTCGCCCGCCGGCAGCAGCCGCGGCAGCAGCTCCCGCTCGGTCGTCACGGCCCGGAACTGCAGCGCCACCGTCACCTCGTGGTCGGGCCGGTGCACGATCTCGATCGCGTCGCCCGCCCGGATCTCACCGGGCTCGATCACCCGCAGATAGGCCCCCGGCGCCCCCTTCACGGTGAACCGCTTCACCCACCCCCGCTCGCCCAGATGGTCCTGGAACGTACGGCACGGGATCCGCCCGCAGGTGACCTCCAGGACCACCTCGGAACCGATCCGCCAGCGCTCGCCGATCCGCGCCCCGGACACGTCGAGCCCCAGCGTCGTCAGGTTCTCCCCGAAGGAGCCGCTGGCCAGCGGGCGCCCCAACTCCCGCTCCCAGTCGTCGAGATCCTCGCGCGCGACCGCGTACACCGCCTGGTCGTCGCCGCCGTGGTGGCGCCGGTGACACACCGCGTCCCCGGCCAGCCCGCTCCCGGCGACGCCCTTGGGCCCGGGCGCGCTCACCCGCACGGCCGCGTCGGTCGGCCGCTTGTCGATGCCGGTCACCCCGTCGGGCTGGTCCGTGTACGGCACGGCCGTGGCCCGGCCCAGATTCAGCGAGAGAAGCTTCATGAAGGCACGGTAGGCGAGATCGCCCCAAAGACGCGACGCATTATTCATCGCCGTACCCAAGGAACACTTATGCTCGACGCATGATCGAGGCCCGACATCTCCGTGTGCTGCGCGCCGTCGCCGCCACCGGCTCCTTCTCGGCGGCCGGACGTGAACTGGGCTGCACCCAGCCCGCCGTGAGCCAGCAGATGAAGGCCCTGGAGACCTCGATCGGCACCCCGCTGCTGATCCGCACCGGCCGCGAGATGCGCCTGACCCAGGCGGGCGAGGCCCTGGTCCGGCACGGGGCGGGCATCCTCGCCGGCCTCACGGCGGCGGAGGAGGAGGTCGCCGCGATCGCTGGCCTGCGCGCCGGCCGGGTCCGCCTGGTCTCCTTCCCCAGCGGCAGCTCGACGCTCGTCCCCACCGCACTGGCCGCCCTGCGCGCCGCGCACCCCGGCACCCGCGTCTCCCTGGAGGAGGCCGAGCCGCCGAACTCCGTCGACCTCCTACGGGAGGGCGACTGCGACATCGCGCTCGCCTTCCGCTACGAGACCGCGGCGGGCGCGGAGGACTGGTCCGACCTGGTCGTACGCCCCCTGCTCAGCGACCGACTGGTCGCCCTGGTCCCGGAAAAACACCGGCACGCGCGTGTGCGGTCGCTCGCCATCGGCGAACTCGCCGACGACCCCTGGATCGCCGGCTGCCCGCGCTGCCGGGGCCAGTTGGTCGAGGTGTGCGAGACGGCGGGCTTCACCCCGCGCATCGACTTCGCGACCGACGACTATCCGGCGGTCGTCGGCCTGGTGAGCGCCGGCCTGGGCGTCGCCGTCCTGCCCCAGCTCGCCATCGAGTCCGTACGACCCCGGGGCGCGCGGACGGTGACGCTGGAACCGGCGGTGCGGCGGGAGATCGTCGCGCTCACCCTGCCGGACCTGGCGCGGGTGCCGGCGGTGGCGGCGACGCTGGACCAGCTGGAGCGGGCGGCCCGCGAAAAACAGGCCCGCGAAAAATAACGGGGCACGCGTGCGCGTACCCCTGGTGGACGGCTGGTTGGACCCCTGGTGGAGAGCTAGTCGGACCTCTGGTGGAGGGCCAGCTGGAGAAACGTTCCTTCAGTTGTTCGAAGCCATGTCCCCGGTGGCCGAAGCCGACACCAGCCGGTTGCGGGCACGCCCCATGAGCTCCTCGCGCTCGTCCTCGGTCAGGCCGCCCCAGACGCCGTACGGCTCGCGCACCGCCAGCGCGTGCGCCGCGCACTGTGCGCGGACCGGGCACCTCATGCAGACCTCTTTGGCCGAGTTCTCACGAGCGCTTCGTGCCGCACCGCGCTCGCCCTCGGGATGAAAGAAGAGCGAGCTGTCGACCCCTCGGCAGGCAGCCAGGAGCTGCCAGTCCCACAGGTCCGCGTTCGGTCCGGGAAGGCGGGAGAAATCTGCCATTGCGTGACCCCTTGTAGCCGTTATGGGCGGATACGGTGTCCACGACCGTACAACTACGATCTAAGGAGATGAAAATATGACTCATTGCGAATCTAGCCTCAGACACCAGGAAAAGGGAAGAAATAGGGCTGAATGGGGCACCGGTTGTGATGAAAGCTTGAGGGTCGGCCCCGCATGCCTCCACCGTGTCCGCACCCTCACGTAGAGTGCCGAAGAGGACACACGGCCCCGTAACTCTTTCGAGTGACCGTCGTTGAGAGTGCGAGGCGGTTGAGAACAACAAGAGCTCGGGCAGGCGTCCGAGACGGTCGACCGCACAGGTGACGATTTCGTACCAGCCTGGAGGCTCAAGGTGACGCGCATCAGTTGCGGAGGGCGGCCATGACATCCGTCCTCGTCTGTGACGACTCCCCGCTTGCCCGAGAGGCGCTCCGCCGCGCGGTCGCGACCGTGCCCGGTGTCGAGCGCGTGACGACGGCGGCCAACGGCGAGGAAGTCCTCCGCCGCTGGGGTGCCGACCGTTCGGACCTCATCCTGATGGACGTCCGCATGCCCGGACTCGGCGGTGTCGAGACCGTGCGGCGGCTGCTGTCCGCCGACCCGGGCGCCCGCATCATCATGCTCACCGTCGCCGAAGACCTGGACGGCGTGGCCCTCGCGGTCGCGGCCGGCGCCCGCGGCTATCTGCACAAGGACGCCTCGCGCGCCGAACTGCGGGCCACGGTCACCCAGGCCCTCGCCGACCCGACCTGGCGACTGGCTCCGCGTCGGCTGCGCTCGGCCGAGATGGGCGCCGCGCCGACGCTCACCGCGCGCGAGATCCAGGTCCTGGAGGGCATGAGCCACGGCCGCTCGAACGCGGAGATCGGCCGTGAGCTGTTCCTCTCCGAGGACACGGTCAAGACACACGCCCGGCGGCTCTTCAAGAAACTCGGCGCGTCGGACCGGGCACACGCCGTGGCGCTCGGTTTCCGATGGGGCCTGGTTCGCTAGGCCCTGTCGTCGCATTCCCGTCTCGCCCGGAGGGCGGCCCGGGGGCGTCAGGTGCGTGCTCTCGGCGCGCCGGGCCCGGACCCGCGTACTGGACGTACTCGGGTCCGGGCCCGGTGCGGCGAGAGTGCGTGCATGGCGTCGCCGGGCAGACGGGAANCTAGGCCCAGGTCAGTGGGTTGCAGCGGGGTTACGACAATCCCCGCCCACCTCATGGTGGGCGGGGGCGGCAAAAGGGCCCACCGGGTGCCCGCTGCTCGTTTCGCCGCGGATGCCGCATCCTTGAGGTGTGGAGTTCCTCGGGGACGAGTCGGTCGAGCGGGAGGGGAGGGCGCAGGAGATGAGTTCCGGCGCACCTGCTCATAACGCTTCGGTGCACAACAACGGACGCGGTGCCACGGACCCTTCGGCCACAAGGCACCATGGACCGATGCGTGACGACGAGGCGGCCAGTGCCCCAGGGGCGATTGGTGGACTCGTCCTTCGCGCGGTCGACGGAGACGAGCAGGCGACCCACGATCTGCTCGCCCACGTCCACCCCCTGGCGCTCCGCTACTGCCGCACCCGGCTGTCCCGACTCCCGGGCGACGCACGGCACTTCGTGGAGGACCTCGCCCAGGAGGTCTGCGTAGCCGTCCTCCTCGCACTCCCGCGCTACAAGGACACCGGCCGTCCCTTCGAGGCCTTCGTCTTCGCCATCGCCGCCCACAAGGTCGCCGACCTCCAGCGAGCCGCGATGCGCCACCCCGGCTCCACGGCCGTTCCGTCCGACGAGATGCCCGAGCGGCCGGACGACTCCCTCGGCCCCGAAGAGCGCGCCCTGCTCAGCAGCGACGCCGAATGGGCCAAGAAACTGCTGGCCAACCTGCCGGAGAACCAGCGCGAGTTGCTTCTGCTGCGGATCGCCGTCGGCCTCACCGCCGAGGAGACCGGCCAGATGTTGGGAATGTCACCCGGCGCGGTCCGGGTCGCCCAGCACCGCGCGCTGAGCCGACTGCGGGCACTGGCCGAGCAGTAACGCCCGCAGTAACGCCCGCGCGGGCGCCGCGTTGAGCGGCAGCACCTTGTGGCGGTGCCTTTCTTGAACAGTCGGCCGACGGCATCCGTACGAACATACGAAGCCCGGAGCGAGCCGTAGCCGTGGAATCGTGGAATTTGGTGACCGCGCTTCCCGTTAGCATGGACATCCGCACCGATCAAGGCCATTTGGGGAAGGTGTCATGACTGCCAACGTCGACGGAGTGCCCGCCAAATTCGCGACACTAGGGCTGACCTACGACGACGTGCTGCTGCTGCCGGGCGCGTCCGACGTGCTGCCGAACGCGGTCGACACCTCGTCCCGTATCTCGCGCAACGTCCGGGTCAACATCCCGCTGCTCTCCGCGGCGATGGACAAGGTGACCGAGTCCCGCATGGCGATCGCGATGGCCCGCCAGGGCGGCGTCGGCGTGCTGCACCGCAACCTGTCCGTCGAGGACCAGGTCAACCAGGTCGACCTCGTGAAGCGCTCCGAGTCCGGCATGGTCACCGACCCGATCACCGTGCACCCGGACGCCACGCTCGCCGAGGCCGACGCCCTGTGCGCCAAGTTCCGCATCAGCGGCGTCCCGGTGACCGACGGCAACAAGAAGCTGCTGGGCATCGTCACCAACCGCGACATGGCCTTCGAGACCGACCGCTCCCGTCAGGTGCGCGAGGTCATGACCCCGATGCCCCTGGTCACCGGCAAGGTCGGCATCACCGGCGCCGACGCCATGCAGCTGCTGCGCCGCCACAAGATCGAGAAGCTTCCCCTGGTCGACGAGGCGGGCATCCTCAAGGGCCTCATCACGGTCAAGGACTTCGTCAAGGCCGAGCAGTACCCGAACGCCGCCAAGGACGCCGAGAGCCGCCTCATCGTCGGTGCCGCCGTGGGCGCCAGCCCCGAGGCGCTTGAGCGCGCCCAGGCCCTCGCCGAGGCCGGTGTGGACTTCCTGGTCGTCGACACCTCGCACGGCCACAACAGCAACGCCCTCAACTGGATGGCGAAGATCAAGTCGAGCGTGAACGTCGACGTGATCGGCGGCAACGTCGCCACCCGCGACGGCGCCCAGGCCCTGATCGACGCCGGTGTCGACGGCATCAAGGTCGGCGTCGGCCCCGGCTCGATCTGTACGACGCGCGTCGTCGCCGGCATCGGCGTCCCGCAGGTCACCGCCATCTACGAAGCCTCCCTCGCCGCCCGCGCGGCCGGCGTCCCGCTGATCGGCGACGGCGGCCTCCAGTACTCCGGCGACATCGGCAAGGCGCTCGCCGCCGGCGCCGACGCGGTGATGCTCGGCAGCCTGCTCGCGGGCTGCGAGGAGTCGCCGGGCGAGCTGCAGTTCATCAACGGCAAGCAGTTCAAGTCGTACCGCGGCATGGGCTCGCTCGGCGCGATGCAGTCCCGCGGCCAGGGCCGGTCGTACTCGAAGGACCGCTACTTCCAGGCCGAGGTCGCCTCCGACGACAAGCTCGTGCCCGAGGGCATCGAGGGCCAGGTGCCCTACCGCGGCCCGTTGGCCAACGTGCTGCACCAGCTCGTCGGCGGTCTGCGCCAGACCATGGGCTATGTGGGCGCGGCCACCATCGAGGAGATGGAGACCAAGGGCCGCTTCGTCCGGATCACGTCCGCGGGCCTCAAGGAGAGCCACCCGCACGACATCCAGATGACGGTCGAGGCACCGAACTACAGCCGCAGCAAGTAGTCGGCAGGCTTCCTCAAGGGCGGCTCCGGACACACCGGGGCCGCCCTTGTCGTACCCGTCGGCGATACTGGAAGACGCTGAAACGCAGAGGAAAGGCCACAGACGTGACTGAGATCGAGATCGGGCGCGGCAAGCGCGGCCGCCGGGCGTACGCCTTCGACGACATCGCCGTCGTCCCCAGCCGCCGTACGCGGGACCCGAAGGAGGTCTCGATCGCCTGGCAGATCGACGCCTACCGCTTCGAACTGCCCTTCCTGGCCGCCCCCATGGACTCGGTCGTCTCCCCGGCCACCGCGATCCGCATCGGCGAGCTCGGCGGCCTCGGCGTGCTGAACCTCGAAGGGCTCTGGACGCGGTACGAGGACCCGCAGCCGCTCCTCGGCGAGATCACCGGCCTCGACGTGGACGCCGCGACCCGCCGCCTCCAGGAGATCTACGCGGCTCCCATCAAGGAGGAGCTGATCGGGCAGCGCATCAAGGAGGTGCGCGACTCGGGCGTGGTCACCGCCGCCGCGCTCTCCCCGCAGCGCACGGCCCAGTTCTCCAAGGCCGTCGTCGACGCGGGCGTGGACATCTTCGTCATTCGCGGTACGACGGTCTCGGCGGAGCACGTGTCGGGTTCGCACGAGCCGCTGAACCTGAAGCAGTTCATCTACGAGCTGGACGTTCCGGTCATCGTCGGCGGCTGCGCCACGTACACGGCGGCCCTGCACCTGATGCGCACCGGCGCGGCCGGCGTCCTCGTCGGCTTCGGCGGCGGCGCGGCGCACACCACGCGCAACGTCCTGGGCATCCAGGTCCCGATGGCCACGGCGGTCGCCGACGTGGCCGCCGCCCGCCGCGACTACATGGACGAGTCCGGCGGCCGGTACGTGCACGTCATCGCCGACGGCGGTGTCGGCTGGTCCGGCGACCTCCCCAAGGCGATCGCCTGCGGCGCGGACGCGGTCATGATGGGCTCCCCGCTCGCCCGCGCCACGGACGGCCCCGGCAAGGGCCACCACTGGGGCATGGAAGCGGTCAACGAGGAACTCCCGCGCGGCAAGAAGGTCGACCTCGGCACCGTCGGCACGATCGAGGAGATCCTCACCGGCCCGTCGCACATCCCCGACGGCTCGATGAACATCTTCGGGGCGCTGCGGCGGGCGATGGCGACGACCGGGTACAGCGAGCTGAAGGAGTTCCAGCGGGTCGAGGTGACGGTGGCTGACTCGCAGCACAAGCGGTAGGTCTTACGACAACTTGAAGGGCCCGGACCTGGGTGGTCCGGGCCCTTTTGCGTGCCCAAGTGGGGCTGGTGGGGCGCGCGTTGATGTTGGGGGGCGCGCGGTTGCGTTCGGGGCGAAAGTTCGCTGGTGGGGCGTGTCGGGGCGGTAACGTCCGTGATCGGCGCCCCAGTTGTGTGGGGTGCCCCCTTCCACGGAAATCGTTCCGGACCCGGGCTCTCGGGGCCCGGCCCGAATTCCAGACGAACCGCCCACCGGGCTAATGGGCGGCCTCGTGGAAGGGGGCGCCCATGGGTCGCCACCGCAAGCCCACCCGCTGGGACCGGATCCGTCTTCGGATGGTGAAGCAACGGAGGAGGTGGATCTTGTGGATGTACGGCGGAAAGTGAGCGGCCACCCCCATCACAACTAGGGGTGGACACTCCGTTCACTTTTCAGGAGCCTGCCGCAGTAGCCGCTGCGGTGGGCTCCACCTTGTTGGTGGAAGGTCAGCGGCCACCCCTATAGCAACTAGGGGTGGACACTCCGTTCACTTTTCAAGAGCCTGCCGCAGTTCCCGCTACGGCCGGTTCCACCTGTTTCTCACGGTACCGGCGCCGCGAGTCGCACGCCACCAGTCCCCGACGCACACCCCGCCCCAAGCGCCCCCCTGCACAACCCGTGCGCCGGTGTCAGAGCGCGGCCTTCTTGGCCCCCGAGAACGCGGCGAACGCGGCGATGGCGAAGAAGACGAAGGTGAGCGGGTCGGAGTCGGCCTTCCAGGCGTCCTGGACCACGCCGAAGTGGTCGAAGAACACCTTGCCGAAGTTCACGCCGTACTCGTCCGCGATGAGCATCGCGTCGCCGACCAACTGGCCGAGGTAGACCGCGCCCAGGGCCAGCACGGCGCTGACCACGGGAAGCGCGGGGTTGCGCCCGCCGAGCCTGCCCGCCGCGAGGCCGATCACGAAGCCGACGCCGACTGCCGCCCAGCCGATCTCGTGCTTGGTGGTGCCGATGACGACGCCGTAGATGCCGGCGGCGATCAGGGCCGCGGCGACCGCGGTCACCAGGCCGAGCGCGATGTTGTTCTTCGGGGGAGCGGGCGGGGCGTACGCAGCCGGGGGCGGCGGCGGTACGGCGCCGGGCTGCTGGGCGTACGGGTTGCCGTCGACCGGCTGCGGCTGCGGCTGCGCGGGCGCCTGCGGCTGGGCCTGGGCCTGTGCCTCGGGCTGCGGCTGTGGCTGCTTTGATGGCGTGGCTGACTGGCTCATGACAGAAATCCCCCCACGGGACATGAAGACAAGAAAGGTGAAGCGGAGATGCGCGCGCACGGCTATGAGACACCTGTGCGACGAGTGTGGGGAGGTTAGCAGGTCGACGTGGCCCTGCGACCAGTCGTTTTCGTGCTCAGAGCCGGTGTGCCGCGCCGGTCGGTGTGGCCCCGCGCGTGTCCAGCAGCAACTGCGCCTTCACGGACAGGCCTTGGAGGTCGTACGTCCGGTGCTGCTGGAGCAGGATCGTCAGGTCGGCGTCGGCCGCCGCCTCGTAGAGGGAGTCCGCGCGGGGGACCGGGCGGTCCAGGACGCTCCAGGAGGGGATGTGGGGGTCGTGGTAGCTGACGGAGGCGCCGAGTTCCATCAGGCGGATCGCGATCTCCTGGGCGGGGGTGGCCTGTTGGTCGGCGAGATCGGCCTTGTAGGTGACGCCGAGGAGGAGGACGCGGGCCCCGCGCGCGGACTTGCCGTGCTCGTTGAGGAGCGTGGCCGCGCGCTGGATGACGTAACGCGGCATCTGGTTGTTGACCTGCTGGGCGAGTTCGACCATGCGGAGGGGGCGGGGGCCGTGGCCGGTCAGGTCCTGGGGGACGGCGTGGCCGCCGACGCCGGGGCCGGGGCGGAAGGCCTGGAAGCCGAACGGCTTGGTCTCCGCGCAGCGGATGACGTCCCACAGGTCGACGCCCAAGTCGTGGCACAGGACGGCCATTTCGTTGACGAGGGCGATGTTGACGTGCCGGAAATTGGTCTCCAGTAGCTGCACGGTCTCCGCTTCGCGCAGTCCACGCGCGCGTACCACCTTGTCGGTGAGACGGCCGTAGAAGGCGGCGGCCGACTCGGTGCAGGCGGGGGTCAGGCCGCCGATCACCTTGGGGGTGTTGGCCGGGGTGAAGTCGCGGTTGCCGGGGTCGACGCGGCTGGGGGAGTAGGCGAGGTGGAAGTCGCGGCCCGCGCGGAGGCCCGAGCCCTCTTCGAGGAGGGGGCGCAGGAAGTCCTCGGTGGTGCCGGGGTGCACCGGTGACTCCAGGATCACCGTGGTGTGCGGGCGCAGGTGCGCTGCGAGTGCTCGGGCGGCCGTCTCCACCTGGCTGAGGTCGAGGCCGCCGTCGGTGTCCCGGGGGGTGGGCGCGCAGATCACGGCGGTGCGTACGCGGCCGAGCTCGGCGGGGTTGGTGGCCGGCCGGAAGCCTCCCGAGAGCATCCGGCGCAGTTCGGCGGGGCTGAGGGAGCCGACCTCAGGGCCGGTCTTGAAGCCGACCGTGGCGATACCGGCGGCGACAGCGGCCTGGGCCAGGGGCAGGCCGAGAGGACCGAGTCCGATGACGGCGAGATCTGCGGGCATGGCGTGGGCCGTCCTTCCCAGTAACCGAAGCGGGACAGGTGCGCAAGCCCTGTGGACAGAACGAGCGAGCGCAATGTCAGACTAGGAGTAAATATGACCGTTATGCGGGATTGGATGGCTGTGTTTCTCGGCGGTCCTGTGATTGTTGTCCACAGGCTGGGGGCGAGTGGTGGCTGAAGTCGGGCAACCCGGTCAGAATTTGGGCAGGAGGGAAACGAACCGGGCTTCGCCGAACGGGTGCGGCCGGCGCTACCGATAGCGGGAGGCAGCGGTGAGGACAGCGACACTGGGTCCGGCGCAGCGAGCCGAGGCACTGGCGGGAATGGCCGAGCGGGAACTGGATGTGCTCGTCGTGGGCGGAGGTGTGGTCGGCGCGGGCACCGCCCTGGACGCCGTGACCCGCGGTCTGTCCACGGGACTGGTCGAGGCGCGCGACTGGGCCTCGGGCACGTCCAGCAGGTCGAGCAAGCTCATCCACGGAGGTCTGCGCTATCTGGAGATGCTCGACTTCGCCCTCGTCCGCGAGGCCCTGAAGGAACGCGGACTGCTCCTGGAGCGGCTCGCCCCGCACCTGGTGAAGCCGGTGCCGTTCCTGTACCCCCTCCAGCACAAGGGCTGGGAGCGCCTCTACGCCGGCTCGGGCGTCGCGCTCTACGACGCGATGTCCATGGCCCGCGCGCACGGCCGGGGTCTGCCCACGCACCGCCACCTGAGCCGCCGTCACGCCCTGCGCGTGGCACCCGCGTTGAAGAAGGACGCCCTGGTGGGGGCCCTTCAGTACTACGACGCCCAGATGGACGACGCCCGCTATGTGGCCACCCTGGTGCGCACGGCGTCGTCGTACGGCGCGAAGGTCGCCAACCGCGCGCGGGTGACCGGGTTCCTGCGTGAGGGCGAGCGGGTGGTCGGCGCCAAGGTGGAGGACGTCGAGGCGGGCGGCGAGTACGAGATCCGCGCCAAGCAGATCGTGAACGCCACGGGCGTGTGGACCGACGACACCCAGGCGATGGTCGGCGAGCGCGGACAGTTCCACGTCCGGGCGTCCAAGGGCATCCATCTGGTCGTGCCCAAGGACCGCATCAACTCCACCAGCGGACTGATCCTGCGCACCGAGAAGTCCGTGCTGTTCGTCATCCCCTGGGGCCGGCACTGGATCGTCGGCACCACCGACACCGACTGGGACCTCGACAAGGCCCACCCGGCCGCGTCCAGCGCCGACATCGACTACCTCCTCGAGCATGTGAACTCGGTCCTCGCGGTGCCGCTGACCAGAGACGACGTGCAGGGCGTGTACGCGGGACTGCGCCCGCTGCTGGCCGGCGAGTCCGACGCCACCAGCAAGCTGTCGCGCGAGCACACCGTCGCGCATCCGGTGCCGGGGCTCGTCGTCGTGGCGGGCGGCAAGTACACGACGTACCGGGTGATGGCCAAGGACGCCGTCGACGAGGCGGTGCACGGGCTCGACATGCGGGTCGCCGAGTGCGTCACCGAGGACGTGCCGCTGCTCGGGGCGGAGGGGTACCGGGCGCTGTGGAACGCGCGGGCGCGGATCGCCTCGAAGACCGGCATCCATGTGGTGCGCGTGGAGCACCTGCTGAACCGTTTCGGTTCGATGGCGGAGGAGATCCTCGACCTCATCGCCAAGGACCCCGCGCTCGGCGAACCCCTCCAGTTCGCCGACGACTATCTGCGCGCCGAGGTCGTCTACGCCGCCTCGCACGAGGGCGCACGGCACCTGGACGACGTCCTCACCCGCCGCACCCGCATCTCCATCGAGACCTTCGACCGGGGTACGCGCAGCGCCCGTGAGGCCGCGGAGTTGATGGCACCGGTGCTCGGCTGGGACAAGGACCAGATCGAGCGCGAGGTCGAGCACTACGAGAAGCGGGTGGAGGCCGAGCGCGAATCGCAACGCCAGCCCGACGACCTGACGGCGGACGCGGCGCGGTTGGGGGCGCCGGACATCGTGCCGACGGAGGGCGACTGAGGGTGCCGGACATAGCGCCGACGGAGGGCGACCGAGGGCGCTGATGGCGACCGAGGGCCTGAGGACAACCGAGAGCCCTGTGTGCCCTGAGGGCGGCTGGGACTCTGCCGGGTGCGTACCGCCGTGTCGCTCGACGTCGGCGTCGGCTTCACTCGAACGAGTGTCGTGAGCTGGGATCTTTGTCCGGAACCCGGCCGTTCTACGAGGTGCGGGGGCAGAACTCGGCGGCGAGCAGGGCCGGTTCGAGGCCGGAGTCTGCGATCTCGCTCGTGTTCACACGGAAGGTGAGGACATGCCGGCCGTCGACGGTGGCTGCGGTGCGCACGTAGCTGCCCGAGATCCGGCCGTTGTGTCCCCACACCGTGATGCCGCACGGCAGCTTCACCGGAAACAGGCCCATGCCGTACGAGCCGTGTGCGGTACGGGTGTTGAGCATCTCGCGCAGCCGGCGCGAGGGCAGTAGTTCGCCGCCGAGCAGGGCCGAGTAGAAGCGGTCCAGATCGGCGAGCGTGGTCACCAGCTCGCCCGCGGCGCCGGCCACCCGCGGGTCGAGATCGGTGACGTCGGAGCCGTCGGTGGCGTACGCGCGACCGTGCGGTGTCGGAAGAGTGGTGCGGGAGCCCGGGAAGGAGGTGCCCGTCAGACCCAGCGGAGCGATGACGCGGCGCTCGGCCTCGGTGGCGTACGAGTTGCCGGTGACCTGACGGATCACCAGGCCGAGCAGCACGTAGTTGGTGTTCGAGTAGGCGAAGCGGCCGCGATCGGCCGGAGGGTGGGTGAGGGCCATACGGACGGCCTCGGTCGGGGAGACGGGGATCGTGCCGCCGGTGAGCGCGGTGAAGTCGTACAGGCCGCTGGTGTGGGTGAGCAGGGAGCGGAGGGTCAGCGCGCGCCCGTCGTTGCCCGCTCCCTGTACCAGACCCGGCAGGTGCTGCTCCACCGTGTCGGACAGGGACAGCCGGTGTTCGGCGGCGAGTTGGAGGATCACCGTCGCGATGAAGGTCTTCGTGATGCTGCCGGCGCGGAAGTGGTCGGCGCGGGTGATGCCGGTTCCGGCGTGTGCGTAGACCGTCCCGTCCTGTGCGTAGACGGTCCCGGTCGGCGCGTGGGTCGTTCCGGCCCGCGTGTGGTCCGTGCCGGTCCGGCTGTCGCGGCGGCCCGTGCTGTCCTGGGCCAGTAGTGCCGCCGCGGGGGCTCCGCCTCGGGTGACCAGGAGCGTGACCAGGGCGTTCGTGGTCGTCGCGGGGTGGGCGCGGGAGGGGGCCGGGGACAGGCAGAGGAGGGCCAGGGACACCGGAATGGCCAGCAGTGTCCGAGGTGTGGGCATCGTGATCCTCCGTTCTCGGGGCTCATCGTGCAGCACTTGGCTGTGTGACCTGCGGCGGATATCCGACGCGAGGTGCCTTCGGTGCGCGGGGAAAGGCCCCCTGGGCGTTGGGCACTTGTTCGGTGGGGGACAATGGAGGCTCTGTCAGGGCGGGTTGCATGAGGGGACGCATGTCGGAGGCGGAGCGGGCGGGGACATCCCGTCAAGACACTCGTCAGGACAAGAACGAGCGTCTTCTCGCCGGGCGGTACCGGTTGGGAGAAGTGCTCGGCCGCGGAGGCATGGGCACGGTGTGGCGTGCCGAGGACGAAACCCTGGGCCGGACGGTCGCCGTCAAGGAGCTGCGGTTCCCGTCCAGCATCGACGAGGACGAGAAACGCCGGCTGATCACACGGACGTTGCGCGAGGCCAAGGCCATCGCGCGGATCCGCAACACCAGCGCGGTGACGGTCTTCGACGTGGTCGACGAGGACGACCGGCCGTGGATCGTCATGGAGTTGGTCGAGGGCAAGTCGCTCGCCGAGGCCATCCGGGAGGACGGTCTGCTCGAACCGCGGCGCGCGGCGGAGGTCGGGCTCGCGATACTCGACGTGCTGCGGTCCGCGCACCGGCAGGGCATCCTGCACCGCGACGTGAAGCCGTCGAACGTGCTGATCGCCGAGGACGGCCGGGTCGTGCTCACCGACTTCGGTATCGCGCAGGTCGAGGGCGACCCGTCGATCACCTCCACCGGCATGCTCGTCGGCGCGCCCTCCTACATCTCCCCGGAGCGGGCCCGCGGGCACAAGCCGGGTCCGGCGGCCGACCTGTGGTCGCTCGGCGGGTTGCTGTACGCGGCGGTCGAGGGCGCACCGCCGTACGACAAGGGTTCCGCGATCGCCACGCTCACCGCGGTGATGACCGAGCCGTTGGAGGAGCCGAAGAACGCCGGGCCGTTGAAGGACGTCATCTACGGCCTGCTGAACAAGGACCCCGCCCAGCGACTCGACGACGCGGGTGCGCGGGCGATGCTCAACGCGGTGATCCACGCGCCGGAGCCGAAGGCGGCCGAGCCGGAGCCGGTGCCGGCGGTGGACGCCACGAGGGTGGTGCCGTTGCCCGCGCAGCCGGGGCCGGGGGCGGCCGGGTCCGGTGGCAAGAAGAGCGGTGGCGGTTCGGCGGGGGCCGAGCGGTTGCGTGGGGCGTTGCGGTCCATGCGGAAGGCCGCGGGGGGTTCGGCGGGGGCCGGGGCGGTGACTTCGGCGGCTGCGGCTTCGGGGTCGAGTGTGGCTGCGGGTTCGGCTCCGGCTACGAGTCCGGCCCCGGCTGGGAGTCCTGGTTCGGCCACGGGTTCGGGTTCTGGTGGGGCTTCAACTCCCGTTGCCGGTAAGCCGGGTGGCTCGAGTGCCGGTGCCGGTGCGGCTGGTGCCGGGACTGGTTCGGGCGGTGCGGTCGGTACGGGTGCTTCGGGCAAGAGCGGCTCGGGTGCCTCGAAGGCCGATGGCTCCAGTGGTGCGAAGAGCGCGGCGGCCGGCGGTGCTGGTGCTGCGCCTGCTGGATCAGGGTCCGCTGGATCCGGGTCTGTTCCTGCTGGGCCTCGGACGCCCGGGGTGCCTTCGGCTCGGGCGGGGGGTGCTTCCGGTGCGGTGACCCGTTCCGGGACGTCGACCGGCTCGGGAGCCGAGGGCGGCAAGGGCGCGGTGGCCGGTGCGGGTGCCGCGGCCGGTTCTGCGGCGAAGGCCGGTGCGGCCGACTCGGGTACGCGTGAGGCTACGCGTGACCTGGGTGCGCAGGCGTCGGACGTGCAGTCGTCGGGGCTTCGGGAGCCGGGGCTGCGGGACTCGGGCAGCCGGGACAGCGGTACGCACGAGGTGGGTGCGCGGGCGGCCGACTCCGGTTCAGGTGGGCGCAGTTCGGGGTGGCCCGTGATGACGCCGCCGGATCTGCCGCCGCGGTCGGTGCCGAGGGCGCCGCTCACCGATGTGGTGCCGAAGCGGACGCTGGTGATCATCGCGGTCGTCGTCCTGCTCGCGGTGATCGGTGTGGTGCTGGCGTTCACGCTCGGTGGCGGGGACGACAGCGGCTCGAAGGGGTCGAAGAAGAACGACGGCGGCAAGACGGTCGCCAGCGCGAGTGCGAGCGCGAGCACCGGAACCGACACCAAGAAGGACGACGACGACACGGCGAGCACGGGCGGTGGGCAGGCCGACTCCTCGACGACGGCGTCCGCTTCGAGCGGCACCTCGTCCTCCACCGGTACGAACGCGTCCGGTGGGAGCGGTACGGAGACGGACGGCTCCTCGGACGGCGCCGCGGTCGTGAAGACGTACAAGGGGAGCCAGGGGTTCTCCATAGGTCTGCCCGCCGGGTGGTCGTACCAGTCGACGGACTCCGCCGGAGTCCGGTTGGTCGGCCCCGACGGGCAGAAGCTGCTGATCGCCTGGACCAGTACGCCGAAGAGCAATCCGGTGGCGGACTGGAAGAACCAGGAGCAGTACATGACGCGCTCCGGGTACACGCGGATCCGAATAGCGGGGGTGGACTACCGGGGCTGGAACGCGGCCGACTGGGAGTTCACCTATGTTGACGGCGGGACGAAGTACCGCACGATCGACCGCGGGTTCGTCGTCAACAGTCATCTCGGATATGCGCTCATGTACACCGCGAAAGCGGACAGTTGGGACAGTGAGCTCCGTAAGGACACTTGGACGACGCTCACAAAGACGTTCGAACCGAAGTCGTGAGGCGGGTGGGTTCGGGTTTGGCGCGCCAGATCCGTCAACCCCTCTTTGTGGGTTGCCTCCGGCACGTATCGTGAGTGGTTGCGGACCGTACGCATCCAGGTATGCAGGCGGAACGGGGCGCAAGGCGAACGGAATTGACCAACCGGGCGGCCGGGGGAGGCAACGTGGACGACTATGCGGGTCGGGTGCTCGCCGACCGCTACCGCCTGCCGCTGCCACCCTCCGACGAGTACGAACTCACCGAGTCCCGGGCCTTCGACACCTACAGCGGGCAGGAAGTCCTGGTACGCCAGGTGCCGTTGCCGGAGGTCGTCGAGGCGGAGGTGCTCGGCGAGGACGGGCTGCCCGACGGGTTCACAGCGCGTGATCGCGGGGCGCGGCGGCCGGCCGCGGCGCGGACCGCGACGCGGCGGCCCACCGATCCGGCGGTACGGCGCGCGGTCGAGGCCGCGCAGGCCGCGGCGCGGATCCCCGATCATCCCCGGCTGGACCAGGTCTTCGACGTGTTCGCCGAGGGCGGTTCGCTGTGGATAGTGAGCGAACTGGTGTCCGCCCAGCCGTTGTCCGCGCTGCTCGTCGAGAAGCCGTTGTCGCCGTACCGGGCGGCCGAGGTCGCGTCCGACGTGCTGATGGCGCTGCGGGTGCTGCACGCGCACGGCTGGGTGCACCGCAACATCACCGCGCGCACGGTGCTCGTCTGCGACGACGGCCGCGTGATGCTGACCGGCCTCGCCGTCGGCGCGGCGGAGGAGGCACTGTGCGGTTACGACCCGGTGCCGGTCCAGGACGGCGAGGACGGGGCGGGTGCGCCGGGGCAGCAAAGCGGCGGAACCCAGGGGCAGTTCGGCGGCCGAGCGGGGACGGGACCTGGCGGCGGCGGGGCGGTGGTACCCGCGGGGCCCGGCGCTCAGGGCGGCTCCAGGCACCCCGGGGGTTCGACGGCTGCGGCAGGCTTCATGGCTCGGGGTGGTTCCAGGGCTCCGGCGGGGCCGGTGGCTCCGGGCGGTTCTCGCTCTCCCGCGGGTCCCGCGACAGCGGCCGGCTCCACAACTCCCGGCGGCTCTACGGTTCCTGCGGTCCCCGGTGACTCCCGCGGAGGCGGCGCCGGCGGTGGCGGGGCGATCGGCTTCGGGGGCGCGCGTGGCGGAACCGGCGCGGGTGCGGCCGCCGCTGCCGTAGGCCCCGGTGGGGTGGACCCCGAGGCCGCCCGGCGGGCGGCGATCGAGGCGCGGGCCGCCGGAGGGCTGCCCGGAGTCGGTGTGGAGGGCGGTGGCGGGAGCGGGGCCTCCGCCGCGTTGGCCCGCAGGGAGGCGGAGGCCGGCGGTGATGTCCGGGCCGCGAGGGCCGGGGCGATCGCCGCGTACCGCGCGGGTGCGCGGGCCGCTGCCCGTGTGCAGGAGACCCAGCCGGGGCGCCCGGCGCTGCCCGGTGCCCGACCTGCGGTCGAGGGCGACCACGGCGCCGGACAGGCCAACGGTTCGGCCCAACTGCCGTACGCCGGCGGCAACGGCGTGGAACACACGGCCGGCACCACGCCCCCCGGCCAGATAGCCGACCCCTACGGCGTCCGCAACACCGCCTGGCACGGCGCCGCACCACGCCCCGCCACCGGCGGCCCGGCCCCGACGACACAGGGCGCCCGACCGTTCCCTCCGCCGGAGGGCACCAACACGGGTGCACAGCCTCCGGGTGGAACGGGCACGTTCCCCGGCGCGGACACCTCGACCTACGGCGGGAACGCCCCGGCCTACGGCGGAGGTGCTCGTCCGCAGGGCGCGGAGGCCTCGCCTTACGGCGGAGACGCCGGTCCGCGCGGCGAGGGCACATCGGCCTACGGCGGGGACGCCCCGGCCTACGGCGGAGGTGCTCGTCCGCAGGGCGCGGAGGCCTCGCCTTACGGCGGAGACGCCGGTCCGCGCGGCGAGGGCACCTCGGCCTACGGTGGAGACACCGCGGCCTACGGCGGAGATCCCCGCCCACACGGTGCGGAGGCCTCGCCTTACGGCGGAGTTCCCCGCCCGCACGGCTCAGAGGCCTCGTCCTACAGCGGAGACACCAACCCGCGCGGTGAGGACCCCCATCTCCACGGCGGAGCCCCCCGCCCCTACGGCGACGACCCCTCGGCCTACGGCGCGCTCACGGCCGCCGACCAGCCCGGCGCGGGCCCCGTCGGCACCCCGCGCTTCCCTGGCGACACTTCCGTCGGCAACCCCCGTTTCCCCGGCGACGGTTCCTCCGCCAACCCCCGCTTTCCCGCCGACGCTTCAACCGGCGGTCCTCGCTACTCCGCCGAAGCTTCCCTCGGCAACCCCCAACTTCCCGGCACCACTTCCGCCGCCAACCCCACCCACCTGCCAGCCGCCGCCGGCAACTCCCCCCAGGCCCGAGCCCGTTGGGACGACCTCGCCCCCGCCGGTGCCCCCGCTCGGCGCGGCCCCGCCACCGCGCTGGCCGCCGAGCGGGCGCGGCAGGTGCGGATGACGGTCGTGGGGCCCGTCACCGAGCGGTGGGCGCCCGAGCAGGCTGTGCCGGTGCATGAGAACTGGCAGTTGGCCGCGCCGATCGGGCCGGCCACCGACCTGTGGGCGCTCGGGGCGCTGCTCTTCCGGGCCGTGCAGGGGCATGCGCCGTATCCCGAGGAGGCGACCGCCGAGCTCGTGCAGCTCGTGTGTGCGGAGCCGCCCGCGTTCGCGGAGGAGTGCGGGCCGCTGCGGCCGGTCGTCGAGTCGCTGTTGCGGCAGGACCCGACCGAGCGGCTCGACTTCGAGGAACTGCGGGGCTGGCTGCGGTCGTTGGTGCGTTCCGCGCCCGAGCCCGAGGCCGGTACGTATGTCGTCGCCACCCCGCCGACCGACCCGCGCCGACTGCCGATCGTGCGCAGGCGGGGCGAGTTGGTGCGCAGGCGCCGGGCCGGGCTGCCCGCGACCAGTCACCACGGCCGGCACAAGCGGGCCAAGCAGGAGGTCGAGGGGTCGCCCCGGCGGCTGGGCCGGACCCTGCTCATCCTCATCTTCCTGCTGCTGGCCGGTGCCGTCGCCTACGCCATGCTCTTCCTGCCCAAGTCCGGTGAGGACACCGGCGCCGGACAAGGCGACAGGACGGGGGCCGCGGGGGACGTCAGTCCCGCGCCCAGCCAGTCCTCGGCCGCGGCGAGCAGCCAGCCGCAACCCGACCAGACCTCGCCCGCGGCCGACAACAGCCCCTCCACATCGGCCGGTTCGACCCCGACAGGGACCGGCTCGAACGTCGCCGACGGCTTCGTGCTGCGCAAGGACTCCGCCGGGTTCCAGATCGCCGTGGCCAAGGGCTGGACCCGCACGCCGAAGAACGGGAGCGGCCAAGTCGTCTACTCCCACGGCGACTTCGAGCTGATCGTCGTACCGGGGCGGGACAGCGCGACGAAGTACGGCAGCGACCCGATGGTCTACCAGCGGGACACGGAGCGCGAGTTGCAGCCGTACCGCGACTCCAGCTGGGCCACGGCGACCGGGCTGCGGACCATCACGGTGGGCGGAAAGACCATGGCCGAGGGGCAGTTCACCTGGACGGACAGCCAGGGCGGCGACCTGTTCGTGCGCAACATGGCGTTCCTCATCGACGGCCGGTACCACATCGTGCAGATACGCGGCCCGGAGGCCCAACGGGACGAGGTGACACGGCTGTACGAGCAGGCGTCGTCGACCTACCAGTACACCGGGTGACCCGCGGAGGCGGCTCGCCGTAGCCCCTTGGTTCCCGTTCGGGCGCAGAAGCGACAACCGTCACAGTGCGGTCTCCATGGCACCCCGCTGGTTCCCTGCCGGAGGGCCGGTCCTTACGCTGAGCCTGTCAAGAGCATTGCGGGGAAACGTGAATCAGATGCAGGGCCTGCTCCTCGCGGGGCGCTATCGGCTGGCCGAATCGATCGGCAGCGGCGGCATGGGCCGGGTGTGGCGTGCCCACGACGAGGTGCTCCACCGGGCCGTCGCCATCAAGGAGTTGACGGCCGCGCTCTATGTGTCCGAGAGCGACCAGCCGAGACTTCTGGCGCGCACCCGCGCCGAGGCGCGCGCCGCCGCCCGGATCAACCACTCCGCCGTTGTCACCGTCCACGACGTACTCGAACACGACGGCCGCCCCTGGATCGTCATGGAGCTGGTCGAGGGCAACTCGCTGGCCGACGAGGTCAAGGAGAAGGTCCGGATCGAGCCGGCCGAGGCCGCGCGCATCGGCGTGTGGGTGGTGCGCGCGCTGCGCGCCGCGCACACCGCCGGCGTCCTGCACCGTGACGTCAAGCCGGGCAACGTGCTGCTCGGGCAGGACGGCCGGGTGCTCCTCACCGACTTCGGGATCGCGCAGATCGAGGGCGACAGCACCATCACACGGACCGGCGAGGTCGTAGGCTCGGTCGACTACCTCGCCCCCGAGCGCGTCCGCGGCGCCGACCCCGGGCCGTCCTCCGACCTGTGGGCGCTGGGCGCCACGCTCTACACGGCCGTCGAGGGCCGCTCGCCGTTCCGCCGCACCTCGCCGCTCTCCACCATGCAGGCCGTCGTCGAGGAGGAGGCCGGCGAACTGCGGTACGCCGGCCCGCTCGCGCCCGTCATCGCCGCGCTGCTGAACAAAGATCCCGCGCTACGGCCCGACGCGGACCAGACCGAGCAGATGCTCGCGGAGGCCGCCGAGGGACGGCGCCCGCGGTCGGCGGAGCAGTGGGTGCCGACGCAGCACGCGGGCTCGCGGGCGGAGAGCCTCACCCAGGACACACCCGGAACGGGCGCGACGCCGTACGGGCCGATGGGCTCGGGTGCGACGCCGTATCCGTCGATGGCCTCCCCGTCGGTGGCCCTGGGCGCGACGCCCCATCCGTCGGCGACCGGCTCGGCCACCCACCACACGCCTCTCGTCGGCGGTACGGCGATCGCGCCCGGCGCGCCCGGCTCGCTCGCCCCGCCCAAGCGCCGCCGGTTCCGTTCGGTCGTCCTGGTGGTCGTCCTCGCCGCGCTCGTCGGCGGCGGTACGGCGCTGGGGTTGCAGAAGTGGCACCAGGACCGGGAGGCGAGCGCGAGCCCCGGCGCCACCATCTCGCACAGTCCCTCGGCCGACGCCTCGACCCCGGCCCCGGCACAGGGCTCACTTCCCGCCAACTGGGAGGTCCACCACGACCCTTGGGGCTTCGACATCTCGCTCCCCAAGGGCTGGTCGCGGAAGGTCTACGGCGACAGCGGCGGCATCAAGCAGGTCGACTACACGCCCGACAACGGGAAGCACTTCGTCCGCATCGCCATCGACGCCACACCGGACTTCCCCACCGCGTACGACCACCAGCTGGACCTGGAGGTGCAGCTCCAACGCCTGGTCGACTACAACCGGGTGACCCTGGAGGCGAACACCTACCGCGACCGTTCGGGCTCCCTGTGGGACTACACCTGGACCGCGCAGGCGAAGGACACCCCCTACCCGGGGCCGCGGCGCGCCATCGAGGAGACGTACATGTCCCGTGACGGGATCGAGTACGCGATCTACATGTCCTCGCCGGCCGCCGACTGGGCGACGACGAGCACGCAGTTCAAGTCGGTCCTGCAGAGCTGGAGTCCGGACTCGGCCTGACGGCTTCCGGTTACGTCATGATGGTGCGCATGGGGACCGAGGGGGACAACGTCCGGGTGATCGCCGGGCGTTACCGGCTGGAGCAGCGGCTCGGGCGCGGTGGCATGGGCATCGTGTGGCGGGCGACCGACCAACTCCTGGGTCGGCAGGTCGCCGTCAAGGAGGTCGCCCAGGACGACACCCTCTCCGAGGAGGAGGCCCGCCGGCAGCGCGACCGTACGCTGCGCGAGGCACGGGCGGTCGCGCAGTTGCGGCACCCGCACATCATCGTCGTGCACGACGTCGTCGAGCAGGACGAACGGCCTTACATCGTCATGGAGTTGATCGGTGGCGGTTCGCTCGCCGACCGGATCGCCGGGCGGGGTCCGGTCGATGCCGCCGAGGCCGCGCGGATCGGGATCGCCCTGCTGGGCGCGCTGCGTACGGCGCACGCGGCGGGCGTCCTGCACCGGGACATCAAACCGGCGAACGTCCTGCTGGAGACGGCCGACGACCGGACCGACCCCGGCCGGGCCGATTCCGACCGGGTCGTCCTGACGGACTTCGGTATCGCACAGGTCGCGGGCGCCACGACGCTCAGCGAGAGCGGTGTGTTCGTCGGCTCGCCCGAGTACACCGCGCCGGAGCGGATGTCGGGCGCGCGGACCGGCCCCGCGTCCGATCTGTGGTCCCTCGGCGCGCTGCTGTGCACGGTGCTGAGCGGTGAATCACCGTTCCGGCGCGACTCGTTGGGCGGCATCCTGCACGCGGTCGTCGTCGACGAGATCCGCCCGCCCGAACAGGTCCGGCCACTGCTGCCCGTCGTACGGGGACTGCTCGAACGGGATCCGGAACGGCGGCTGGAGGCGGCGGAGGCGGAGCGGATGCTGCGGGCCTTCCTGGACACCGGGCGCACGCCGAGCGCCGCCCAGGACGGCCGTACGGCGCACCCGGCGCCCGGCTACACACCGACCCAACGAGACGTACCGAAAAGGCAGTTGACCACCCCGGCACCACCACCGGCCCCCGCGCCCTCCGCGACGGCGGAACAGCAGTCGCCGCCCCGGCGGTCCACGCGCGGGGTGCTCGTGGCCGCGTTGCTGGTCGCGGCGATGGCGGGGGCCGGAGTGTCGGCGGCCGCGCTCCTGATGCGCGGGGACGGGGACAAAGGCGCTGCCGCGCCGGTGAGTTCGGCGCCGTCGACGTCCACGAGCGCGGGTACGCCGTCACCCACGCCCACACCCACACCCACGCCTTCGGAAACCGCCAACACCCCTTCCGCGCCCTCCGGTTACCGCGTCGCCCACGACCCCGACGGCTTCGCCCTCGCCGTACCGGAGGACTTCGTGCGGGTGCCGCAGGGCGAGCGCATCTTCTACATGTCGCCGGGGGAGACCTTCCGCCTCGGCATCAAGATGACCGATCCCGAGACGGGCGGTCCGCTCGCGGTGATGAAGAGCGCGGCGGCCAAGGGGGCGGACACGAACCCCGGTTACCACGACGGCAAGGTCACCGACACCACGCACTACGGACACCCCGCCGCGCTCTGGGAGTTCAGCTGGAACGGCTTCAGCACGGCGGAGGGACCCCGGCACACGTACGACATCTGCTGGGAGCAGGACGGCCGGATGTACGACGTGTGGGTGTCGGCGCCGGTCGGGAAGGTGCGGGAGGCGAAGGAGTACTTCGACGTCGCGCTGGACACGTTCGTACCGTCATAAAGGGGAGATAGGTGACCGTTCGAGTCACGGGTGTGTGACCGGAAAGCATTCCCTGTGGATACCGGAGCGGTCGCCGCGATATGGATGGACGTATGAGCAGCGACGGGGGAGCCCGACACGGAGCCGACGAGCCGACGAGTTTCGCTCTGCAACCACCGGCTCCGCAGGCATCAGCTCCGCAGGCTGCGGCCCCGCAGAGTACGGCGCCGCAGCCGCCGAACCCGCGGATGGCCGTGCCGGTGCAGGTGCCGCATCCGGACAATCCGTACGCGACGCCCGCCCCCGCCACGGACTCCGTCCCGACGCCGGACCCCGGCACGGGGCGGCTCATAGCCGGTCGGTACCGGCTGCTCGGCAAGCTCGGGCACGGCGGGATGGGCACGGTGTGGCGCGCGAAGGACGAGACGGTGGACCGCGAGGTCGCCGTGAAGGAACCACGCGTCCCGGACCATCTTCCCGAACGCGAACGGTCCAACGCCTTCGAGCGGATGCGCCGCGAGGCCCGCGCGGCGGCCCGGCTCGACCACCCGGCCGTCGTGAACGTGCACGACGTGGCCGTCGTCGACGGTCAGCCGTGGATCGTGATGGAACTGGTGACCGGTCGCTCGCTGGGCGACGCGTTGCAGGAGGGCACGCTCGACGCACGCGACGCGGCCCGCATCGGCCTTCAGGTGCTCGGCGCGCTGGAGGCCGCGCACGCGGCGGGCGTCCTGCACCGTGACGTCAAGCCGGACAACGTCCTGCTGGGCCGCTACGACCGGGTCGTCCTGACCGACTTCGGCATCGCCCAGATCGAGGGCGAGACCAATCTGACGGACACCGGCGGTTTCGTCGGCTCGCCCGAATACATCGCCCCGGAACGGGTGTTGGGCCAGCGGCCCGGCCCCGCCTCCGACCTCTGGTCCCTCGGCGTGGTCCTCTACGCGGCCACGGAGGGCGTCTCGCCGTTCCGCCGCAGCAACACCCCCGCCACCCTCCAGTCGGTCCTCAACGCCGCGCCCGCGGCGCCGACTTCCGCCCCGGGCCCGCTCGCCGACCTCATCACCGGCCTGCTGGCCAAGGATCCGTCGAGCCGCCCGAACGCGGCCCAGGTCCGTGCCGTACTCGCATCGGTGGCGAACCCGCCCGCGCCGGCGTCGACGCAGGAGGTGCGGAACGTCCAAGGACCCGGCGGAAGACGCCGGTTGGGCCGCAAGTCGTGGTTCGGGCTCGGTGCCGTGGTCGTCGCGGCGGCGGTGGCGGCCGCGTACGTGGTGATCGGCAACCCGTTCGCGGGGCCGCTGCCGCACGGTTGGAAGAAGCACCACGAGTCCGACGTGGCCGTGACGCTCGCCGTCCCGGCCGCGTACAAGCGGACCACCCCCGACCGTACGTCGGACAAGAGCCACTGGGTCACGTACACCGACCCGAGCGGCAGCATCTGGGTCTTCGTGAGCCTCGACAAGAAGTCCGAGGACACCAACGGCTACATCAAGGACTCGGCGGCGGCCGAAATGTACTCGGACAACGGCGACTTCAAGACCAACGGCAGCGTCGACCTCGACATGGGCAAGGCCGCGAAGACCGTCCCGAAGCCGACCGGCACGTACCAGGGCAGGCCGTCGGCCGAGAACACGGTCACATACGACTCCAACGACACCCAGAACCCCCTCCCTCGCGAGCTGCGGATCCTCTACTACAAGACCTCCGCCGGGGACATGTACCGGCTCACCGTCAGCTACCCGGGCAAGGGCGACTTCACGGCCCGTGGCCGCGAGGTGGCGAAGGCGGCGATCGCGAACCTGGACATCGACACGCTGTGAGCGACGGTACGGACGCCGAGCTCGCGATCACGAGCGTGCGCGCGCTCAGCGACCGGGGTCTGCCCTGCGACGTGGTCGACGTGTACGCCGCCCGCCGCCGCTACTCCCCTGTGGAACTGGAGGAGTTGGGCCTGCGCGACGGCGAAGGCGACTTCGACCTCCTCGGGCTGCGGGAGCGGCTGGAGAGCGTGGTCTGGGTGAGCGACGAGGAGTTCGCGGCGCATGGGCTCGACGCGGACGAGATCACGGAACTGCGGCGGTGGGCCCTGGAGTGGGAGTCCGACCTGGGGCTGCGGCTCGCGGAGGAGTACGACGACCCCGATCCCGACCTCCATCCCGACGGCGACTAGCTTCGGGCGTTCTCCGAACTCGCTCCCGATACCGAGTACTTCTTCGGTGCTACTCCGAACCCCCGCCCGACACGCGGTACTTCCCCGGCGTCACCCCGAACTCCCGGCTGAACGCGTGCGACAGCGCGTACGGGCTGCCGTACCCCGCCTCCCGGGCCACCGCCGCCAGCGGGGCGTCCGTGTCCCGCAGCCGGGTCGCCGCCAACGTCAGCCGCCACCACGTCAGATACGCCATCGGCGCCCGCCCCACCAGCGCGGTGAACCGGCGGGCCAGCGTCGCCCGGGACACGCCCGCCGCCGCGGCCAGCCGGTCGTTGGTCCAGGGCGCGGCCGGGTCGGAGTGCAGGGCCCGTAGCGCGGCCGTGGTCACCGGGTCGGTCAGTACGGTGGGCCAACTGCCGGTCTCCGCCTCGGACATCCACGCCCGCACCATGTAGATCAGCAGCAGGTCGAGGAGGCTCGGCAGCGCCAGGCAGGCCCCGGGCCGCCGTTCGTCCAACTCGTTCGCCAACAGGTCCACGGCCGACCGGAGTCCGGGGTGCCGGCCGACCCGGTTCGGCAGATGGACCACCTCCGGCAGCTCCGCCATCAGCGGATGCGTCCGGCTCCGGTCCAGCCGGTACTTCCCGCACAGCAACTCGACCGAGTGCCCGCCCCCGGCCGGCCGGCGCATCTCCTCGAACGGCACCGCCCGCGCGGTGTCGCCGGGCGAGTCCGCCAGCACGTGTCCCGTTCCGTGCGGCAGCAGGACGACGTCCCCCGCGCCCAGCGTCACCGCCTCGCCGCCGCCGTCCGGCAGTAGCCAGCAACTGCCCGCCAGCACGACATGGAACCCGGCACCCTCGTACGGCGCGAGCCGCGTGCACCAACTGCCGTTCACCAGCAGCCGGTTGGAGGAGGGCTGCCCGGTCCGTACGGCGGAGATCGCGTCGCTCACCACGTCCATGAGCTCATGGTATGCCAGGCAAGCACGAGTGAGCCGTATGCGTATCCGAGCGAGCTTTTCACGCATTGAGACACTCACCGTCGGCTTCCTAAGCTCACTTCCATGACCGAGGACAACACACAGACCTTCCTGATCGGCGATGTAGAAGTCGTCCGCGTCGTCGAGTGGCACCGGCCCTTCGCCCCAGCCCGCACCCTCGTCCCGGACCTGCCCCCCGAGGTGTGGCAGGACCACCGCGCGCTGCTCGCGCCCGACCACTGGGACCCCGAGAGCGACCGCGCGGTCGTGGCGCTCCAGACCTGGGTGCTGCGCAGCGCCGGGCGGACCGTGCTCGTGGACACCGGGGTCGGCAACGGGCGGGAGCGGCCCGGCAATCCGCTGTTCCACATGAGCCAGGGCGACCTCCCGGGGCGGCTGGCACGGGCCGGCGTACGGCCCGAGGACGTCGACGTCGTCGTCAACACACACATCCACGGCGACCACGTCGGTTGGAACACCCATGACGTGGACGGGAGTTGGGAGCCGATGTTCCCCCGTGCCCGCTATCTCCTCCCCGCCGCCGACGACTTCCACTTCGGGCCCGACAACGACTACGGCGGCGCGGTACGGCCCGACGACCGCCTGACCTACGAGGACAGCGTCGCGCCCGTGCACCGGGCCGGGTTGGCCACCCTGTGGGACGGCACGTACCGCGTCGACGAGCATCTGACCTTGGAGTCCGCGCCCGGGCACACCCCCGGTTCGTCCGTCCTGCGGGTCTCCTCCGGCGGCGAACGGGCCGTGTTCGTCGGGGACTTGCTGCACAGCCCGGTCCAGATCCCGCACCCCGAGTGCAGCAGCTGCTTCTGCCTCGATCCCAGGCAGGCCGTGGACAGTCGGCGGCGCGTGCTCGAACGGGCGGCGGACGAAGGGGAGTTGGTGATTCCGGCGCACTTCGGCGGCACGGGTGTCGCGCGGGTGCGGCGGGCCGGCGACACGCTGGTGCTCGGGACGTAGGAGCGCGTCGACAAGGCCGTACCCGGCACGGTACTGATGGGACATGAGCGAAGTCGGCGAACAGGTGCGCGACGGACGGCTGGTCGGCGGTCGCTACCGGCTGCTCGAACGGATCGGCTCCGGCGGCATGGGCACCGTGTGGCGGGCGTTCGACGAACTCGTGGACCGTGAAGTCGCCGTCAAGCAACCGCGGTTGCCCGGTGACCCGGAGGACGAGGAGTTCCAGCGGGCCGCCCACCGGCTCTACCGCGAGGCCCGCGCCGCCGCCCGGGTCGACCATCCCTCCGCCGTGGCCATCCATGATGTCGTCATCGAGGACGAACAACTCCCGTGGATCGTCATGGAGTTGGTCCGCGGCGAGTCCCTGCACGAACTGCTCGGGCGCGGGCCTCTCGCCCCCGCCGACGCCGCCCGCATCGGCCTCGCCGTCCTCGGCGCCCTGCGCGCCGCCCACGCCGTGGGGATCGTGCACCGCGATGTGAAACCCGCCAACGTCCTGCTCGGCCCGCACGACCGCGTCGTCCTCACCGACTTCGGCATCGCACACATCCAGGGCGAGGAATCCCTCACCGCCAGCGGGGAGTTCGTGGGCTCGCTGGAATTCATCGCCCCCGAGCGCATGTCGGGCACGGGCGCCGGCCCGGCCTCCGACCTGTGGTCCCTGGGCGTCCTGCTGTACGCGGCCGTCGAAGGGGCATCTCCCTTCCGTCGTACGACCGTTGAGTCCACCCTCGGCGCGATCCTCGCCGGCGATCCACCCGAGCCGACCCGGGCAGGGCCCCTCGGGCCGCTGATCCTGCGGTTGTTGGCGCGCGAGCCGGAGGCGCGGCCGGGGGCGGAGGAGGTGGGTGCGGTGCTGGAGGCGGTGGCGGCGGGGAAGGGCATACCGGAGCCGCCGATCATCGTCCAGGACGCGGAGCCTGAGGAATCCTCGGCTGCTGCTGCTGCTGCTGCCGCCGCCGCCGACGACCCCGAGCCGCCGCCCGAGTCCCGCCGCCCCCGCCGCCGTTCGCTTCTCATCGCCCTCGGGGTGTTCCTCCTGGCGGGCCTCGTCCTCGGCACCGTCGTGGAG
>NZ_JAENRY010000183.1 GCF_016612545.1 Streptomyces sp. MBT65 | reverse complement strand
GGCGGTCTTGTTCTTGCTGCCGGCGGGGAAGTCGAGGTCCAGGATCTTGAAGGCGAGCGTGGTCATGCGGGGCTCCTTGAGGGGGACGGGGCGGGAGGTCAGGCGGCCACGGCCGCGAGGCGTACGTCGACCTCGTCGGCGGTGGCGTGGCCGTAGGCCAGGGGAGTGACGGAGTCGCCGTCGACGGCCAGCAGGGTGGGGAAGCCGGTGACGCCCAGTTCGGCGGCGCGGCGGAAGTCGGCATCGGCGGCGGCCCGGGTCCCGGGTGCCGTGAACGCGGCGATTACGGCTTCGGCGTCCAGCCCGGCCGCCTCGGCCACCGTCCGGTAGGTGGCCGGGTCGGAGAGGCTCAGGCCGTCGACGTAGAAGGCGTGCTGGAGGGCCGTGGCCAGCTGCGCGGCGCGATCGGGGGCGGCCTGGCGCAGGGCGGCGACACCGCGGGCGGCGGCCTCGGAGTCCATGACGAACGAGCCGTCGGCGATCAACTGCTCGTAGCCCGCGCCGAATTCGGCGCCGGTCAGCTCGGCGATCTTGGCGTTCGCGCCCTGGACGTAGCCGAACTCGCGGATCGGCACCCGGCGCGACCCGGTGAACAGGCCGCCGGAGACGACCTCGACCGGCAGTTCGGGATGGCGGGAGGCGACCTCGCTCAGCGTTCCGGAGAATCCGTGCGACCAACCGCAGTAGGCGTCGAAGACGTAGACGAGCTTCATGGATGACCTCGAAGGCGTTTCCTGCCCACCCGGTGTGGGCATTCGTCTGACGAAACAGTAACTGACTAGTCAGGTATTTCCCGTTGGGTGTGAGGTGGGACACACGGGTGGAGCTATGGTCAGTCCATCAGGGAACTCGCCCGCCCGCAGGTCAGGGCAGTCGGGGCAGCGCGTCCCGGGCGGTGTGGCTGAGGATGCGGAGATCCTCCGCGAACCGCGCGCGGTCCTCGGCGGGGAGCGGTGCCACGAAGTACCGCTTGATGTTCGCCACGTGCACCTGGGACGCGCGTACCGCCGTCTCCTCACCCAGCGGAGTGAGTCGCACCAGCTTCGCGCGCCGGTCCTCGGGGGAGTCGGTGCGTGCCACGAGTCCCGCCGCCACCATGCGGTCCACCAGCCGGGTGGCGCCGCCCGTGGTCAGGACCTGTTCCTGGGCGATGGCCCGCATCGACATGCCCGGGGCGCCCGCCCGTCCGAGGATCAGCAGCACCTCGAACATGAGATGACTGATCCCGCACTCCTCCTCCAGGGCCCGCCCGAGGATGTACTCCAGTCGGTTCGCCGCCCCCTGGAGCCGCCCGAACGCGAGGATCAGTTCGTGGTCGGCGGCCTCCTTCGCCGTGCTGATGCCCGCCTGCTCGCTCACGGCCTCGCCGCCCCTTCCGCCGTCCCGGGTATCACCGTACCGATCATGCCCGGGGCGGCGGGGTGTCAGGTCCGGCGGGCGCGGGGCGCCGGTCGGCGCACCCGCCCCACATCCATGCAATTCCATCGAAGGGAAAACAATGGATTGGGGAAGTCGGCTCGCCGAACTCCTCATAGGTTCGCTGCTCGTGGGCCGGGGAATCGTGGTGCGGTACGTGAACACGCGACACCCGGATGTCTTTGACCGCTCGAGGCGTTGGTCTCGCTGATACGAGGCCATGTGCAACGGGGTCATGTGCAGGGGTCGGCCGCAGCGTTGCGCCGCAGTACTTCGGCCAGTACGGAGACGCCGTCACGATCGCCCAGTCCCGCGGCCATGGCCTGGTCGATGAGCCTCCGGTTGGCGTCCAGTTGGGCCATGGGCGCTCCCACGGACGAGGCCAGGGCGTCGATCAGGGTGAGGTCCTTGGCGACGAGGGACAGCGTCATGTGGATGGCCGCTTCGTGTGGCCGTACGAAGTTGTCGCGGTTGTAGAGGACGAAGGGGGCCGCGGCCGGGCTCTGGGTGAAGGCGTCGTAGGCAGCCGCCCGGTCGATGCCGGCGCGCTCGGCGAGGACCAGCGCCTCGGCCAGTGCTGTCGCCATGGACAGCAGCAGGGAGTTGATCGCCAGCTTCATGGTGCTGCCGCTGCCCGATGCCCCGAAGTGGAGGACGCGGGTGGCCAGGACGTCCAGGACGGGACGGACCCGGTCGAGTGCTTCCTTGGGGCCGCCGGCCAGGAAGGTGAGTTCGCCGCGGGTGGCGAGTTCGACGGAGCCGGACATCGGGGCGTCGAGGAGGGTGGCGCCGCGTTCGAGGACCCGAGGTGCGAGGTCCCGTGTCGTCTGCGGAGCAACTGTGCTGGTCTCCAGGACAGTTGCTCCCTCGCGCAGTCCGGCGAGGATGCCGTCGGGTCCGTCGTGGACCTCGCGTACGGCCGTGTCGTCGGTCAGGGAGACGATGACGATGTCGGCGCGGGAGGCCGCCTCGCGCGGGGTGCCGACCACGCACGCGCCCGTCTCGCCCGCGACGTCGAGGGCGCGTCCGGGGGTGCGGTTGGTGACGGTGACGCTGTGCCCTGCCCGGCGCAGGCGCACCACCATGGGGCGGCTGATGCGGCCGATGCCGATCACGGCCAGGGTGGGCAGGGCGTCGGTCATGCGTGACCGCCGTTGAGATCGAGGTTCACGCCGTTCGCGGCCGGGTTCTCCAGCAGGAACATGGAGCCCTCGACGATGTCGCGCATGGTGGGGACGACGCGGGTCAGGATCCGGGCGCGTGCCGCTTCCACGGCGGGCTGGTTGTCGGCCCAGTACGGGCTGTCGCCGACCATGCCCGGGTGGACGGCGTTGACGCGGACCGGCGCGAGTTCCTTGGCCAGCGTCGCCACCAGGCCTGTCACACCGGCGTTCACGGTCGTGACGGTGGTGGAGCCGGGGTAGGGAACGTCCTTGGCCAGGCCGCCGAAGAGCAGCACGGAGCCGGTGGGGGAGAGGCGCGACCGCAGGGTGTGGACGACGGTGGTGTAGCCGACGATCTTGGCGATGGCCAACTCCGTTGCCCCGGCGATGTCGTAGTCGGCGATCGTGTTGTTGTCGCGCCGCATGCCGGTGAGGACGATCGCGTCGACGTGGTCGATGCCGCTCAGCGACTGCTCGAGGCTCTCGGGCTTGGAGAGGTCGACTGCTGTGCCCCGCACCTGAGTTGTGTCCGTCTCGGTGTTGAGTTCCGCGGCCGCCTTCTCCGCGCGTGTGCTGTCGCGGCCGGCGATGATCACGGAGGCGCCCTGGCGGGCGTAGGCCGCCGCCAGCTCGCGGCCGATACCGGAGGTGCCTCCGACGACCAAGACCTGCTTGCTCATGACGTTCCTTTCGTCAGGCGGCCAGCGGGAGTTGCTGCCGGTGAGTGACAGCCTGGTGCGAAAGGCATATCGAGTCCAACGAAAAATGTTGACAGCTGTTATCGAGCAAATCGATAATTGGCCGTGGAATTACGGCAGTTGCGCTACTTCATCACCGTGGCCGAAGAGCTCAGCTTCACGCGCGCCGCGGCCCGCCTCTTCGCTGCTCAGTCGACCGTGTCGGCGGCTGTCCGCGCCCTGGAGGAGGAGCTCCAGGTGTCGCTCTTCGACCGGTCGACCCGGACGGTGGCCCTGTCCCCGGCGGGCGAGGTGTTCCTCCCCGAGGCCAAGTCGGTCGTCGAGGCCGCGGAACGGGCGAGGGAAGTGGTCGGCGAGGCCGCGCGCACCCTGCGGGGCAGTCTGCGCATCGGCACGATGACCCGCATGACGGCTCTCGATCTGCCGCGCCTGGTGGGGGCGTTCCGCCAGCGCCACCCCCTGGTGGACATAAGGATCCAGGTCTCCGGGTCCGGCTCGGGCGGCATCGCCGAGGACGTGCGACGCGGCCGGCTCGATGTCGGCGTCGTGGCGTTGGCCGCCGCCGAGGCACACGACCTCGATCTACGGCAGTTCGCGACGATCCCCTACGTCGTGATCCTGCCGTCCGAGCACCCGCTGGCGCGGCGAGAACGCGTCGCGCTGAGCGATCTCGCCCACGAGAACTTCGTGTCGGGGGCGAGCGGATTCGGGTCGCGCGCCGCCATGGACCGGGCCTTCGGCGAGCTGGGCATCACGCGCCGGGTGTCCGTCGAGATCACGGACATCGCCTCGGCCGCGTCCTACGTGCGGGCCATCGGCGGCGCGGCCGTCGTCCCCCGCTACGAACCTGCGGACACTGCCGGAGTGGTCATCAAGCCGCTGTCCGGCCCCGTACCCACGCTCAATCTCTCCTTCGCGGTCCGCGCGGGCCGCGAACCGAGCCCCGCCGTAACCGCGTTGCTGCGACTCAGCCCCAACTACACGCGCGACGACGGGACGTTCTGAACGACCAGGCCCGGCTGTCCCTCCCAGCGGCCGACAGCCGTCTCCATCGATCGGCGGCAGCGGGTGTCATGCCTGGACGGTGGGGCGGACGTTGATCTCGCCGATCTCGACATCGGCGGGCTGCTCGATGGCGAAGGCCACCGCGCGGGCGATCGCCGCCGGAGGGATGCCCATCGCGTCCATGTTCTTGCGGGTCGCATCGCGGATGTGCGGGTCCGTCATCGAGTCGGCGAGATCGGTGCGGACGTATCCCGGCGAAATGGCGGTCGTGCGCACCACCCCGTCGGTGGACTCCTTGCGCAGGCCCTCGTGGACGGAGCGCACCGCGTTCTTGGTCGCGGCGTAGACGGCCATCGAAGGGGTCGCGCCGGACAGGCCGGCCACGGAGACGATGCTGACCAGGTGGCCCGACCCCTGCTCGTGGAAGACGGGCAGCGCGGCGGCGACGCAGTGGAGCATGCCGCGGAGGTTCACGTCGATCATGGCCGACCAGCCTTCGGTGTCGAGGTCGGCCAGCGGGCTGATCGGGGCGACGCCGGCGTTGTTCACCAGCACGTCGATCCGGCCGTACCGGTCGACGGTGGTGGACACCAGGCGCCGTAGGTCCTCGGCCTTGGTGACGTCGACGACGCATGTGGCGGCCTGGCCGCCCTCCTTCCGGATGTCCTGCGCTATCGCGTCGACGCGCTCGCTGCGGCGGGCCGCGAGGACGACCGCGGCGCCGCGCCGCGCGAGCAGACGAGCCGTGGCCTCGCCGATGCCACCGCTCGCTCCGGTGATGGCGACGATCTTGCCGTGAAGAGAGAGCACTGCTGCCTCCAAGTAAAGTGGACACGTGTCCGCTGTGTGACCCAGCCTACCGGACACGTGTCCACTTGTCGGGGACGGAACATGAGGAGAGGCCCATGAGTGCGCCGGCACGCCGTCAGGACGCGGCCCAGAACCGGATCCGTATCGTCGAGGCGGCCCGCGCGGCCCTCGCCGAGTCCAGCCACGTCCACCTCAACGAGATCGCCAAGCGCGCCGGAGTGGGGCAGGGGACCCTCTACCGGAACTTCCCCAACCGCGAGGCCCTCCTCGCCGAGGTCTACCGGCGTGACGTGGAAGAACTCGTGACGGCCGCTCCCGCCCTGCTGGCGGAACACGAGCCCGTGGAAGCGCTGCGGCACTGGCTCGACCGGGTGATCGACTACGCCGAGATCAAGTACGGCGTCCTGGCGGCGCTCGAGCCGGCCGCGTGGCAGGACCTCGTCGCCCACAGCCAGAACCCCATCGAAGGCGCCCTCGCCCGCCTGCTGGACGCCGGGAAAGCGGCCGGTTCCCTCCGCACGGACGTGGACGCCCGCGGGGTCCTCCTGCTCATCGCCTACCTCGGTCGAGTGGACCGGAGCGAGTGGGAATCGACGGCGCGGCCACTGATGAGCGTTGTCCTCGACGGCCTTCGGCGACGGGACGCGGACCGGTGAGGGGACGGGGGGTGCCCACGTGCCACGTGCCGACAGGCTCACGTGCTCACGTGCCCGAAGCCGTCGCGTAAAGCGCTTGTCGCGGCGTCGACCGCGATGGGGAGCGGTGGGTCACCCCGGCGGCATCAGCACCAGGCACGCGTTCCGCCCCCCCCCGAAACCGAAGGAGTTGGAGAGCACCGGCCCGCGCGTGATCGCGCGGCGCCTGCCGATCACCACGTCCACCAGCTCGGCCTCCGGGCTGCCGAGCGTGTTCGCGATCGCCGGGACGACACCCCGGTCGGCGCAGAGCAGACCCGGCAGCGCCTCCAACGCGCCTGATCCGCCGATGAGATGACCACTCACGCCCTTGACCGCGGTCAGGGGCGGCGACTGTCCCGCGAAGCACTGATGGATCGCGGTCGCCTCCGCCCGGTCGTTGAGCACCGTCGAGACGTGCCGTGCGCGCTGATGTGCCCGATGCCGGCCGGCACGAGCCCGGCGTCCGCGACGGCGGGGCGCGTGCACTCGGCCGCCGTGGCCGCCTCGGGGTCCGGTGCCGCGCTGTGGAACGCGTCGCAGTTGGCCGCGTGGCCGGTGACCTCGCCGTAGATCCGCGCCCCCTCGCGAGGGCCAAGTCCAGCCGTCTGTCCGGACAGGATCCCGAACGCGCGGTCCCGCGTCAGCCGTTCCGCCTCCTGATGACCGGTCACCAACAGGAGTCCGTCCCCGGCCGGCAGCACGGGCCCGAGCGCCCGGGCCCGCTCGAACAGCGGATGGGGATCGGCCGATCCCTCGTCGGTGAGCAGGGCTTCGAGGATCGCGGCGCCGCTGTCCGAGGCGGTGTCCGAGGTGGGGTGCGTCATGACCCTCATGCTGGAGGGAAGACGGTGAACGGTTGCCGCGACACCTCCGTACCCCCTGACATGACCCCCCAGGCACCGGTACAGCAGCCCACCCGAGGACACACCGCCCGCCTCCGCCGAGGCGCCGCGTTCGCCCTGCTTCCGCTCGCCGTGGCCTGCGGTGGAGGGGAGGGCGAGGGCGCGGCGGAGCGCAAGCGGGTGGCGGCCGTGACCGCCGCTCCCGAGGCCGGAGTCGTCGCACCGGCGAAGGTCGAGGTGATCGCCGGGCTGACCGGGTGCACCGCGGAGATCCGGATCGAGGCGGAGGAACTGCGCGAGGGGCTGTGCAGCACCAAGCAGGGCGAGTACCGGATCACCACGTTCCCCGAGGAGCGGTACAAGGTGACCTGGCTCGACACCGCGGCCGTCTACGGCGGCAAGTACCTCGTCGGCACCCGCTGGGTGGTCAGCGCGCGGCCGGAGCTGCTGGAGGGTTTCCGGGCCCGACTCGGCGGAACCGTACAGGAGTTGCGCGGAATCGGGCCCACGGCCTCGGCCTCCTTCGGGCCCTGAGTCACCCCTTCGCGCGGAGGTGGTCCAGCACGTCCTCCAACGGCAGGTCGAAGCGGTCCTTGTCGCCGTCCCACCGGCGCAGCACGCTCGCCGCGCCCCGGGCCAGTTCCGGCGGCAGCCCCGCCGTGTCCAGGGTGGCCGCGATCTCCTCCAACTCCGGTGCCCAGCGCCAGGCGCGCGCCGCGACACTGGGGAGCTGATCGGTCTCGGCGAGGATGTTGGACGTCAACGACCCTGCCTCACGGGCGAGTTCGGCGGCCACGCCGTGATGCGCGGCAAGGGCGTGCGATACGGCGGCCAGGACGCGGGCCGACTTCTGGTACGAGGCGTACGCCATCTTCAACGCGGACGCGGCACCGATCTCCGCGTCGAGGGGGCGGGCCACGACCCACGTGTCCTCGAACACCCCTGCCACGCGGGCGACTTGCTTGCCGTCGCCGCTCAGGTAGAGGCGCGGCGCGCTGCCCGGCCCCGGCGGGCCGCCGACGATCGAGCCGTCCAGCATCAGCACCTCGCGCTCCGCGCACGCCGCCGCGATCCGCCTCGTGCGGTCCGGGCTGATCGCGTTGGCCTCGACGTACACGCCTCGGAAAGGGTGCGCGAAGACCTCGTGCGCCACGTCCTCCGCCGCGTGCGGCGGGCAGACCGACAGCACGAAGTCGCTGACGGCCAGGGCCGATTCGAGCGACTCGGCCGGCTCCAGACCTGCCTCCCGGGCCCGTCGGAGGCTGGCGGGGCTACGGCCGGTGGGGACGTACAGCACGCGGGCGCCCGTACGGGTCGCCTGGCCGCCGACTTTCGCGCCCATGGCGCCGGGATGCAGAAGCGTGAACGTGGTCATGGCACCCACCGTACGAGTCCGTCGTGACCAGGAAGATTTTCTTGAACGTCGCGAGGAAGAGTGTGGGGCATAGCAGAGGGGCATAGGAGATATGAGCCTTGGGAGGGCGCCATGAACCGACAGATCCGCGTTCGCGTCAGTCGCCGGCCCATTACGCCCCGCGACGACACCATCGACCGCCGGACACCGTCGGGGCGGATCCTGCCCTACTGACCGCCTGGCCTACTGACCGCCCGGCCCACCGACGCGAGCGGCCCCGTCTCACAGGGGCGACCGCCAACTCACCGTCGTGCCCGCGCCGTCGTACACCCGCAGTCGTACGGCGTCCCGGCCGTCCGGCAGCGGTGTCGTCACGTCGACCGTGATCTCCAGACGCGAGACGTCGGGACGGCGGGACGCGGTGGCCAGGGCGCGGCGCAGGGCGGTGAGGAGCCGGGTCGCCACCCGGTCGGGGACGAGGGTGTCCACCGGACCCGTGAAGCGGGTCGAGGGCTGGAACGCGAGGGTGGCCGCCGCCTCCCGAAGTACCTTTCCCCGGAGGGTGGTTGGCGCCTCCGTCGGTGGTTGTTGCAGGGCGAAGATCGCCGTGCGGACCTCCTGGATCGTCGACTGGAGTTCGTCGACGGCACGGCCGAGGACCTCGTGCGCCGGATCGGCCGGACCACCCCTGCGCTGCGCGGACTCCAGCAACATGCCCGTGGCGAACAGCCGTTGGACCACCAGGTCGTGCAGATCGCGGGCGATCCGGTCCCGGTCCTCGTAGACCGCAAGGCGTTCACGGCCGTGCTGGGCGTCGGCCAGCACCAGGGCGAGGGCGGCCTGGGACGCGAACTGCGTTGCCAGCAGGCGTTCCACGGCCGTGTAGGGGCGGTCGCCCGGACGGCGGGGGAGCGCGAGGGTGCCGATCAGGCGGCCGTCCGCCTGGAGCGGGAGCATCATGCTGGGGCCGAACCGGTGCCGTACATGCGTCGTCATGCGCGGGTCGGTAGCCGAGTCGTCGATGAACACCGGTTCGCCGCCCAGGAGTTGGACCAGGACCGGGCTGCCGGGCGCGATGGTCGTACCGACGATGTCGCCCGGGTCCTCATAGGCGGACGCGGTGACGATCTCCATGCCGCCCGCCGGGGTGGGCTGGAGGATGACGCCCGCGGCGGCGTCGGCGAGGGCCCGGGCGCCCTCCGCGACCGTCACCAGCGCGTCGGCCGCCCGCTCGCCGCTGAGCAGCGCGGTGGTGACGGCCGCCGCGCCCTCGATCCAGCGTTCGCGCTGTCGGGCCGTCTCGTACAGGCGGGCGTTGCCGATGGCGATGCCGGCCTGGGCGGCGAGGACGTGCAGGAGCTGTTCGTCCTCGGCGGTGAAGGGGGCGTCGTGCCGCTTTCCGGCAAGGTGGAGCCGGCCGAAGATCTCGTCGTGGACGTGGATCGGCACGCTGAGCACGCCCTCGGGCGGCGGCTCGGCCCCGCCGGTGCGGATCTCGGTGAGGCCGTCCTGCCCGGGGTCCGTCGTGCCGAGCGCCGCGTACCGCGCGCCGGTCAGCTCGGCGGCGCCGTCCACGATGTGCTGGAGCGTGGTGCGCAGTTCGAGCTCGGAACCGACGCTCAGGACGGCTTCGAGGAGCCGGGAGAGAGCGGGGACGCCGGCCCGCGGGCCGGCCGGGTCCGGGCTCAGGCGCTCGCCAGCGGGGCCAGGACCAGCGGCTCGATCTTGCCCTCCAGCATGTACCCCAGGCCCTGTACGGCGCACACGTCCGGCCGCTCGGCGATGTGCACCGGCATGCCGGTCGCCGCGCGCAGCATCTGGTCGAAGCCGGGGAGCAGGGCGCTGCCGCCGACCATCATGATCCCGCGGTCGGCGAGGTCGGCCACGAGGTCGGGCGGGCAGTTGCGCAGCACGCGGCCGATACCGTCGAGCACGGCGGTCAGCGGGGTCTCGATCGCGTCCCGTACGGCCGCGGTGTCGACCCGTACGGAACGGGCGAGGCCGCTCGCCACGTCCCGCCCGTGGATCTCGGTGGTGCTCGGCCCGTGCGGGGTGAGGCCGTTGCCGGACAGGGCGAGCTGGAGCGGTCGTACGGACTGGCTCGGGAGCATCAACTCGTGTTCGTGGCGCAGGTGTTGGACGATCGCGTGGTCCACGGCCTCGCCGCCGACCGGGATGCGTTCGGCGGTGACGATCGAGCCGAGGGAGAGCACGGCGACCTGGGTCGCGGCGGCCCCGCACACCATGATCATGGTGGCCTCGGGCCGCTCGACGGGCAGCCCGCAGCCGACGGCGGCGGCGATCAGCGTGTCGACCAGCTCCACCCGGCGCGCGCCGAGCCCGACCAGCGTCTCGATCGCGGCCCGCTGGGCCAGCGGATCGGCGTCGTGCGGGGTGCAGGCGGCGGCCCGCAGCCGGGGCTTGCGGCGCAGCGCGCGGCGGACCTTGTCGCCGATCAGGTGCCGCAGCATGCGCTGCGCCATCTCGATGTCGACAACGGTCCCGCCGGAGACCGGCCGCACGACCCGGATGTAGTCGGGCGTACGGCCCGTCATCTTCTCCGCGAACTCTCCTACGGCGATCAGCGCGCCGGTCCGGGTGTTCACGGCGGCGGCGGACGGCTGGTCGACGACGAGCCCGGCGCCCTTGACGTAGACGCGGGTGCGCGCCGCGCCGAGGTCGACGGCGAAATGGCAGCGGCGCAACTGCTCCAGACTGACGGTCATGGCAGGTTCTCCCGAGAGCACGGTCCGGGCTTCGCCGGGCGGCGGGCCTCCTTCGCATCGTGCGGGGGCGGTGGAGCGGGCGCGTCTTGTGGTGGGCCGGGTGGGGTGCGGCTGAATGGGGGATTTGTCCGCAATGCCCGAGTTAAAGATTAAGTAAGGGGCAGTTGGTGAGGTCCCGTCACTCACCCGGACCACGTCGCCCGGACCACCCCCAGCTCGACCAAGTCCTGCGGCCGAACGCGGAGTTGGTCGGCGGTGGATTCCGTCTCCTCCTTCGGCCGCTTCAGAATCGCGGCGGCAGCCTCGGGGGCGATCACGGAGAAGTAACTGTCCGGCGTGGCCCAGGTGTTGCCCGGCGCGGCCAGCGCCAGCGCACCCCCCGAACCACCCTCGCCGATCACCAACGTGGTCACCGGAACGCGAGCACCCGCCACCGCCCCGAACAGATCCGCGATCGCGGCCCCCGCCCCCTGCCGCTCCGCCTCGGCATCGTTCGCCGCACCCGGGGTGTCCACCAGCGTCAACACCGGCACCCCGAGCCGATCGGCAAGCCGGATCAGCCGCGCGGCGGTCCGATACCCGGCGGGCCGCGTAGCCGTCCCCGCCTGCGCCGCAAACGCGACGGCCCGCCCCTCCCGCTCCCCGAAACCGCACAGCATCCCCGCGTCGACACCCCCGCACCGGTCACCACTGACCGCGACCCGCTGAGTGAAGTAGGCGTCCAAGTACCGCTCGGCGCGCGGCCGTTGAGACGAACGAGCACGCTGCACGGCTTCCCATCCGGTGGCGGGAAGATCGGCCGGGGTGGGCTGACGCACCTGGACGGGGTGAGCTGCCTCCTGTGCGGTCGCCGACGGGTCGGGCAGGTCGGGCGCGTCGCGGGGAGCCGACCGGGCGTCGTGCACGCCCCCTCGCGGATCGCCCGCGGCATGCCGAGCCGCCGGGGCGGTCTGCGTGGTCTCTTGTGCGGCTCCGGGCGGGTCGGCGGTGGTGTGTTGAGTCGGCCGGGCTTCGGGTGCGGTCTCTTGTGCGGCCTCGGGTAGGTCGGTCGTGGTGTGTTGAGTCGGCCGGGCTTCGGGTGCGGTCTCTTGTGCGGCCTCGGGTAGGTCGGTCGTGGTGTGCTGAGCCGCCCCGGCGTCCTGCGCGGCCTCGTGTGCGGTCACCGGAGGATCAGTCGCCGCACGCCGAGCCGACAGCGCGCCCCGCGCGGCCTCTCCCGCCGCTACCGGCGGGTCGGCCTCGCCGAGGGCAGGTGGTGCGCCCTCCCACCCCGGGGCGGGGACGGAGGCCAGGCCCTCCCGCCCCCCGGCCGGCAGGCCCGTCGCCCCGAGCGCCGCGGGCACCGGTGCCTGCCCCGCCCACGGGGTGGTCAGCAGGTGGAGCCACCTCCCCAGGGTCTCCTTCAGGTCCGCCGGGGCTACGATCGCGTCGGCCGCGCCCGTTGCCACCTGGGCCTCGGCCGTGTACGCCGTCGGGTCCGCGTCCGGGGGGCGGACGCGGGAGCCCGCGAAGCCGACCTGGGCGTCGGGCAGGGCCAGGATCACATCGGCGCCCGCGCCCAGCGTGGCCCAGCCGCCGCCCGTGGTGGGGTCGCGCAGGACCGCGATCTGGGGGAGGCCGGCCTCTCGGGTGAGCGTCGACTGGCGTGCCACGCGCTGGAGTTGGGTGAGGGCGATCATGCCCTCCTGCATCCGGCTGCCCCCGGTGGCGATCAACGGCACGACGGGCAACCGGTGTTCACGGGCGTACGTGTACGCCGCCTCCAGACGGTCCCCGGTGCGTTCGCCCAGCGAACCGCCGAGGAACCCGAACTCGAAGGCGATCAGCACCGCGCGCGTGCCCGACACCGTCGCCGTACCGCAGATCACCGACTCCGACTCGCCGGTGCGGTCGGCGGCGCGGGCGCGCGAGGCGTCGTAGCCCTGCCAGGCGAGGGGGCCGTCGGGGCCGGACTCCCGTACTGGGTGAGGGAGTTCGGAGAAGGTGGCGGAGTCCGTGACGAGGGCGAGGGTCTCGCGCGCCGAGAGCCGCTCAGCCATCGGTCAGGGAGCGCTTCAGGATCTTCCCCATGTCGTTGCGGGGCAGCGCGGAGAGGTGGTGGACGACACGGGGGCGCTTGTGCGGGGCCAGACGGCCTGCCACGTGGTCGGCCAACTCCGCCAGTTCCGGGGGAGATTGGGGATCCGTCGGCACGATCCAGGCCACCACCCGCTCGCCCAGGTCGGGATCCGGTTCACCGGTGACCGCGGCCTCGCGCACCCCGGGGTGTTCCAGTAGCGCGTTCTCGATCTCGCCCGCGCCGATCTTGTAACCCCCGCTCTTGATCAGGTCGGTTGCCTTGCGGCCGACGATCCGGACATAGCCGTCGGGGTCGCGCACGGCCATGTCGCCGGTGCGGAACCAGCCGTCGGCGGTGAAGGCCGCGGCCGTCGCGTCCGGCCGGTTGAGGTACTCCGTGAACAGGTTCGGCCCGCGCACCTGGATCTCGCCCACGCTCTCCCCGTCGTACGAAGGGAGAGGCGTGCCGTCCTCCTCGACCAGCCGCAACTCCACGCCGGGCAACGGCACCCCCACCGTCCCGGCGCGCGGCTCACCGTCCGCCCGCACGCTCGGCCGGGGGTCCGGGGGTGTCCACCGGGACGAGCACAGCATCAGGGTCTCCGTCATGCCGTAGCGCTCGATGACGCGGCGCCCGGTCGCCGAGGTGATCCGCTCGTGGTCGTGGACCGGCAGCGCGGCCGAACCGGAGACCAACAGCCGTGCCCGGGCGAGGGACTTGGCGAGTGCCGGGTCGTCGGGGAGGGTCTCGGCGATGCGGTGGTACATCGTCGGCACGCCGAACATCATGGTCGCGCCGTCGTTCAACTCCCGTGTCACGCCCTCCGTGCTGAACCTGCCCAGGTGCCGCACCGAACCGCCGCGCCGCAGCGGCCCCAGGATGCCCAGCACCAGCCCGTGCACATGGAACAACGGCAGCCCGTGCACGAGGACGTCGTCGCCGGTCCACTGCCAGGCATCGGCGAGCGCGTCCAGCGTCGTGGCGATCGCCCGGCGCGGGATCACGGCACCCTTGGGCGGCCCGGTGGTGCCGGAGGTGTAGACGACGAGGGCGGGATCCTCGTCGGACACCCGGACGTCGTCGGCGACCGCCCCCACCGCCCGCACATCGACGTCGACACGCTCCAACTCCCGCAACCCGGAAGGCAGTTCATCCCCCGGAGCCACCAGCACCACCGTCGGCGCGCTGTCCGCCAGGATGTGCCCCAGCTCCTTCTCGCCGGACTTCGGATTGAGCGGCACCGCGGCCACCCCGGCCCGCAGCGCCGCCACGACCGCGACCGCCGTCTCCAGCGAGGGCGTGGCCCACACGGCGACCCGGCCGGCGCCCCGGCACCGGACCGCGAGGGCGTCCGCCGCCGCGCCCAGCTCCGCGTACGTCAGGGACCGGTCGCCGAACGTGAGAGCGGGCTCGTCGCCCGGGTTCGTCAGGGCCGGGAAGAGGGTGGACACGCGGCGCACTCCTTAGCCGTCGGGGGCAGTGGTCCCCAGACCTCGGGGACACCCCCGTTCCTACACCACGTCCGCCACCACACGACTGACGGTGTCCGGACCCCCGGCCCCGTTCGCCGCGCCGGGAAGGGCAAGGCCAATCCGGTTGCCTCGGACACCGGGCCCGTGGTTACCCTGCAAAAACGATCTACCGCCGTACGAAGCTGGAGGCTCCCGTGCCCCGAATCGCGCTCGCCACCTACGACCCCGGAGCCCAGCCCAGCAAGGACCGCGACCTCCCGGTGCTGGTGGAGGCGTTGCGGGCGGCCGGGGCCGAGGCCGTCGCCGTGCCGTGGGACGACGCGGGGACCGACTGGGGGGTCCACGACCTCGTCGTCATCCGGTCGACCTGGGACTACAGCTGGCGGCCGGTCGAGTTCATGGCGTGGGCCGAGCGGGTCGGCAAGGTGACGCGGCTCGCGAATCCGGTGCAGGTGGTGCGGTGGAACACGGACAAGCGGTATCTCGGTGACCTCGCCGCGGCCGGCGTGCCCGTCGTGCCGACCCGCTATCTCGCCCCCGGCGACCCGGCCGACCTCCCGGGCGACCACGAGTACGTCGTCAAGCCGACCTCCGGCGCGGGCGCCCGCTTCGCCGCCCGCTACACACCCGACGAGCACGAGACGGCCGTACGACAGCTGGAGCGTATGCACGGGGAAGGGCTGACCGCGATGGTGCAGCCGTATCTCACGAACGTGGACGTCAGTGGGGAGCGGGCGCTGCTGTTCTTCGGGGGGCGGTTCGTGCACGCCTCGCGGAAGGGGGCCGTGCTGGCGCGGGGCACGGCCTACGACGACGACAAGGTGTCCCACCCGAACCTGGAGCCGTGGACCGCGACCGAGGCCGAACTCTCCGTCGCCGAGCGGGCGTTGGCCGCCGTACCGGACGCGCCGGAGCTGCTGTACGCACGCGTGGACCTCGTGGACGGGCCGGACGGACAGCCGTGTGTGATGGAGCTGGAACTCGTCGAGCCGAACCTCTTCCTCGATCTGCATCCCGGGTCGTTGGCGGTCGTGGTCGACGCGATTCTCGCGGCCGCCGTCACTCCTTGACCGCCGTTCTCTGCAGGAGGCCCCAGGTGAACTCGGCCGCGCACCGGTGTCGTACGCCCTGCGTGTCCGGGGCGGTGAAGGCCAGGCCCCAGCGGGTGGGGGCCGTGCCCTCCATAGGGCGGACGGGGGCGAAGGCGCGGGCCGCCTCGTCGACCGTGCAGGACCAGGGGGTCAGGTCGTCCAGGGTGAGGAGGGTCGGGCCTTCGGCACCGGGGGCGCGGACCAGCCATTCGTTCCACACGGCGCCGTTCGGAGCGGTGAGCACCTCGAAGCGGAGGTCGGGCCAGAGCGGGACGGGCCACTGCCGGGCCTCGCAGTCCAGGTCGCCGATCCTGCGCTGCACGGTCGACTCGGGGGTGCCGAGGATCGAGCGGTAGCGGGAGGCGGCCGCCCGGCCTCTCGGGGAGTGCAGCATCGCCTGCCACCGCTTGTTGGCCTCGCGCATGTCGGCGATCGAGACGCCCAGCTCATGACGGGCGTTCTCGACCAGGTCCGGGTTGTGGTCCGCCATGCGGCGCAGCAGGACGAGTTGGAAGTCGAGGGGGCTGAAGGGGCGGGCGGCCGCCTCCCGCTACCGC
>NZ_JAENRY010000182.1 GCF_016612545.1 Streptomyces sp. MBT65 | reverse complement strand
GCACGGACAGGCCGAGCAGCCGGCCGGCCGCGCTGGCGCTGGTGATGACGGCGTCGGCGCCGGACTGCTTGAGCAGCGGCGCGTTCTCCTCCTCGCGCACGGCGGCCACGATCTTCGCGCCGCGGTTGAGCTGCCGGGCCGTGAGGGTCACCAGCACGGCCGTGTCGTCGCGCTGCGTCGCGATGATGATCTGCCGCGCCTTCTGCACCTCGGCCCGCTTCAGGACCTCGCTGCGGGTGGCGTCCCCGACGACCCCGACGTATCCCTCGCTGCTCGCCGCCTCGATCGCCTTCCCGCTGGGGTCGACCACGACGACCTGTTCCTTCTTCAGGCCCGTCGCGCACACGGTCTGGATCGCCGACCGCCCCTTCGTACCGAAGCCGACGACGACGGTGTGATCCCGCAAGGTGGACCTCCAGCGGTTTCCCGAAAGTACCCTAAGGGCATGGACAACGACCTTGTGCAGCGCGCCCGTTGGGGAGACTTAGAGGGACAGAACTGGGCCGGCCTGGTCCGTCTGTCCTTCGAGGTCGACGAGGGTCCCGCCACCGCTGAGAGCGACGTTACCGGCACCACGGATACCAAGCCCGCGTTCCGGCCCATGACTGGGCGGGACATCAGGAGCCGCGACGAGCAAGAGAAGGACAACCGGACGTTCGTCGAGTCGCGCGGCGGGCGATACGTATATACGTATGAAGAGCCGGACACGAGCGCCTGGAAGAGGAAGCGCGTCCGACTGCCGAACGGAGAGATCGGGTACCGCGTCATCCGCCCTGTGTTCGAGGGCGCGTTGGAAGACCTCAAGCGGGGCGTCGCACCGAACGGCAAGCAACTGGACGGCCTGATCGTCTACGACATCGACCGCCTCACCCGCGACAACCGGCACCTCGAAGACGCGATCGAGGTCGTCGAGAACTTCAAGCGCCCGATCATCGACTTCACGGGCTCGCTCGATCTGCTGACCGACAACGGTCGGACGGTGGCGCGCATCGTGACGGCGACCAACAGCAAGCAGTCCGCCGACACGGCACGACGGGTCGCGCGGAAGCACCAGGCGCTGCAACAGGCCGGGATTCCCACGGGCGGGACAAGGCCGTTCGGTTGGAAGGCCGACAAGCGCACGCTGGACCCGGACGAGGCCAAGTGGCTCCGTCAGATGGTGCATTGGCTGCTCGGAGGAAAGCCGATCTCCGCCGTCATCAACGAAGTCGACGAGGCCGGGGTGACCACGTCGACAGGCCGCACATGGTCCCGCCCGGGGCTCTTGGCCATCATGCGCAATCCCCGCCTGTGTGGTTACCGCTCGCGCCAAGTCATCGACGTCGACCCGGTGACCGGGACGGCGAACACACGGGTCGAAATCGTCCTGGACGACAAGGGCAAACCCGTGATCGGGCAGTGGGAGCCCGTTGTCTCCGTCGAGGAGTGGGAGGCCCTGAGGGAACTACTCGGGTCCAACCCCCAACCAGGCCAGGGGCACAACACGCGCAAGTCCCTGTTGCGCGGCACCCTTCGGTGCGGTCGCGAGGGTTGCGGCGCCCCGCTGCGAAGCAGGAAGGCCGACAAGAGCCGCAACAAGCCCGAGGGTTACTTCGACTATGCGTGCCCGAGCAGCGGCAGCGTCCCTTCAGGGTGCGGCGGCACGCGGATCAACGGCCCGGAGACGGACAAGGCCGTCACCATGATGGTGATCGCGAAGCACCAGGAGCAGGCCGCCGAACGGCTGGATGACCCGGAGCCGGCGACTTGGGAGAAGGAAGAGGAGCTGAAGCGGGTTCTCGAAGACATCGACGATCTGAAGCAGGCCCGTAAAGCGCGGATCATCACTGCTGAGACCTACTTCGGTCAGCTCGCGGAACATGAGGCCGAGAAACGCCGACTCACGGCGGAACGGAACCGAGTCCTGCGTAACAAGCACTCTGCGCAGAGCACGCCCGTCGATCTCGCGGAGACTTGGGGCGACCTGCTACTCAGTGAGAAGCGCGCTTACATCGAGGACCTACTGATTGCCGTACTCGTCGGACCCGCAGTCGGACGCGGGAGGCCCGTGCGGGGGCGTCTGACTCCGGTGTGGCGACCGAAGGGACAGCAGACGGAACCGGGGAACAACTTGGTGTGACCTTCGGGGAAGGCTGAGCAGGATGGGAGGCGACGGGCAAGCCGAGGATCGTGTTCACCCGTCGCCAATCGTCGTCGGACCAGGCAGGAGCCTTTCGCGCCTGCTCCCGAGCCCAAGCCCAGTCGTCATCACCCTCCAAAGGCAGCTTCAAACGAAGCTCCCGTCACGACTCAATCTCTCGTCAGCGGCGACCTCTCGGTTGCGTGCGGTGTCCTCCGCGATTCCGGCAGCGATGAGAGCGGCGCCGGGAGTGTGGCCGGAGCCGACGTAGCGCCAGTTCCGATCGATGGCCGTGCCGGGGAGGTCGGTGTGGCCTACGTGGTGGGCGCGTTCGGCGCGCAGTGCTGCGTATGTCGTGGAGTAGGCACGGGACTTGGTGAGGATGTGGCCCCGGTAGCCGAGGGTGTGTGTCCAGGCCCGGAGGCGGAGGGTCTCGTACTCGGGTAGATCGCCGAGGCGCCAGCAGGTGTGCATGAGGGTGCGGACGTGTTCGCTGACGAGGGCAGTGGCCAGGTCATCCCAAGTGGTGACCCTGTGGTCGATGCCGGCGCCGGTTTCGCTGGCGCCTTTGGTGACGTACTTCGCCACGTACGCGGCCACGGCGTCATCGTCGGGCCCGTCTCCGTCGGAGTGCAACGGACGGGCGTCGATCTGGACGCCCCAGCGCAGGGCGAGTTCACCCACGGCCGGGCTGTAGGGGGTACGGACCAAGACCCGCCGGGCCGAGGCGTGCACAGCGTCGATCAGTTGGTTGGTTGTGCCCCAGACCGGGGGTTCGTCGTCTGGTCCCGCCGGGCCGTCGAGGCGGACGACTGCGTGGACGTGGACGGCCGCCCGTTTCTGGTACTCGGCGACTCGGGCGAAGGACAGCCGGGCGTGATCGGCGAAGTGGGACTGTACAAGGCCGGCCGAGGAGGCCAGGCGACGCCGGACGTCGATGGCGAACCGGTCCCACAGCTTGGAGGCGTGCGCGTGCCACAGCACGTGGGCGGGGTAGTCGTAGCAGTCGGCGCAGAGGGGTTGGCCCACGAGCAGATCGTTCGGGGTGTGGACGGTGGCGCAGCCGAGACGGTGCCCGTGTTCGCAGGTTCCGCCGTCACGGCGGGGGCGACATCGGTCCCCGGCGCGGTGGACCGGGCCGAATGACGGGGCGGTGAGGGTGACGAAGAGGCGGGGCCGGTTGCGGACCGTGGCAGGGATGTTCTTGCCGCCGAGCAGGCCCGCGCGGACGAGGTGGAAGGTGTCGCCTGCGTGGAGGCGGGAGCAGGGGGCGCAGACGGTTGCGCGTCTGTTGCGGCAGCGGACGAGGAGGCGTTCGCCGGGTTCGGTGCGGGTGTCGTAGTGGTGCAGGATCTCGCCGGTCGTGCCGTCCAGGGTCGTCGTTGAGCCGGAGAGGTGGACGGGGTGGGTACAGCCGCCGGTTGCGGTGATCTGCTCAAGCCAGCGCGGGAATTGGGGGTCTTGGGCGATGCGGAGTGCGTCGCGGTCTGTTTCGGGGAGTTGGCGCAGGCGCGCCGCGCGGTCGAGGACGGCGCGCCTGTCAGCCGGGGTGTACTCCGGGGTGATGGTGGTGACCTTCCGGGGTGGGCCGCCGTAGCGGCACGGTGGGTGGGTGGTGGCGCGCAGTGGGTCATGGGGATCACGTCCTTCTGGGGTGGTGGTGCGGGTGGGTCAGCGGATGGTTCCGGTGCCCCGGCAGACGCGGCAGCGGCGCAGCCGTCCGGTCCAGGTCCTGCGGGCGCCGTCGCCCTTGCAGAACGGGCACCTCACGCGAGACATGGGCATGGCGGTGGGTCCCTTCTGCTCAGGTGTGGGAGAAGCCGCTGATGAACCAGATGACGAGGCCGTGGATGGTGAAGACCACGGGGGTCTGGCCGAGGTAGACGCCGAAGAGGCCGACGCAGACCGCTTCCCAGGCGCGGATGTCGCGGGAGCGGACGAGGAGGACAGTGATGATCCCGAAGATCACCGCGAACGTGAACGCCGTACCCTCACTGATCACATCTCCGGTCACTTGACGTCTCCTTCCAGCGCCGCAAGTGCGCGGTCCAGGGCGGGCAGGTGCGGGGTCAGGCCGGAGTGCTTGCGGGCCGTCGACACGGCCTCTTGCGTCGATGTCAGGTGCGAGCGGGCTCGGCTCCATCCGCCGTCCGGGCCCGTGCACACGGCTACGCCGCGTTCCTCCGCTGTGATGGTCTGGGCGATGGCGACGGCGTCTTTGTTGAGGTCGCCGAGGGTCATTTCGGCTGTGCCGGGGTCGTTGACGCGGTGACAGATCCGGCCGCCGAGTTGGGCGCGCAAGGCGGTGACGCCGGGGCCGAGGTCGGAGCCGACGCGCTGGCCGGCGACGATCAGGTGAAGTCCGAGCGCGGCACCGAGCTGCCCCAGGCGCAGCAGGAGCGTGGAGCACTGCTCCGCCTCTGCCTTGCTCTCACGGGTCCCGTCGGAGAGGTACAGTTCCGCGATCTCGTCGACGATCACCACGACCGGTATCGGCCGCAGTTTGTCGGGCAGTTCCCAGATCGAGCGGACACCCGCCGCACGGCAGGCACTCATCCGGTCCTGCATGTCGACCACGAGCGCGGAAAGCACCGCGACCGCTTCGCGTCGGCAGGTCGCCAGCGCGCTCAACCGCCGGGCGAACAGGCCGAGTTCCATGCCGCCCTTGCAGTCGATGCCGACCAAGGCAACCGGCTGTGTGGCGAGTTGGGTGATGAGCCGGGCCAGCAGGGTGGACTTGCCCGAGCGGGTGGCCCCGGTGATCAGCCAGTGCGGGACCAGGCGCAGGTTCATTACCCAGGCGCCGCCGGACTCCAGCGCGCCGATGAGCGCGGACAGCAGCTCGGCCGGAGCGGTGGCTAAGCCGGGCCGTTGAAGCGGATCGCTGGCCATGGCAGTCAGCAGGACCACACCGCGTTCCGGTGAGGTGATCCGCACTGCGTGGACTCTCCACGCGTGAACGAGTGCTTCGGCCGCCTTCATGTACGTCATCGGGGTCTGTCCCGCGTGCAGCCGCACGGTCACGGTCAGCCCCATGCGGGTAGCCCGCGGGAACGAGGTGCGGGGTGCTACCGGCCGCACGGGGTCGCCCTTGACGATCAGGTGCCCGACCAGTGTGCGGGCCGGGAGCTTGGACACGGACAGGTCGTTGAGCAGGGCGACCCGGCGCCAGGTGAACAGCACCCGCCACGCGGTCACCGGATACCCGGCGAGGTACCAGTGCCAGGCCGGGCGGTGCCGACGTACCAGGTCGCCGACGACGAGCAGCCAGGCAAGCACGGCCAGGGCGAAGGCGAGCAGGATCGGTCCCATCACGCGTCACCGCCCTTGGCGTGCGCCGCCGGGGTGCCGTGCACGGGGGTGATGGCGTCGGCGCGGAAGCTGACGCCGTGCCGGTCGCCCATCGACCACATGAACGCGGTCAGCCCGGTGACCTTGACAATCTGTCCTTCCTGGATGCCCTTCGGTTCGCCGCTCACCGCGATCTCGATGACGGAGATGCGGCGTCCGTCCTGGCGGACGGTGACGGCGACGGTGTAGACGGGGTTGCCGTCCCGGTCCTTCTTGATCTCTTGTGTGTCGAAGTTGCTGATCTTCGTTTCCGGGGCGATGGCGCACCGCAGTACGCCCAGTCGCGCCGTGTCCACGGGAATGGACTGCATGTTGTGTGGCCTCCTTGGCCAGTCGGGACGCCTGACATATTCAGACGTCACTTGTCCTTACGAGTTACGACTATGAGGCTCTGTACGGCGAGTGCGCAAGTACTTATGCTGACGAGTGATGTCGCGCGTGCGACGTGACTACGACCTCGACCCGGAGATGCCGCCATGTCGGAGATCCAGCGCCCCGGAGCCCTCTACCAGCAGGTGGCCGCAGCCATCCGCGAAGCCATCCTGTCCGGCGAGTTCGCCCCGGATGCGATGCTGCCGTCCGAGGCCCAGCTCATGACCCGCTACGGCGTCTCCCGCCCCACCGTCCGCAACGCCATCGCCGCCCTGCGCGCGGAAGGCCTGATCGATGTCCGGCACGGCAAGGGCAGCTTCGTCCGGACCGACGGCCAGCCCGCACTCACCCTCGAACGCCGCATCACCCACAGCAGCGAAGGCAAGTTCGTCATGCCCAACGGCGACACTTGGCAGGAGGCCGAACGGCCGCACACCTACCGCACCCACACCACCAAGGACACCGGCCGTCTCCTCCAACTCGGCCAGGAGGAGGCTCTGTTCGGCTGTGACCGGCTGCTCACCGACCCCGCCACTGGAACGCGCGCCATGCACCGCACGCTGATCCCGTTCGAGGTCGCCGAGGCCGTACCGCTGCTCGGCAAGGAACCCTGCAAGCCCCCGGCAGCGATCTACTGGGTGCTCACCCAGGCCGGCCACAAACTGACCTGGACCGAGACCGTCCGCGCGCACATGCCGCTGCCCGACGAGCGCACCACGCTCCAGCTCCCGGACGCGACGCCGATCCTGCACGTGACCCGCACCGCGCACGGCACCGACGACCGCCCGCTGATCCTCGAAGAGCTGCGCGTGGGTGCGGACCGTGCCGAACTCGCCTACCGGATCAACGCCGACAAACAGCCCACCCGACGCAACCGCACCTGACCTCAGACGGGCATCGGTCGAAACAGTCTTCACTTCCTCAAGGGCGCGCCTGCGGCGCGCCGGGGCGCCCGGCCGCCCCGGCCGGGCGTGCGGCGTGGCCGCCGGTCCCGTCCGGTCGCCCGACGCCCCGCACCGCAGCACACCGCAGGAAGCAACGTGTCGAACGGCCATAGCTGGCTGGGGTGTTGGGGGCTGGGGGTCGCCGGGTGCCGAGACTTTAGGCAGCTCCCATGGGGCGAGCCTCGAAGAACAGGGGGCCGATCGGGCTAAACGCGGGCAGGCTCCAAGAGACTGCCCGATCCGCCGGCGAGCGTAAGGCCCCCTGTTCACTCGCCCCATGGCAGCTACCGCCCAAAGTCTCAACACCCGGCGACATGCCCACGTACCGCGCTCACCAGCGGAAACCCGCCTCATCGTGCGCCGCCGTTGTCGTCCGCGAGCGCCTCCAGGAGGCCGGCGAGCCGATTCACCGCGCCAGGCCAACCCGCCACCCGCACGACACCGCGCCCCTCCTCGTTCGCCGAGGCGACGGCCCGTAACTCGGACAGCTCGAACCCGACACCGAGGAACGCCCGGTTCAACTGATCAGCGGACTCCCGCGCTTCACGCCAACCCGCGATGTAGTCGACACCCGACACCCACAGCCCGAAGCCCGCCCCCGTAACGTCGCCGAGCCCGTCGCTCAGCCAGTTCTCTCCCGCGCCAGACACCTTGCCCACCTCTGCCCTGATCTAGGTAACGGATCGTCAACTCTCTTTTGGTCCAAGGCAGATGCACAGCACAACGGCCCCGGTACCATCAGGCACCGGGGATCTTCGCGTTCCCCAACCGGGTCACCCTCCGCTTTTCCAGGGCTAAGGGGGTGACCCGGTCTCCGTTTTCGGTTGTGAAGCAGGCCTCCTGGCACCGAGTGGGGAACCCGGCGGAGCTCCAGGAGACGCGCCCCGTTCGCCGGAGGGATCGCCCTCCAGCCCCCGGCTGCCGCTCACTCCCGAGGGAGCGAAACGCGTAGCGTCAGCCGAAGATCATCAGGACGGTTGGCCGCCGTCTCCGCCGCCGAGGTCGAATCGGCACCACACGGTCTTGCCGCCCTTGTCCTCCGGCGTCCACCAGACCGCCGCAGCCAGTCGCTGAAGAATCAGCAGCCCACGCCCGCAGTCAGGTAAGACCGCTTCCGACAACTCCCCTGCCAGCCCGGGCAAGAACGAGTCGCCCAGGGGAAGCACCGGGGGTGTCGAGTCCTCATCCGCGACCCCGATGAACAGCCACTTCGGCCACATCTTGAAGATCACGTCGATACGGCGGCTCGCGCCAGGGCGGGCAAGGCAGCGATCCGGCACCACGTGATTGACCACGTTTCCGACCAGCTCCGACACGGCCAACTGCGCATCGGCCACGACGGCATCGGCGCCCACGCTCCGTAGGAACACGACCGTCTGGTCACGCGCGATGCGCCCGGTGTCGCTGAACTCGGCGAGGAGCGACAGCGTCAGGAAGTGCCCGCCGAAGGAAGGATCAGGCCGCGTGTACCAATGAGCCATCGCGTTCAGTTCCTCGGCCACGTACGCATGCCGGCGCGCTTTCCTCGCAGCGTCCATGACACGCCCCCGTCTCAGCTCACGGCCGCCGAGTCCCTCCCGGCAGGGTGACCCGAGAGTGCACCTCTCTCACCGCCTGTCGCTCCCCCCTCTTGGGGACCCCCCTCGTGGGTACACTCGCGAGACGGACGCGGCACAGCAGACAGAAACGCCAAACACCGTCAGGTCGATCACAATGGGGAAGTGAGATGACCGAAGCTGCACCGACACCGGCAGCCCTACCGCCACACGTCTTGGAACGCGCGGACGTGCGCTCGGCTGTCGCCAACCACGACTTCGGCGAAGTCTTCAGACTCGCCAAGATCCACGGAAACATCAGCTACGCCAAGATCTCCGAGGCCGTCGGCTACAAGCGCGAACACATCGGCAAGATGGCCCGCCCCGAGACCGACGGCACAGGCGCCCGCCCACGGATCACCCAGTTCCACAAGATCCTCGAAGTCGTCGACGGCCTACGCATCCCAGGCCAGCTCGCAGGACTCGCCCCACGTCCGTGGGAACTGGAAAGACCAGCCACACCCTCCCGACTCGACGACCCGAGCGCCCTGATCGCACAGGGTGGCGCCGGACTGTGGGATGTAGCCGAGTTGCTCCGCCGCACGGAGATGTCCAGCATCAACAGTGCCGCCCTGGAGTCGATCGAAGGCGGCATCGACCAACTGGCCCGCGCCTACCCGTACGCCGATGCCGACTACCTGCACGAGCGCACCCGCAACGGCCTGCAATACGTCACCAAGCAGCTCGAAGGCCGGATGACGCTCAGCCAGCACCGGGAACTACTCGTCGACACCGGATGGCTCTTCCTCCTCAACGCCTGCGTCCAGTACGACCGAGGACAACGCGAAGCCGCCAACCTCAGCAAGGCCGCCGCCCTCCGCATCGGCCAGGAGGCCGGTCACGGCGAGATCATGGCCTGGGCATGGGAGATCGAGGCCTGGTTCGCCCTCACCCAGAGCCGATGGCAGGACATGCTCAACGCCGTCGAAGCCGGACACGTCGCCGACCAGACCCACTCCGTCGGCGTCCAGCTCTACGCCCACAAAGCACGAGCCGCCGCCCGCATGGGTGACGCCCGCCTGGTCCGCGACTCCCTGGACGCCGGCCGAGCCCGCCTTGACCGCCTCCCACGCCCAGACCACCCCGAACACCACTTCATAATCGACCCGGACAAGTGGGACTTCTACGAAATGGACGCCTACCGCCTCCTCGGAGACGACGAACGCGCTGCCGCCCACGCGCGATCCGTGATCCGCATCAGCACTGGCCCCGACGGCACCGAGATCTCACCCATGCGCGCCGCCGAGGCCCGCCTCACACTCGGGGTGGCCGCTGCCCGAACCGGCGACATCGAGGAAGCAATCGGCATGGGCACCACCGCACTCGAAGCGGACCGGAAGTCGCTCCCATCCCTGCTTTTAGTCGCCGACGAGCTGGACAAGGAACTACGCTCCCGATATCCACGCGAACCCGCCTCACGCGACTTCCACGAGCGAATCTTGACCATCAAACAAGGCGCCGCCTCGCCAGAGCTGCCGTTCTGAGGGCCGAACGACCCTAGACCACAAGAGCGCTCAATCATTGACTGGGAATCGCGATCCCACTTTCGGCAGCCGGACACTCTCCCTCTGCTCTCGCCTCTCTAGAAAGGCGAGAGCATGACTGTACACGCGCGGGTATTACCCCGGGCACGCATCCGCTGTCGGTGACTGCTCCTTGAAAAAGGTACAGTCACCGCGCAATCTCCCTCCAGGTCGCATATACCCCGCATCTCGACACTGGAAATGTAGTTCGGCCCCGAACACACCTGCCGGCAGCGCCCGGTTCGGTGACAGCAGGACAGGGGATTCGCCCAACTGAACCCCTCCCGCTCGCCCAACTCATCGCGCGACTGGGGAATTATTCCCGCATGTTCGTGGACGGATCCCATGCACGCGCGAAAGAGCGGGATCCGATACCAGCCCTTCCGCCAGTCGGCCGGAAGAAGACTGTTAGCGAAACTCCACCTGCTTTGCGACTACGACGGCACCCAACTCGGCGATGAGAAGATTGGTAGGGCAGGGGGGCCACATAGGAAACCCCGAGGTTTCACCCTTAGGCCTCAAAATTGAAGCGATTTGGCTCTTCAAGGATTCTCAATGCATACGCCCGCTTTTCCTTGACCCCCACATAAATGGGTTCACGCCCGGAAACAATACGGTGAATCCATCCTTGTGACTGCAAAGCAGTCAGGACAGCAGGGACGCGGCCTCTAATTGCTGGATCCAGCCCCCTGGAAAGCCCGCTTTCCTTACGTCCTGAGCCTCTTTGTGAGTAAATCTTTTTCAGGACCGTCAGGGCAATCTTCGCGTCGTCAGACAGTTTCAATTGCATGATACCGACGGTCGTTTGAGATAGTGATGAAAAACTCTCGAACTCGCAATCGATGAATTTTTCTGCGAGTGCCACCGGGACACCCGCTGCCCCATCAAGCAGCCCGATCAGGCAGGACCTAAAGACTGGGCAAGCCTCTTCGGACTCAAGCGAGGAAATATCTAGGCGATGAATCACGGAATCATGGAAGTTGATTTTCGACAAAACCGTGTTGCTGTCCGACGGGGTGAGAGATTCAATCATAACTCCCTCAACAATGAAACTTTGGCGTACTTTCTCTGGTGCCAGATAATCAGCAACACGCAATGCATCCGTCAACACCGCATCATACTGATGCTTATCCTGTCGGCGCTTCGCAGCCGCAAGTACGGTACCGGCTGAGACGTCCCGCAGTTCGAGAGATTGAGCCGCAACCCCCACTCCCAGTTCGCTGGACGAAACAACCCAAGATGCGTTCTGGGCTAGCGTATGCCCTTCGTGGGGCTGTGCCAAATATGAAGCAAGATCTTCGCCGTATGCGGTATCCGCCAAATCCTTATCTACGAATACTCGCTGCTCCTTGTTCAGATCCAGGTTAGCCGCAGAGGGATTTGCCAGACCAGGCAAACGTAGAAGAAGCTGGATTCCCTCTTCGTCAGCTTCCACTCCGTTGACTTCACGGAACGCTTGGCTCAGGATTTTCATATCCACAGGACCGGTCTCGTCGCCAGTGGAACGCGCAAGCGTTGCAACCCTGGAAACAAGCTGCTTAATTTTCTCCGGCCGAACCGCCGAGAACATTTTGGCTTCGCGCTTGCAGATCATCCCAAACAAATTCCGCCACGCGGCGGCCTGATCTACTAGCGAGTCCGATTCGACGTCATACATAGCCCCATCGGCCAACAGATAGCCGATCAGAAGCGGTCGCGTCGGGAGCCATTCTGGAACGCTCCAGTTGATTCCCGACTTCTTCAGATAATTGACCACCTGTTCGTTTGTGAAATCATGAATAGTTTGCAAGGAACATTCTTCACTTAGGCCAAGAACGCTGATCATCTCTTGAGCCGATGAAAAGAAATGGGCCCGACCACACACTGCAATTCCGGTTTCTTCCGGAGCTTCTTCGATCAATCTTCGGATCCCGGAAAGCGCCTGAAAGCGCACCTGCTTGACGTCGGCCGCACTTCCCATCCATCTCGTCGGAACAATCTCATCAAAGCCGTCAAGAAGCAGCACGCAAGCGCCAGCTCGCCAGGCGGATGTGAGTGCGCGATCGTTACTGAAGCCCACTTCTTCCGAGTGCCTGCGTAGGATTTCAGCAGGCGTCTTAAGCCCAGCACAGTCGCGCAAATTAACATGAACGGGGAATGGCGTCAATTTATCGGATTTGAAGTGCGCCTTCCGCATTTCCATGTAGATTTGCCTTAGAGCGTGACTCTTACCTACACCGAAATCTCCGATGATGAGATGACGATTCCCGCCCGAAAGACTCTTAGTGATACCTTTAACACTTTCCTCTTTGCCGTCAATGTCAGAGAAAATCGTCTCCACATTCACCGACGACCGAGAAGAATTAGTGACGTAGGCGATGCTCCCAAAAGGTGCTCTATCTCTGCATTGAATATAGCTCTCCGAATCACAGAGCCGACGGGATAGCGTGGCCATGCTGATGGCATGGATTGGGAACTTTGCAATCTCTGCTTCTTTTCTTACAGCACCTCTCTGCTCAGCCGTCGGTTCGTCTCGCGTGACAACCCAACCCGTGACACTCTTGTAAGCATTTTCAGGCTTCCTGTGCAGGTCGATGAGCAACTCCCTGATCTTTGAAGCATCTTGGATTGCCTTAGCCTTGTCTCGCCTGACTGTGAACTCGTACACATGGATAGCGTCATCCATTTCAAAAGCCGCGTCAATTTCTCGACCTCGATGCATAACCGGGCCTTGTGTTCCCAGCGGGTTGTGGATTGCCTTGGCAGCAGCCAACGCTCTTTTCTCAAACTGTGGCCCTGTCTCGTCCTCGTACACTTTTATCCCTTCAGGTGAGTTAAATACTCGCGATATATCTATCTTCGTCGGAGTATTCGAACTATTCAGCTATAGGGGCGGACTCTGCGCCTGGCTACACAAAGAATAGCCTCAAGTCTCTTGCCAGAACCCGAAGTTGCGGATCCCTTCCGTAACTTCCCTACAGACGAAGCATGATGCCCCTTGAGGACGCGGTCCATGACAGGTTTCACGACATCAGGGATCATGATGCTTACTACCTGGATCACCAGCGCAGGGGGCACGCGATGAGGAACGACGAGCGACCATCGCTCAAGAACGGGAAGTTCTCCATCCTTCGGTCCCTCTGGTACCGCTCGCATGCCGAGGCCCGAGACGACGCCGAAGCAGGGCGCTCCATCACGATGCCGGCGCAGAGCGCCGTGCCCCCACTTCAACAAGTGCTGCGGCGCCTAGCTTTGGGGCTCCTAGTACTCGCCGTAACCACGTTGATCGTCTATGTCGACCGCGACGGCTACAACGACAACTCCGACGGCTCGGTTGACCTCCTCGACTCGGCGTACTACGCCACCGTCACCCTTTCCACTACCGGCTACGGCGACATCACCCCGGTCAGCGACCCCGCCCGGCTCACCAACATCCTCGTCATCACACCGCTGCGAGTGGTCTTCCTGATCATCTTGGTCGGCACCACGCTCGAAGTGCTCACCGAACGCACCCGGCAGCACGTTCGTGTGCATCGTTGGCGCTCCCGTATCCGAGATCACGTCGTCGTTGTCGGCTACGGCACCAAGGGACGCCACGCTGTTCAATCGCTCTTGGGCCAGGGTGTGCCCAAAGAACAGATCATCGTCGTGGACCCGATGAGGAAGGCCGTGGACGCCGCCAACAGTGACGGACTCGTGTCCGTGTGCGGAGACGCGACCCGCGCCGACACGTTGCGGAAGGCCGAGACGCAGAACGCGGCCCGAGTCATCATCGCTCCCCAGCGTGACGACACCGCCGCCCTGGTCACTCTCACAACACGCCAGCTCAACAGACGTGCATCCATCGCCGTCGCAGTCCGCGAGGACGAGAACGTACCGCTGCTGAAGCAGAGCGGCGCCGACACGGTTATCACTAGCTCCAGCGCCGCCGGCCGGTTGCTCGGTGTGGCTACGGCCAGCCCGCACTCAGCCAACACCCTGGAAGAACTCATGACCTACGGCTCTGGACTTGATCTCATCGAACGCCCCGCATCCGAAGATGAGGTAGGACGTTCGCCGCGTGAGAGCAAGGACTTGGTCGTGGCCGTCGTCCGCCTCAAAGAGGTTCTGGCCTACTCCGAGCCAGAGGCACAAATCCTCAAGGCCGGAGACCGCTTGATCACAGTCGAGCGGTCTGCACCCAACAGCTGATTAGCAAAACTCGCCGGAGGGTAGTGGCACATCCACCAAACCGTTGACTCCAGCGGTTGAGGCGCCATTCCTCCCGTGTGCGTTCGGTGAGGACTTCGAGGGTGGTGCCGACCAGGACGATCAGGAACAGCACGCGCAGCGGTGTGACGACGAGGATGTTGGTGAGCCGGGCGCCGTCGCTGACCGGGGTGATGTCGCCGTAGCCGGTGGTCGAGAGGGTGACCGTGGCGTAGTAGAGGGCGTCGAGGAAGTCGACCGAGCCGTCCGAGTTGTCGTTGTAGCCCTCGTGATCGGCGTAGACGATCAACGCGGTCGCGACCAGCAGACACAGGGCGATGGACAGCCGTTTGGCGACCTGCTGGAAGGGGTGCTCGACCACTTTCCTCGGGAGTTCCACCCGATGGGTCACGAGATGTTCGTCCGCCTGGCGGGCGATCGCATCATGGCCCGATTGTTTCACGTGAAACACACCCCGATCCCGGCGGCCGCCCAGGGCAGATCGATGAGTTCCGCCTGCTGCCCCTGGCGCGCACCACCGGGTGGTACGACCGCGAGCGCGTCGGCCGCCGCGATCCCGCGCAGCATGGCCGGGCCGTTGAAGTGCAGCGGAACGGCCCGGTCGCCGCGCAGTACGGCGGGGACGAGCCGGGTGTCGTACGGGTGCCCGTGCACCGCGTCCTGGAGGGGCAGCGCGTAGGGCTCCGGGGCGGGGTGGGCCGACAGGGTCCGCAGCAGCGGTTCGGCGAGGGTGAGCAGGCCGGAGATCGCTGCGAGGGGGTTGCCGGGCAGGCCGACGAGGTGCTGGTCGTCCTTGATGCGGGCCAGCAGCATGGGGTGGCCGGGGCGTACCTTCACACCGTCCACGAGGAGTTCGGCGCCGATGTCGCGCAGGGTGGGGTGGACGTGGTCGACCGGTCCGGAGGCGGTGCCACCGGTGGTGACGACGAGGTCGGCGGTGCTGGTCGTGATGGCCTTGTGCAGCGTCTTCGCGTCGTCGCGGAGTCGGCGTACGGCGATGACCTCGGCGCCGAGTGCGCGCAGCCAGGACGGCAGCATCGGGCCGAGCGCGTCCCGGATGAGCCCGTCGTGGGGCAGCCCCTCGGTGAGCAACTCGTCGCCCAGGACGAGGACTTCGACCCGGGGGCGGGGCACGGCGGTGAGCGTGTCGTAGCCGGCGGCCGCGGCGAGACCGAGCACCGCCGGGGTCACCAGGGTGCCGCCGGGCAGCAGATGGTCGCCGCTGCGGCATTCCTGGCCGCGCGGGCGGATGTCCTGGCCGTGTTCGACGTCCCGGGCCGCGTGCAGGCGGTCCTTGTCGTCGATACGGCCGTGTTCGCTGCGGATGACGGCGGTGGCGTCGGCGGGGACCCGGGCGCCGGTCGCGATCCGTACGGCCTCGCCGTCGCTCAGCGGCTCGGGCTGGGCGTGCCCGGCGAGCACCCCGTCCTCGCGTACGGCCCAGGGGCCGGGCCCTGCGACCGCCCAGCCGTCCATCGCGGAGGTGTCGAACGAGGGCAGGTCGCTCAGTGCGACGAGCGGCGCGGCCAGCACCAGGCCGAGAGCGGAGTCGAGGGGCACGGAGACGGGGGCACGATGGCCACCGGCACGGGCGGCGCGGGCGGCGATCGCGCGGGCCTCGGGCCAGGGGGTGGCTCGGTGCCGGGTCTCTGGTGTGCGGGGTGCGCCAGGGGTTCGGGGCGTGTCCTGTGGTGGGGGCGGAGGCTCGGCGGCGTCGCCGTTGCCGGCTGCGTTCACGAGGGCGAGGACCTCCTCGACGTCGAGGTCCTCGACGTCCTGGGTGTGCCCGCTGGTGTGCGTGTGCGTGCCGCGCGCGGTCATGCGGTGGAGTCCGGGTGCGGGGTGGACGGGGTGACCGGGGCGTCGGTGTTCGACTCGGGCGCGGCGCCGGGCTTTGTCGAGTGCCCGGAGTCGGCGTCGGGCTTCGCGCCGGGCGCGGACTCGGAGGCGACCTCGGGCGTGGGATCGGACGTCGAGTCGGGGCCGGGGGTGGGCTTCGTCGCCGGGGCCGCTTCCGATGCCGCGTCGGGCGAGGCCCCCGGGGTCTCCTCGTCCGCCCAGCGCAGTGCGAGGGCGACGGCCTTGCGGGCGGCCTCGGCAACCGCCTCGGGTCCGCCCTTGCCCTGCGCCGCCGCGTAACCGACCAGGAAGGTGGTCAGCGGGGCGGCGGGNGCCTGGCCACTCCGTGGGCGGCGTCGCGGGCGAGGTCGAGCAGGATGCCGGTGTCGACGTCCAGGTCGATGCCCAGTTCGTCCTTGACTGCGGAAATCCATTCATCCAACACGTGCCCATGCTCCCTGATGCGTGCCCTGGCGGTGACGAGGTCGTCCCAGGTGTCGCAGTCGAAGGACGCGACGGGGTCGGGGACGCGGGTGAGTTCGAGCGCGGCGGTCAGCCTGCGCAGGGGCAGCCCGGTGAGGCCGCCGTGCTCTTTTGTGAGCGCGGTCAGCTCTCGGCGGAGCGCCGCCGCGCGGTACGCGGCCACGAGCGGCTGGTCGCGCCCGTCCGCGTCGGTGAGCAGCGCCCCTTCGGCGCCGCTGCTCCACAACGCGGTCAACAGCCGCCGTACGGTCGCCACTTCGAGGAACGGCAGGTCGGCCGAGAGGACCACGACGGTGTCGGCGGTGGTGTGGCGCAGACCGGCGTCGAGCGCGG